>NZ_JBXTSN010000011.1:0-74872 GCF_057158775.1 Antribacter sp. NEAU-D49 | reverse complement strand
GGTTGCTGGGGCCGGGGGCGGGGGGGGGGCCCCCCCCCCCCCCCCCCCCCCCCCCCGACGAACTGCCGAAGCAACGTGCGCGGGGCCGGCGCGGGTGTCAGTTGCTGACGGTGAAGCCCTGGTCGTTGCCGTACTCGGTGGCGGCGTCCTGCCAGGCGGTCAGGCCGTCGAGCAGCGGCGTGGCCCCCGTGTAGGCCTGGCCCACCGTGTCGGGGTAGATGCTGTTCGCGTAGACCTGGAAGGGCAGGTACTGCCAGCCGTCGACCACGTTGGCGGCCGACTCCGACAGGACCTCGTTGATCTTCTGGCCGCCGAAGTACTCGGACTCGTAGGCGAGGAACTCGTCCGAGTTCAGGTCCTCGACGGTGGTCGGGAAGGCGCCGCCGTCGATCCGGGTCTGCACGCCCTCGCCCACCGTCGCGTACTCCAGGAACGCGTACGCGAGCGCCTTCTTCTCGCTGGCCTCGGTGACCGCGAGCGACGAGCCGCCGTTCTCGGCGGTGGCGTTCGCGCCCGCCTCCCACTGCGGCATCGGCGCCACGCGCCACTTGCCGGCCGCGTTCGGCGCGCCCGACTCCATGTTCCCGGGCATCCAGGCGCCGGTGACGAGCGTGGCGATGGTGCCGTCGTCCATGGCCTGGAACCACTCGTCGCTCCAGCCGGGGATGTCGGCGAGGAGCCCCTCGTCGATCATCTGCTGGTAGACGCCGGCGAACTTGGCGGCGCCCTCGTCGCCTCCGAGGTCGATCGTCACGTCCGTGCCGTCCACCTCGAACGGCGTGCCGCCGGCCTGCCAGATGATCGAGGTGGTGTAGCCGGCGTCACCGGTGTCGGCACCGATGTACTTGGTGGGGTCCGCCGCGTGGATCGCGCGGGCGGCCTCGACGTACTCGTCCCACGTGGTGGGGACCGCGACGCCGAGCGAGTCGAAGACCTCCGCGTTGTAGAACAGCGCCATCGGCCCGGAGTCCATGGGCAGCGCCCACACGCCGCCGCCCTGGGTGACGGCGCCCCACGGGCCAGGCGTGAACGTCTCCTCGAGCTCGTCAGCGCCGAACGCGCTCACGTCCGCGAGGGAGCCGCCGATGGAGAACTGGCCCAGGGCGTAGTACTCGACCTGCGCCAGGTCGGGCACTCCCGAGCCGGCCGCGATGGCGTTCTGCAGGGCGACGTAGTGGTCGTTGCCGGTACCGACGTTGGCGAGCTCGACGTCGACGTTGGGGTACTTCTCCTCGAAGCCCGCGACGACGTCCTCGAGCGTCGGGTCCCACGCCCAGAGGAGCAGCTCGCCGCCCTGCTCGAGGGCCGCCTCGACGTCGGCCGGGTCGCCGGCGGCCGCGCCGTCGTCGGACGGGCCACCGCAGGCTGTGAGGGTGAGGGCGAGAGCGCCGAGGGCGGCGGCCGCCGAGGCGGCCCGCCGGGACGTGGTCCGGATGGGGGTCATGAGTGGTCCTCTCACTTCGTCGTGGATCGTGAACTCAGGGGTGGTGTCAGCCCTTGACGGACCCCGCCGCCAGGCCGGACTGCCAGTACCGCTGCAGCAGCAGGAACGCCGCGACCAGCGGGAGGATGGTCAGCAGCGCGCCGGTGACGACCAGGTGGAAGATGGCCTCGCCGCCGGCCGTGGACGCCTGTGCGTTCCAGGCGTTCAGGCCGAGCGTGAGGGGGTACCAGTCGGGGTCGCGCAGCATGATGAGCGGCAGGAAGTAGTTGTTCCACGTCGCCACCGTGGTGAAGAGCAGAACGGTCACCGTCCCGGGGGCCAGGAGCGGCAGGCAGACCTGCCAGAAGGTGCGGAGCTCTCCCGCGCCGTCGATCCGCGCCGCCTCCATGAGCTCGTCCGGGATGGCCTCCGACGCGAACGTCCACATGAGGTACAGCCCGAACGGCGACACGAGCGACGGCACGATCACGGACCAGGGCGTGTTGGTCAGGCCCAGCTCGCTGAAGAGCAGGAACGTGGGCACCGCGAGCGCCGTGCCGGGCACCGCGACCGCGCCGATCACCACGGCGAAGACGCCGCGCCGGCCCGGGAAGTCGAACTTCGCGAGCGCGTACCCGCCGAGCAGGGCCAGGAGCGTGGCCCCGCCGGCGCCGGCCACGACGTAGAGCACCGTGTTGCCGAACCAGCGCACGAAGACGCCGTCGTCGTAGGTGAGGACGCCGGTGACGTTCTCCCAGAGGGCGAAGTCTTCCGCGAACCACAGGCCGAACGAGTCGAGCAGGCCCGCCCGGGTCTTGGTCGAGTTGACCAGGAGCCAGACGAGGGGCACCAGCGAGTAGATCGCCATGAGGCCGGTCAGCACCGTGAAGGTGACGCTCCGGCGGGGCCTCGACGCGGAGGCCCGACGGCGGCGCGTGCGCAGGGCTGGAGCGCTCGCCGCGGCGGTGGCCGGGGAGGTGGTGGTCGTCATCGCTCAGTCCTCCCGTCGCATGCCGCGCAGCTGGACCGCGTAGGCGACGATCATCGTGAGGACGCCCATGATGATGGCGATCGCGGCCGAGTAGTTGTACTGCTGGCCGGCGAAGGACAGCGAGTACGCGTACAGGTTGGGCGTGTACGACGTGCTGATGTAGTTGGGTGACAGCGCCTGCAGGATGCTCGGCTCGTTGAAGAGCTGGAAGCTGCCGATGATGGAGAAGATCGTGGCGATGACGAGCGCGCCCCGGATCGCGGGGAGCTTGATGGCGCTGACGATGCGCCACTGGCCCGCGCCGTCGATCCTGGCCGCCTCGTAGAGCGCCGGGTCGATGACCCGCAGGGCGGCGTACATGATGAGCATGTTGTAGCCCACGAACTCCCAGGTCACGATGTTGCCGATGGCGGCGAGCACGAAGTCCGACCGCAGGGGGTCGGGGATCGACACGCCGAACGCGTCGTTGAGGTTGCCCACCAGGCCGAAGCGCTCGCCGTACATGAAGCCCCACATCAGGGCGGCGACCACGCCGGGGACGGCGTACGGCATGAAGATCGAGATGCGGAAGAACCCCATGCCGTGGACGCGGCCGGAGTCGAGCGCGAGGGCGACGAGGAGGGCCAGCCCGAGCATGATCGGCACCTGGACCACGAGGAACAGGGCGACGCGCCCCACGCCCTCCCAGAACAGCGGGTCGCTGAGCGCGCGGGCATAGTTGTCCAGGCCCACGAACGAGTTGCCGCCCACCATCTGCCGCCGGTAGAGGCTGAGGTACAGCGCGTACCCGATCGGCGCGGCGAAGACGAGCGCGAACACCGCGAGGAACGGGCTCACGAAGCCCCATCCCGTCCATGCCGCGCGGCTCCGCCGGGACAAGCCCGTCCGGGTGAGCGCCCTGGGTCTGGCCGGTGATGGCACCGGCACCGTTGCCGTCACGCGAGTCCCCTCTCCTGTGGGCCCGGGCCGCTTCGCCCGGACTCGGACGTCCGTCCGCGATGTTTACGTTAACATCTTGGTGTGGCCGACCCTCCCATCCCCGTGTGGAACCCGTCAAGCCGGGCCGGGGTCACAGTATGGTCAAGCCCATGACCGAATCCGGACGCCGGCGTGCCGGCCTTCGCACGCGCCCAGGTCCGTCCCTGGCCGACGTCGCTGCCCGGGCGGGCGTGTCCGCCCAGACCGTCTCCCGGGTGTCGATGGGGATCTCCAACGTGCGGGCAGAGACCCGCGCCCGGGTGCTGGCGGCGATGGACGAGCTCGGGTACGCGCCCAACTCGGCAGCGAGGGCCCTCCGCTCCGGGAGCTACGGCACCATCGGCATGATCGCCCACCGGCTCTCGCGCACGGGCGAGTCCCGCACCGTCGAGGCGGTCGTGGAGGCGGCGCGCGCCGAGGGCTTCACGGTCACCCTCGTGGACGTGGAGAGCCCGTCGTCCGACGACGTCGCGGCCGCCGCCACGCGGCTGTCCCACCAGGCCATCGACGGCCTGGTCATCATCCGGGCCGAGACCGCGACGCCCGCGACCCTGGTGCTCCCGCCGCGCCTGCCCGTCGTCGTGTCCGACTCCCGGTTCGTGGGGCACCACCCGGCCGTGGGCGCCGACCAGACCGCGGGCGGACGCGCCGCCGTCGAGCACCTGCTCGGGCTGGGGCACCGGACGGTGCACCACCTCGCCGGGCCCGAGGACTCGACGCCCGCCGAGGTCAGGGCCGATGCCTGGCGGGACGCGCTGGTCGCGGCCGGGCGCCCCGTCCCCGACCTCCTCCGCGGCGACTGGACCGCCGACTCGGGCTACGCCGTCGGCCGCGAGCTGCTCGCGCGCGACCCGGAGGTCACCGCGGTGTTCTGCGCCAACGACGAGATGGCCGCCGGCCTGATGCGCGCGCTGCACGAGGCCGGGCGCGCCGTGCCGGAGGACGTGTCGGTCGTGGGGTTCGACGACATCCTGCTCGCGGCGCACCTCTGGCCGCCGCTCACGACCGTCTCGCAGGACTTCGCCGAGATCGGGCGCGCGCTGGTGGACCTCCTCCTGCGCCAGGTGCGGGAGGCGACGCCGCTCGCGGACGTGCACACGCTCGTGCCGGTGCGGCTGGTGGTCCGGGCCAGCACAGCCCCGCCCCGCCCCTGACCGCCCCCACCGGTGTCCGTTGCGGGTATGGCTGTGGCGTGAATCTTGGCGCGAATTCACACCACAGCCATACCCACAGCGCTACTTCGTGGCCTGGCCCAGCTCCTGGGAGCGGTCGCGCGCGGCCTCCGCCGCGGCGAGGAAGGCGGCCCGGACACCGTGGTCGTCGAGCGCCTGGAGACCGGCGGCGGTGGTGCCGCCCGGGGAGGTCACGCGCTCGCGCAGCAGGACGGGGTGCTCGCCCGTCTCGTCGGCCAGCCGGGCCGACCCCAGCACCGTCTGCAGCGCCAGCGTGCGCGCGACGTCGCGCGTCAGGCCCAGCAGGACCCCGGCCTCGGCCAGGGCGTCGAGCACGTAGAAGACGTAGGCGGGTCCGGAGCCCGAGAGGGCCGTGACGGCGTCCATGTCCTTCTCCGCCACCCGCACCACGACCCCCGACCCGGTCAGCAGGCGCTCCACGAGCGCGACGTGCTGGTCCCCCGCGGCCGATCCCGGAGCCACCGCCGTGACCCCGGCCCCCACGAGGGCGGGCGTGTTGGGCATGCAGCGCACCACCGGCGTCCCGGCGGGCAGCCGGCGCTCGAAGTAGTCCACGCTCAGGCCGGCGGCCACGGAGGCGACCACGGCGCCGTCGGGCAGCACGGGACCCACGTCGGTCAGGACCTTGGCGACGTCGTTCGGCTTGACCGCCACGACGACGAGGTCCGCGCGGCCGGCAGCCGTGGCGTTGTCCGTCTCGATCGCCACGCCGTAGCGCTCCCGCAGGGCGGCCGCGCGCTCCGTCTCCGCCGGGGTGACCGTCGCCACCACGTCGCCGGGCGCCCAGCCCGCGGCGAGCGCCCCGGCGAGCACCGCCTCACCCATGTTGCCCGCGCCCAGCACGGCGAGTCGTCCGGTCGTTCCACTGCTGCTCTGGCTGCTCACGACACCCATGGTGCCCTGTCGGGACAGGACAGGCGGGTCGTGCCCGCCGTCAGGACACCGCGGTCAGAGGGGGAACGCCGCGTAGAAGGCCTCCATGACGCCGGACGGGCCGGTCGCCTGGAGCACGGCGGTGCCGTTGCGCCACGTCACGACGGAGGTGTCCGGCGTGGGGCCGGGGGTGATCGCGTAGGTGCCGACCACGTCGACGCCCACGAGGACGTCACCCTCGGCGCTCGCCTCGCCCGCCGCCGCCCGGTAGGCGTCCGCTGCGGCGGTGGCGGCCTCGGGCGTGGCCCACTGCCCGGCCACGACGGTGACCTGCTGCACGCCGTCGCCGAACACCGCGGTCCACGCCTCGACCGCACCCGCGTCGAGCGTGGGCTCGGACGACGCCAGCGAGAGGAGCGCGTACTCGCGCACGGCCGACGGGAGCGCCTTCTGGAAGGCGGTCTCCTCGGCGGCGCGCGCCATCGGCTCCACGGTGGGAGTGGGCGCGGGGGCCGTGGCGGTCACCGTCGGGAGAGCCTGCGGCTCGGCCTCGGTGCGCCAGAAGCCCGGCCAGGCGAAGCCCCCGACCAGGAGGATCGCCGTCACGAGCAGGAGCGCGAGGACACCCACGACGAGCCGACGACGCCGGTACACCGCCGGGGACACCCGGCTGTGAACACGGTCGACCGGGGTGCGGTAGCCGTCACCGAGGTAGCTGGGCCTGGGGCCCTCCGGCCTGCTCGGCGGCGTGCCACCTGGCTGCAGCGGGACACGCTGGTCGGTCATCGTCCTCTCCCGCTCGTCCGCCGCCGACGTTCGCCGACGGTCCGGACGAACTCTATGCCGAGCCGAGGGGCGTCCCGTGCAGGCGCGCCTCCCCAGGGCGTGAGCGTGTCGGTGGCGGCGGGTACCGTCCACCAGGTGACCACGACCACCTCCAAGCGCGCCTCGCGCCCCGCCTACCGCTGCACCGAGTGCGGCTGGACCACCGCCAAGTGGGTCGGCCGCTGCGGTGAGTGCCAGGCGTGGGGCACGGTCGCCGAGGAGGGCCCGGCGGCCGCCGGTCCGCGCACCACCGCGGTGACGCCCACCCGTTCACCCGCGCTGCCCATCGGGGAGATCGACGTCGAGGCCGCCCGCGCCACGCCCACGGGGGTGGGCGAGCTGGACCGCGTCCTCGGCGGCGGGCTGGTGCCGGGCGCGGTCGTGCTGCTCGCCGGCGAGCCGGGCGTGGGCAAGTCCACCCTGCTGCTCGCGGTCGCCAGCAACTTCGCCCTCGGGGTCACGGCGCCCACCTCGGCGAGCACCGGCACCCGGGTGGCCACGGCCGGCACGCCGCGCACCGTCCTGTACGTCACCGGTGAGGAGTCCGCCGGTCAGGTCCGGCTGCGGGCGGAGCGCATCGGTGCCCTGGCGCCCACCCTGCTGCTCGCCGCCGAGACCGACCTGGCTACCGTGCTCGGGCACGTGGAGGCGTCCGACGCCGACCTGCTCATCGTCGACTCCGTGCAGACCATCGCGTCCGCGCAGGTCGACGGCGCACCGGGGGGCGTCAGCCAGGTGCGTGAGGTCGCGGCGGCGCTCATCGCCGTGGCCAAGGAGCGCCAGGTCCCGGTCCTGCTCGTGGGCCACGTGACCAAGGACGGCACGGTGGCCGGGCCACGCACCCTCGAGCACCTGGTCGACGTGGTGTGCCAGTTCGAGGGCGACCGGCACTCCCGGCTCCGCATGGTCCGGGCCGTCAAGAACCGGTACGGCCCCACGGACGAGGTGGGCTGCTTCGACCTCTCGGAGCACGGCATCGTGGGCCTGTCCGACCCGAGCGGGCTCTTCCTCTCCCACGCGGGGGCGGGCGTTCCCGGCTCGTGCGTGACCGTGACGCTCGAGGGGCGTCGTCCGCTGGCGCTGGAGATCCAGTCCCTCGTGGCGCCGAGCCCGCTCGCGAACCCGCGGCGCGCGACCAGCGGCGTGGACTCGAGCAGGCTCGCCATGATCCTCGCCGTCATGCACCGGCACGCCGGGCTGCGGCTGGCCGACCAGGACGTCTATGTCTCGACGATCGGCGGGGCCCGCGTCACCGAGCCGTCGGCCGACCTGGCGACGGCCCTCGCCCTCGTCTCCGCGCGCACCGGCGAGGCGCTGCCCACCGGGACCGTCGCGATCGGCGAGGTGGGGCTCTCCGGCGACCTGCGGCCGGTCACCGGGCTGGAGCGCCGCCTGTCCGAGGCGGCACGGCTCGGCTTCGCCCGGGCAGTGGTCCCGGCCGGCGCCGGTGTGCGGGCGCCCGACGGCCTGCAGCTGCTCGAGGCCCGCCACATCGCCGAGGCGGTGGAGCTCGCCCGCGGCCCGGGCGGTGCGACCGGCAACGGCGCAGGTACCACGGGCGGCTGCGCCGGCAAGGCCCCCGGCACCCCGGCCGAGACCGTGCCGGACCCTGCCCGGGGCCGCCCCCAGGGAGCCGGACGGGGCGGGCTCCGGCCCGTCACGTGAACAACACGTGAAACGAAGGGCTTGTGAACTGAAGCACAGCGTAAGATTTCGTCGTGGCCGAATCCCTCTCGCCCCCTGACGAGCTGCTCCGGGAGACCCTGGCCGCCGTCGCGCCTGGTACCGAGCTTCGTGATGGTCTCGAGCGCATCCTCCGAGGCCGTACCGGTGCCCTCATCGTTCTGGGTCTCGACAAGACCGTCGAGCAGATGTGCTCCGGCGGCTTCGTGCTGGACGTGGGCTTCTCCGCCACGCGTCTGCGCGAGCTGTCCAAGATGGATGGCGCCGTGGTCCTCGACCGCGACGCCACGCGCATCCGCCGGGCGGCCGTCCAGCTCCTCCCCGACCCCACCATCGAGACCACCGAGTCCGGAACGCGCCACCGCACGGCGGAGCGCGTCGCCAAGCAGAGCGGCTTTCCCGTCATCTCGGTGAGCCAGTCCATGCGGATCGTCGCGCTGTACGTGGGCGGCCTGCGGCACGTGCTCGAGGACTCCGACACGATCCTCGGCCGGGCCAACCAGGCCCTCGCCACGCTGGAGCGGTACCGCGCCCGCCTCGACGAGGTGTCGGGCACGCTGTCCGCCCTGGAGATCGAGGACCTCGTCACCGTCCGGGACGTCTGCTCCGTGGTGCAGCGCCTTGAGATGGTGGGCCGCATCTCCGACGAGATCGCCGGGTACGTGATCGAGCTCGGGGTCGACGGCCGGCTGCTCGCCCTCCAGCTCGACGAGCTGATCGGCGACGTGGGCGCCGACCGCGAGTTCGTGATCCGCGACTACGTGGTGCTGGGGCGCAAGGACCGCACGCTGGCCGACGTACAGCGGGACCTCGCCGCCCTCACGTCGCAGCAGCTCCTCGACCTCGGGCAGATCGGCCGCGTCCTCGACCTCCCGGGTGGCGGCGACGCCCTCGACGCGGCCGTCGCCCCGCACGGCTTCCGCCTCCTGTCGAAGGTGCCGCGCCTGCCGGCGTCCATCGTCGAGCGGCTCGTCTCGCACTTCGGCGGGCTGCAGAAGCTCCTCGCCGCGAGCGTCGACGACCTGATGTCGGTCGACGGCGTGGGCGAGCAGCGGGCCCGCACCATCCGCGAGGGTCTGTCGCGCCTCGCGGAGTCGAGCATCCTCGAGCGCTACGTCTGAGGCACGCGCCGGCCGAGGTGCGCACGAGACTGCTTCCAGGTTCGCCGTGGAGCCCGTAGACGCACCCGGAAGCAGTCTGGCGCGCACCCTCAGGGCGTCGGGGCCTGCGGCCCCGGCGTACCGGTCGCTGCCGGGTCGGCCGGCGCCGGGGCAGCCGGATCGGTCGCTCCCGCCGGGTCCGTCGGCGCCGGGTCCGTCGGCGCCGGGTCCGTCGGCACCGGGTCCGTCGGCGCCGGGGACGGCGTCGGCTCAGGGACCACATAGGTCACGGTGACGGGCTCGCTCACGGCACCCGGCACGTCGGCCAACGTCAGCTGAGCCACGTACTCGCCGGCGACGAGCCCCGGCTGGCCGCCCGCGCAGCCCGGGACGGTCCGCACGTCGGACCATCGCACCGGCCGGGGCGGGTCCGCGTCGCCCGGGCCCAGCAGCAGGAGCCGCTCGTCGGCCGGGGCGCAGTCGGCGGACGACCAGACGCGCTCCCCGCCCTCCGGGCCGGGCGCGGCGTAGACGGTGACGGCGCTGCTGACGTCGGCCCCGTCCACGAGGCACGGCACGCGACCGGTGTTCTCGAGCGTCACGGTGAAGGTGACGGGCTGGCCGGGCGCGAACGTGGTCCGGTCGGCGGTGAGGCCTACGTCGAGCGCGCTCGCGGCGCAGCGCTCGGCCGGCCCGGTCAGGTCGAGCGGCTCGGGCGGGTGCTCCTTGTCCGTGACGATCGACGGCTCGGGGTCGGGCCATGCGGCCCACGCTGCGACGGGGACGCCGACGAGGGCGACGAGCACCACGACCGTCCGGGCGAGCCTCCGCCGCCGCGTGCCCGCCGGTGCCCCGGGCGGCCGTGAGCCTTCCGAGTGCGTCCGATCCGGCGTCCGGTCCGGTGCAACGACCACCTTGCTCTGCCTCTCCCTGCCTCGACGACCTCTGCTGACGTGCGGCGACAGCCGCAGGCCCCCACGTTACGTCGCACGCTGCGGCCCCTCGCGGAGCCGCGCCGGACACCGTCCGCCGTCGAAGCAGGGAAGATAGGTCCTCGTGACCACCGCAACCCCCGCCCGGGCGACGCAGCAGGACGAGGTGCGCTCCGCCGTCGTGCGCTGGTTCGGCGGAGCTGCCCGGGACCTGCCCTGGCGGGCCGCCGACCGGACACCCTGGGGCGTCCTCGTCAGCGAGGTGATGCTCCAGCAGACGCCCGTGGTCCGGGTCGAGCCCGCGTGGCGGGCATGGCTCGAGCGCTGGCCCACGCCCGCCGACCTGGCGGACGCGCCCACGGCCGACGTGCTCCGCGCCTGGGACCGGCTCGGCTACCCCCGCCGCGCGCTCCGCCTGCAGGAGTGCGCGCGGGCGGTCGTGGAGCGCCACGGCGGCGTGGTGCCCGACGACGAGGCGGCGCTCCTGGCCCTGCCCGGCGTCGGCGAGTACACGGCGGCCGCGGTTCGGGCGTTCGCGTTCGGCCGCCGGTCGGTCGTGGTGGACACGAACGTGCGCCGGGTCGTCGCACGGGTGTTCGGCGGGACGGCGCTCCCCGCGCCGTCGTACACCGCCGCGGAGCGGGCACTTGCCACGGCTCTCGCGCCCGCCGACGACGCCGACGCCGCCCGCTGGGCCGCCGCCTCCATGGAGCTCGGCGCGCTCGTCTGCACCGCGCGGTCGCCCCGCTGCGAGGCCTGCCCGGTCGCGAACCTGTGCGCCTGGCGCGCGGCCGGCTCCCCGCCGGACACCCACGCCGCCCGCCGCCGGACCCAGGCCTGGGCAGGCACCGACCGGCAGGCCCGGGGCCGGGTCATGGCCGTCCTGCGGCGGGCCGACCACCCCGTGGACCGGGCGCTGCTCGACGACGTCTGGCCCGACCCGGCGCAGCTCGACCGGGCGGTGGCAGGGCTGATCGAGGACGGCCTCGCCGAGCAGGACGAGGCGGGCCGCTACCACCTGCCGAGGTAGTCACCTCGTCCGACGAAGCCACTGTCTCGGCACGGGCTCAGAGGGTCAGCAGCATCCGCGTGTTGCCGAGGGTGTTGGGCTTCACCCGGGCGAGGTCGAGAAACTCGGCCACGCCGTCGTCGTGGGACCGGAGGAGCTCCGCGTAGACGTCCTGCGAGACGGGCGTCCCCTCGATCTCCTCGAACCCGTGCCGGGCGAAGAAGTCCACCTCGAAGGTGAGGCAGAAGAGCCGGCGCAGGCCCAAGGCCCGGGCCCGCTCGACGAGCCCGTCCACGAGCGCGTGCCCCACCCTGCGGCCGCGCCAGTCCGGGTGCACGGCGAGGGTGCGGATCTCGGCCAGGTCGTCCCACATGACGTGGAGAGCGCCGCACCCGACGACGGTCCCGGCGTCAGCCACCAGGAACTCCTGCACCGCCTCGTAGTAGCCCACCATCTCCTTGGCGAGGAGGATGCGCTTCTGGGCGTAGGGCTCGACCAGGGATCGGATGGCACGCACGTCCGCGGGCAGGGCGGGGCGGACGACGGGGGCGGTCAGGTCGGGAGCCACGGCGTCACCCTATGCCGCAGGGCCGGAGTTGTCGGAGCGCTTTGCGACACGCGTTCCAACCCTTGCCAGAAGCACGAATGCGTGATGACGTGAACCCATGGCAACCACCCGGCTCACCGCAGAGTCCAGGGCCCTGGCCCTGGCGGCGCTCGAGGCGAGCGTCAGCCCGTCGGCAGAGCTCGACGTGCTGGTGGTCGGCGGCGGTGCCACGGGGGCGGGCATCGCGCTCGACGCCGTGACCCGCGGGCTCTCCACGGCGATCGTCGAGGCCCAGGACTGGTCGCAGGGCACGTCGAGCCGCAGCAGCAAGCTGGTCCACGGCGGGCTCCGCTACCTCCAGATGCTCGACTTCAACCTCGTCCACGAGGCGCTCACGGAGCGCGACCTGCTCCTGCGCGACCTCGCGCCGCACCTGGTGAAGCCGGTGCCCTTCCTCTACCCGCTGGAGCACCGCGTCTGGGAGCGGGCGTACGTGGGCGCGGGCATCGCGATGTACGACGTGCTCGCCACCCTCACCCCGGGCCGCCGGCCCATGCCGTTCCACCGCCACCTGAGCAAGCGTCAGATGGAGGTCAAGTTTCCCGACCTGGCGCACGACGCCGCGGTGGGCGCCGTCCAGTACTGGGACGCCTCCGTGGACGACTCACGCCTCGTCACCACCCTGGTCCGCACCGCGGCGAGCTACGGCGCGCACGCGGCGAGCCGCACGCAGGTGGTGTCGCTGACGCAGGGGCCCACCGGTGCCGTGAACGGCGCCGTCCTCGTCGACCTCGAGACGGGCCGCGAGCTCACCGTGCGCGCACGCGCCGTCCTCAACGCCACCGGCGTGTGGACCGAGGAGACCGAGGCCCTCGCCGGGAGCGAGGGCGGCCTCCACGTCCTCGCCAGCAAGGGCGTGCACCTCGTGGTGCCGCGTGAGCGCATCCGCGGCCACGTAGGACTGATCCTGCAGACCGAGAAGAGCGTGCTCTTCGTGATCCCGTGGAGCCGGTACTGGATCATCGGCACCACCGACACCCCGTGGGACCTCGACCCCACGCACCCGGTGGCCACGGCGGCCGACATCGACTACGTCCTCGACCACGCCAACGCCGTGCTCGCGCACCCGCTCACCCGCGACGACGTGCTCGGCACGTACGCGGGCCTGCGCCCGCTGCTCCAGCCGGGCACCAAGGCCGGGACCAGCAGCGCCAAGGTGTCGCGCGAGCACACCGTCGCGAGCCCCACCCCGGGCCTCACCGTGATCGCGGGCGGCAAGCTCACCACCTACCGGATCATGGCCAAGGACGCGGTGGACTTCGCGATCGGCCAGCGGTCCGCCGCGCTGCCCAGCATCACGCACCAGATCCCCCTCACCGGCGCCGTCGGCCTGCGCGCTGTGCAGCGGCAGGCGCGCACCTGGGCCAAGCGGTACGGCTGGGCGCCGCCCATGGTGGACCACCTGCTGCACCGGTACGGCGCCAACCTGACCGAGATCGTCGAGCTCTGCGAGGCGGACCCCACGTTGGCTCGCCCCCTCCGGAACGCCCCCGCGTACCTGCGCGCCGAGGTGCACTACGGCGTGACGCACGAGGGCGCCCTGCACCTGGAGGACCTGCTCGCCCACCGGACGCGCCTCGTATACGAGGTGCGCGACCGCGGCGTGGCCGCCGCGGACGAGGTGGCCGAGGTGGTCGCGCCGCTCCTCGGCTGGGACGCCGAGACGGTCCGGCGGGAGACGGACGCGTGGCGGTCCCGCATCGAGGCGGAGCTTGCCGCGGAGCAGGCGCCCGACGACGGCGCCGCCGAGAAGCTGCGCCTGCGCGCACAGGACGTGGCGGCCATGCTGCCGCTGCGGGCGTGACCTCCGGGGCTCGCCGCATCACGCACGACACAACAGAACACCTCGCGCACTCTCACGGGCCTGGACCAGGACCGGGGGTGTGGCACGGACGCCGACAAGGTCGTCGGCAGAGAGCGAGACCGAGATGAACGTGTTGACCGACATCATGGTGCCGGAGTTTCTCGGCACCATGATCCTGCTCCTGGGCGGTGCCGGTGTGGTGGCGAACGTCATCCTGCCGGGCACCAAGGGCTACGGGGGCGGCTGGCTCCTGATCAACTTCGGGTGGGGCCTGGCGGTGTTCGCCGGCGTCTTCGTGGCGTTCGCCTCCGGGGCGCACATCAACCCGGCGGTGACGCTGGGCATCGTGGCGTCGGGCGCCGAGGAGCTCGGTCCGGACATCCCCGTGAGCTTCGTGAACGTGCTCGCCTACATGGTGGCGCAGCTCGTCGGCGCGTTCGCCGGCGCGGTCCTGGCCTACCTGGCCTACAAGCAGCACTTCGACCAGGAGGCACCGGCCGACATCAAGCTGGGCGTGTTCTCGACCGGCCCGGCGCTGCGGTCGTACACGTGGAACTTCGTCACCGAGGTGATCGGTACCTTCATGCTCGTGTTCGTCATCCTGGCGTTCGCGAACTGGCCCGGTGACATGGGACCGCTCGCGGCGGCCCTCCTGGTGGTCGGGATCGGCGCGAGCCTGGGCGGGCCCACGGGGTACGCCATCAACCCGGCCCGCGACCTCGGCCCGCGCATCGCCCACCTCGTCCTGCCGATCCGCGGCAAGGGCAGCAGCGACTGGGGCTACTCGTGGGTGCCCGTGGTGGGCCCCCTGGTAGGCGGCCTGCTGGGCGGGCTCCTCGCGGGTGCCACGTTCTAGCCGTGCACGACCGGACCGAGCCGTACGACGGCCGCACGGACAACGACGTCTTGATCAAGGAGAGAAGCGATGCCTGACTACGTACTCGCGATCGACCAGGGCACCACGAGCTCGCGAGCGATCGTGTTCGACCACGGCGGGACGATCGTCTCGACCGGCCAGCTGGAGCACGCCCAGATCTTCCCCAAGGCCGGCTGGGTGGAGCACGACCCGGTGGAGATCTGGGACAACGTGCGGCAGGCTGTCGGCCTCGCGCTGACGCGGGCCAACCTCAACCACACGGACATCGCCGCCGTGGGCATCACGAACCAGCGCGAGACGGCGGTGGTGTGGGACCGCACCACCGGCCAGCCGGTGTACAACGCGATCGTCTGGCAGGACACCCGGACGCAGGCCATCGTCGACGAGCTCGGCGGGTCGGACGGCGCCGACAAGTACAAGGCCGTCGTCGGCCTCCCGCTGGCGACCTACTTCTCCGGGCCCAAGGTGAAGTGGATCCTCGACAACGTCGAGGGCGCCCGCGAGAAGGCGGAGCGGGGCGACCTCCTGTTCGGCAACACCGACGCGTGGGTGCTGTGGAACATGACCGGCGGGGTCGACGGCGGCGTGCACGTCACCGACGTGACCAACGCGTCCCGGACCATGCTCATGGACCTCGACACCCTGTCATGGCGGGAGGACATCGCTGCCGACATGGGCATCCCGATGTCGATGCTGCCGCGCATCGCGTCGTCGTCGGAGGTGTACGGCAAGGGGCGGGAGCGCGGCATGGTGCCGGGCGTGCCGATCGCGGGCATCCTCGGCGACCAGCAGGCGGCCACGTTCGGGCAGGCCTGCTTCGAGGTGGGCACGGCGAAGAACACGTACGGCACCGGCAACTTCATGCTGCTCAACACGGGCACGGAGAAGGTGCCGTCGGAGAACGGGCTCCTCACGACGGTCTGCTACAAGATCGGCGACGCCCCCGCGATCTACGCCCTCGAGGGCTCCATCGCGGTGACCGGGTCGCTGGTCCAGTGGCTCCGGGACAACCTGGGGATGTTCACCGACTCGCAGGACGTCGAGTACCTCGCGCGCAAGGTCGACGACAACGGCGGGGCGTACTTCGTGCCCGCCTTCTCCGGCCTGTTCGCGCCGTACTGGCGGCCGGACGCCCGGGGTGCGCTGGTGGGTCTCACCCGGTTCGTGGACCGCAACCACATCGCGCGCGCCGCGCTGGAGGCGGTCGCCTACCAGACCCGCGAGGTCGTGGAGGCGATGTCGCTCGACTCGGGCGTCACGCTCACCGAGCTCAAGGTCGACGGCGGCATGGTCGCGAACGAGCTCCTCATGCAGTTCCAGGCCGACCAGCTCGGCGTGGACGTGGTGCGGCCCAAGGTCGCGGAGACCACGGCGCTGGGGGCGGCCTACGCCGCCGGCATCGCCGTGGGCTTCTGGCAGGGCGAGGAGGACGTCACCGCGAACTGGGCCGAGGACAAGCGGTGGTCGCCGTCGATGGACGCCGGCGAGCGGGACCGCCTCTACCGCAACTGGAAGAAGGCCGTGACCAAGACCTTCGACTGGGTGGACGAGGACGTGCAGTAGCCATCCCGGCCCCGAGAGGGGGGTCCGTCACCGCGCGGGGGGCGCGCCCCCCGCGGGGGGGCCACCCCCGATGGCGTTCTCGAACCGGACTTCCCCGCGGGCCCCCGCTACCGTTGAGCCGTGCCCCTGAGCTACACCCTCCCCGGCGTCCATGTCACCGACCACCACCTCGAGGTACCCCTCGACTGGTGGGACGACGCCGACCCCCGTCACCTCACCCTCTTCGTCCGCGAGGTCGTCGACCCGGCCCGCCGCCACGACGACCTGCCGCTCCTCGTCTTCCTCCAGGGCGGCCCGGGCGGCAAGGGCCCGCGGCCCACGGGCCCGGACGGCTGGCTCGGCACGGCGCTGCGCCGCTTCCGGGTGATCCTCCTCGACCAGCGGGGCACCGGCCGGTCGACGGCGGTGCGCGGCCGCTCCCTGGCCGCCCTCGGCACCCCGCGCGAGCAGGCGGAGTACCTCACGCACTTCCGCGCCGACTCGATCGTGGCCGACGCCGAGCACGTGCGCCGCACCCTGTTCGACGGCCGCCGCTGGACCTCGCTCGGCCAGTCGTACGGCGGGTTCATCACGATGGCGTACCTGTCGCGCGCGCCCGAGGCCCTCGACGCGTGCCTCGTCACCGGTGGCCTTCCCGGCCTGACCGCGAGCGCCCGCGACGTCTACGAGCGCACGCAGCCGCGGGTCGTCACGAAGAACGCGCGGCTGCGGGCCCGCTACCCGCACCTTGCCGGGCGGCTCGAACGGGTCGCGGACCGGCTCGCCACGGGCGACGTCCGGCTTCCCGACGGGGATGCCCTCAGCGTGCGCCGGTTCCAGACGCTGGGCATGGACCTGGGCATGAAGCCGGGCCCGGAGCGGATCCACTGGATCGTGGACGAGGCGTTCGACGGCCTGCCCGACGACGGCCCGGCCGGCTCGGGCGACCACCTCACCGACACCTTCCTCGCCGCCGTCGCCGCCGAGACGTCGTTCGCCGCGAACCCCCTGTACGCGGTGCTGCACGAGAGCATCTACGCCCAGTCGCACACGGGTCCGACGGCGTGGTCCGCCCAGGCGGTGCGCGACGCCGACCCCGCGTTCGCGGAGGGCGCCCGGCCCCTGCTGCTCACGGGCGAGATGATCTACCCGTGGATGTTCCGCGAGACCGCGGCGCTGCGGCCGTTCGCGGCTGCGGCCGAGGAGCTCGCGGCGTGGGACCGCTGGGGCGACCTGTACGACCTGGATTTGCTGGCGTCGAACGAGGTGCCGGTGGAGGCGGCGGTCTACTTCGACGACATGTTCGTGGACGCGACGCTGTCCCTGGAGACGGCGGAGCGGGTGGGCAACGCGGAGGCCTGGGTGACCAACGAGTTCGAGCACGACGGCCTGCGGCTCGGTGACGTGCTGGACCGGCTCCTGGCCCGCCTGGACGCGCGGGGCGGCCCCCGCCGTTAGGGCCGCGGCGGCGAGCCGCTAGAGCAGGCCCGCCGCCGCGAAGGCCCGGCCGTAGATCTCACGGATCACCTGCTCCTTGCGCGCGTTGTACTGCATCACGTGCTCGCCGGCCGCGTTCGACGCGGAGGCCGCGGCCAGCTTGGCGTCGCGGTACAGGTCCCGGTCCTGCGGGTCGGCACGGAGCCAGTCCCGGAAGATCCGGTGGCGCACGGGCTCCGCGGCGTCCGGCCCGAACACGTGGAGGTTGGACCGCGGGGCGGTGAACCGGAGGCAGCGGTGCTCGTACCACCAGGGCTCGCGCACGGTGAGCACGAAGCCGGCTGCCTCCAGCGCGGGCAGCCACGCCGGCTCGTCGGCCGGGTCGGCGACGATCAGGTCGACGTCGATCACCGGCTTGGCGGGCAGGCCCGGGACGGACGTGGACCCGACGTGGTCGAGATCGAGGACGGCGTCGCCCAGGGCGGTCCGGATCGTCACGGCGAGGCTCTCGTACAGGGCGGGCCAGGCCGGGTCCGGGTCGACGACGGCGATGGTCTCGCCCCGCGGCGGGCCGGCCACCCAGGGCACCGCCCCCTCAGGGGGCTCGAAGGTGTCGAACGTCGTGATCTCGGCGGGAGTCGGCATCCGCCCAGGCTAGCGCCAGGATCCGGGGCGCTCAGCGGCGAGGCACGAGGTGCGGCACGGACGCCACGAGGTACACGCTCGACGCCACGATGTCGCCGGGCCGCATCGGCACGTCGAGCGCGGGCACGCAGAGGTTCACCTCGAAGCCGCCGGTCCGGACGCGTGCCGTGTCGAAGGACTGGCCGGTCCTCGACACCGTGCGTCGCGACACCTCGAGCACCGTCCCGTTGAGCCGGCCCACGGCGTCGACCTGAGCGGTGAACGCCCCGTCCGGGCTGAACGACTCGGGCTCGAACCGCAGCGGCTCCATGCCGTCGTCGTCCGGCTGGTCGGCAAACGTCATGAGGGAGGCGTCGGAGGCGTAGAACGCGTCCTCGTCGGGGAACACGTCGAGCGTGCGCCCGAGGCCCACGATGCAGGCAGGGCCCAGGACGGGCTGCGCCGCGGCGCCGAGGAGGGCGATCTCCTCCAGCTCGCAGGCGAACGCGGCCACGACCTCCTCCGTCTCGTCGAGCACCTCGGCGATGACGAGGCCGCCGTCGGCCGCCTGGACGTCGGCCATCCGGGCGCCCAGCGGACCGGCGAACGAGATGGTCACGGCCCGGACCAGGTCGCCCTCGGTGGTGATCACGAGGCGGGCGCCGGACGGGTCGGTCCACACCTGGAGCGTCACGTCGCGCTCCCGGGCGATGACGACGCTCTCGCCGAGCGCGGCGTGCACCAGGTCGCGGAACCCGCTGCGGTTCCGCACGTCCAGTCCTACGCAAGCAAGATTGGTGGCCATGGGGTCACACGTTAACGCCCGTTTGTTGTGGGTATGGCTGTGGCGCCAATTCTGACCGGAATTCCCGCCACAGCCATACCCACAGCGGAACGGGGTCAGTCGGGGGCATGCTTCTCCAGGAACGCGTAGACCTCGGTGTCGTCCACGCCGGGGAACGCGCCGCGCGGCAGGGCGGCGAGCACCTGCTGGTGCATGCGTGCGGACGGCCAGGCGGCGTCGGCCCACCGCGCGGCCACGTCGGGCGCGGGGCGCTGGCAGCAGGACGGGTCGGGGCAGGTGGAGACCCGCCGGACGGTGGTGTCCCGCCCTCGGAACCACTTGGCGTGCGCGTACGGCACGCCCACGGTGATCGAGAACGCCCCCGCTCCGGAGGGACCGAGCGAGCCGGTCTGCGTCGAGCACCAGAAGGTCCCCGCCGGTGTGTCCGTGTACTGGTAGAACTCCGTGGCCCGGTCGCGGCGCGTGAACGACTCCCGCGCCGCCCAGCGGCGGCAGATCAGCTGGCCCTCGATGGCCCCGGTGACGTCCTGGGGGAACGGCAGGCCGTCGTTCGCGTACCCGCGGAAGAGGGCGCCGTCGTCGCCCACGCGCAGGAAGTGCAGCGGGACGCCGAGGTGCACCGTCGCCAGGTTGGTGAGCCGCATGGCCGCGGCCTCGTGCGTCACGCCGAACGCGTCGCGGAAGTCCTCGACCGCCAGGTCCTTCTCCCGCTTGCGCGCCTCGAGGAACGACACCGCGAACGACTGGGGCACCAGGCACGCCGCCGCGAAGTAGGTGATCTCCACGCGCTGGCGCAGGAACTCGGCGTACGACCGGGGCCGCGCGTGGTCGAGCACCCGGTGCGCGATGGCCTGCAGCGCCAGTGACCGCAGCCCGTGCCCGCCCGGCGTCGAGGCGGGCGGCAGGTAGATGCGGCCGTTGCGCAGGTCGGTGACGGTCCGGGCGGAACGCGGCAGGTCGTCCACGTGCAGCAGGGTGAACCCGAGGTCCTCGGCCAGCCGCGCCACCGTGCGGTGCGTCAGCGCGCCCCCGGTGTAGCCCGCCCGGCGGACGAGGTCCTCGGCGATCGCCTCGAACTGCGGGTAGTGGTTGTCGCGTGCCTGACGCTCCAGGCGCAGCTCCGTGTTGGCGCGACGCGCCTCCTCGGGGGTGGCGATCGCCTCCTCCTCGCGCCGCGACAGCTCCTCGTGGAGGCCCACGAGCTGCTCCAGCACCGGGGTGGGCAGCTTCTGGCTCGGCTTGACCGCAGGCAGGCCCAGGCCCGCGAACAGCGGGCCTCGCTGCGCGCGGTCGAGCGCGATCTCCAGGGCCGCCCGGCGCGACGGCGGCTCGCCCGACAGCAGGTCGTTGAGCGGCACGCCCACCGCCTCCGCGATGCCGCGCAGCAGGGACAGCCTCGGCTCCCGCCGTCCGTTCTCCACCAGCGACAGCAGGCTCGGCGCGGCGTTCACCAGCTCGCCGAGCGCGTCGAGGGTGAGCCCGCGCGCGGTGCGGGCATGCCGCACGCGCCGTCCGAGGGTGATCAGGTCGGTGTCGGTGGCGCCGCCCGTGCCCGTGCCCGACGTCGCCCCGGCCTCCCGCGCCTGCACCATGTCGCCTCTCCCGTCCGCCGGACTGCCCGGGACCGGGCAGCAGGACCTCACTCCTTCACCGTACGTGAAGATCGGCGAATCTTGACAGCAGATTCGCTAGAAATCCAGTCCCGATAGCGGACATCGTGGAAACCCGGACCGCATCAGCAGATCGGAGCACACCATGTCCATGCTCGCCAACCCCCGCCGCACCCGACTCGTCGCCGAGCTCGTCGAGTCCCCCGAAGCCACCACCTACGAGGCCGGCGCCGCCCCGCACGCGGCGACCCGCTCCGCCGTCGGGCAGAAGGATGTGCGCGCCTGGGTGGAGAGCGTGGCAGCTCTGACCCGGCCGAGCGAGATCGTGTGGTGTGACGGCTCCGCCGGCGAGAAGCAGCGCCTGATCGACCAGATGATCGAGGCCGGGACGCTGGTGCCCCTGAACCCCGAGCTCCGCCCCGGCTCGTACCTGGCCCGGTCAAACCCGAGCGACGTGGCGCGCGTGGAGTCGCGCACGTTCATCTGCTCCGAGCGCGAGGACGACGCCGGCCCCACGAACAACTGGCGCGAGCCGGCCGCCATGCGGGCCGAGCTGCAGGGCGTCTTCGAGGGCTCCATGGAGGGCCGCACCATGTACGTGGTGCCGTTCTCGATGGGTCCCGTCGGCGGCCCGATCTCGCAGGTCGGCGTCGAGATCACCGACTCCCCGTACGTGGTGGTCTCCATGCACGTGATGACGCGGGTGTCGGCCCGCGTGCTCGACCTGATCGACGGCGGGCAGCAGTGGGTCCCGGCCGTGCACAGCGTCGGCGCTCCTCTGGCGGAGGGCGAGGCCGACGTGCCGTGGCCCTGCAGCGACACCAAGTACATCGTCCAGTTCCCGGAGAGCCGCGAGATCTGGTCGTACGGCTCGGGCTACGGCGGCAACGCGCTGCTCGGCAAGAAGTGCTTCGCGCTGCGGATCGCGTCCGCGATGGCGCGCGACGAGGGCTGGCTCGCCGAGCACATGCTCCTCATCCGGGCCACCTCCCCCGTGGGCCGCCAGTACCACCTGGCCGCGGCGTTCCCCAGCGCGTGCGGCAAGACGAACCTCGCCATGCTGCAGCCCACCATCCCGGGCTGGAAGGTCGAGACCCTCGGCGACGACATCGTGTGGATGCGCCCCGGCCCCGACGGGTCGCTGCGGGCCATCAACCCGGAGGCCGGGTTCTTCGGCGTCGCGCCCGGCACGGGCGTGGACACCAACCCCACGGCCGTGGCGACCTTCTCGCACGACACGATCTTCACGAACGTCGCCCTGACGGACGACGGCGACGTCTGGTGGGAGGGCCTCACGCCCGAGCCGCCGGCCCACCTCATGGACTGGCAGGGCAACGACTGGACGCCGGCCGACGGCGCCGCCGGCCGCCCGGCCGCCCACCCGAACTCGCGGTTCACGGTGTCCGCGGCACAGTGCCCCACCATCGCGGACACCTGGGAGGCGCCGGAGGGCGTGCCGGTCGACGCGATCATCTTCGGCGGGCGCCGCGCCACGAACGTGCCGCTCGTCGCGCAGTCGTACGACTGGGAGCACGGCGTGTTCATGGGCGCCACGATCTCGTCGGAGCGCACCGCCGCTGCCGAGGGCGCGCTCGGCGAGCTGCGCCGCGACCCCTTCGCGATGCTGCCCTTCTGCGGCTACAACATGGCCGACCACTGGGCCCACTGGCTGCACATGGGCGAGGTGCTGCGCGACGGCCGACGTCCGTTCATCTTCCAGGTCAACTGGTTCCGCCGCGGCGAGGACGGCTCGTTCCTCTGGCCCGGGTTCGGCGAGAACTCGCGCGTGGTCGAGTGGATCGTCGGCCAGGTGGAGGCGGAGCGCGGCCTGCGTCCCGACGCCTCGTACGGGTCGCCGGTGGGCCGGCTGCCCCGGCCGGGCGCGCTCAACCTGGACGGCCTGGACCTGACGGAACGCGACCTCGAGGCGCTCTTCGACGTGCCGACCGAGCCGTGGTTCGCCGAGGCCGACCTGACGCGCGACTTCTTCGACCAGTTCGGGGACCGGGTGCCCGAGCAGCTGTGGGTCCAGCTCGCGCGCCTGCGGGACCGTCTGGCGCGCTGACCGAGCTCCCCCGGCGAGGAAGAGGCACCTGGCCGGGGGCCGACGGAGTGACGACCTCGCCGGTGTGGAACCGCCGAGGGAGTCAGGCTGTCCGACGAGCTGACTACCTCGCCGGTGTGGGATCGCCGGGGTAGTCAGCTCGTCCGCCGTTGCGGCGACCGTAGGGGGTGGGGCGGCGACCGTAGGGTAGGGCTGTGCTCCGCCAGACCCTTCGCCGGCAGCTCGACCTCACCTGGTCGCTCGCCGACCAGTACCACCTGCCGGCCGTCACCGAGGAGAACGCCTTCTGGCACCCCTCGCCGAACGTCTGCACCGTGCTGCCGGACGGGACCGTCCAGCTGCCGGACGAGACCTCCTCGCCGGTTCCGACGCCCACCGTCGCCTGGCTCCTGTGGCACGTCACCTGGTGGTGGACCAACGCCCACCGCTGGGCTGACGGCGGGACGCCCGTGCCCTGGGACGAGCACCCGTGGCCCGGGTCGGCCGGGGCTGCGGTCGCGCAGGTCCGCTCGCTGCACGCCGCCTGGGTCCCGAGGGTCGAGGAGGCCGACCTGGACGCCGCGGTCTCCGGCCCCTGGGCCGACGACGCCACGTTCGCCCGCCTCGCCGGCTGGGTCAACCTGGAGCTCATGAAGAACGTCGCGGAGATCGGGCAGCTCGTCGGCCTGCACCTGAACCGCTGACGCCCGCCCGCGGCCCCAGGGGCGCCGTCGGCTGGGAGAATGGGCCCGTGCTTCCCGACCACGCCGCCGCCGAGCCCGCCGTCCCGCTGGTCCACGTCGTCTACTTCGAGCCGCGCATCCCCGGGAACACCGGCTCCGCGATCCGGCTCGCGGCGGTCACCGGCGCTCGGCTGCACCTGGTCGAGCCGCTCGGCTTCGACCTGTCGGAGGCCAAGCTGAAGCGCGCCGGCCTCGACTACCACGACCTCGCGGTGATGGACGTGCACCCGTCGCTCGACGCCGCCCTCGACGTGCTCCCCGGCTCCCGGGTCTTCGCCTTCACGACCCGCGCGACCACGGGCTACACGGACGTGAAGTACCGGCCGGACGACGTGCTGCTGTTCGGCCCGGAGCCCACCGGCCTGCCGGACGAGGTGCTGGCGCACCCGCGCATCACCGACCAGGTGAAGATCCCGATGTTGCCGGGCCGCCGGTCGCTCAACCTGACGAACGCGGCCTCGATCGCGGTCTATGAGGTCTGGCGCCAGGCCGGCTTCCCGGGCGCCTGAGCTTCGCGGCCCCGGCCGGCCCGCCAGCCCGCCCACCCCGCCCGAGAACAACACTGTGCAGGCAACCGGCGTCGGTTGCCTGCACAGTGTTGTTCTCGACGCGGACGCTCAGCCCCGCCGCCACCCGTGCAGCCTCAGAAAGTGCACCAGCTCTCCCGTGACCGCCCCGGGTGGCCAGAGCTGGTCCGCGTAGTACCTCAGCAGGACGACGCCACCGTCGCCGACCAGCCCGTTCTGCCGCCCGGTGTCGTGCCGGAGCGCGGCGTCGCCGGTGTGGAACTCCACGCTGTCCATCTCGACCACGAGCCATCGTCCGTCACGCAGCCACCAGAGCAGGTCACCCCTGCCGAGGAAGCGGCCGCCGGCGTCGCGGAGGTCGCGCTGGAGATCGTCCGGCGGTATCCCCGCGTCCGTGGCCTGGAGCCGGAGATACGTCTCCGGGGGCGACTCGGCCCGCCCGTCTGCCTCGTCCACCCGGGCCGCACAGGCTGCGGCGGCCCGACGGCCACGGAGCGACTCCCGCACCCTCGTCAGCCCCGCCGGCTCGATCAGCCTCCGGTTGAGGGCCGAGTCCAGCGCGGCGACGGCGGCGAACCGAGGCAGTGCCGGGAGCGCCTGCACCAGTGCGCTCTCGACCGATGCGACCGTCACACCGCCCACCTGGGCGGTCTCGAAGGACCGGTACTGCCGCACCGTCACGGTCGAACCCTCCCGGCCGAACCGCCCGCCGGGGAGAACGACCTCGGGCACGATCCTCCTCGGAAGACCCCTGACGCCGTGCAGGACCAGTGCGGCGGCCCCGACCACGACGGCCTCGGGGTGCGACAACCGACCGAGCCAGGCGGAACGTCGTCGGGCCACGTCATACGGATGCAGACGGTTGTCCACCTCGCCGGTGTCGAGGACGCCGCGTGCGGCACGCCTCCACAGGCCGCATCCGACGAGCCTCTCCCGATGGCTCCGGGTCACGCCGTGGGCGTCGCACTGCTCGACACTGAGGAGCCCCGCCTGCCGACGCGCAAGGATCACGAGAGCCTGCGGTACGGCTCGGGTTCGGGGCATGCGTCGATGCCACCAGATTTCACCGCACGGCGCCGATGGTCATCCACAGGCGCGCCGCCTCTGCCCGCCCGAGAACAACACTGTGCAGGCAACCGGCGTCGGTTGCCTGCACAGTGTTGTTCTCGGCGCAGGGCCTTAGCCCAGCAGCCAGGCGGCCGCCCGGCGCAGCAGCTCCTGGTGGGTGGGCGACGCGTACGACCGCAGGTCGTGGCCCAGCGCGCTGTAGACAGTGCGCCCGCCGTGCGCCTCCTGGACCCACAGCACGGGGTGCGACGTGGTGCCGGACCCGGCCGAGCCGTCGTCGGCCACCGCGTCGCCGGGCCCGCCGCCACCCGCAGCCGGGCCCTCCACCGAGCCCAGGACCTGCGCGCCGGGGCCGACCCGGAGGAAGCAGTACCGCTCGTCGAAGGCCTCGACCGCCGGGAGCCCGTCGGTGATGGCGTGGCCCGGCTCCAGGCGGAACGTCGCCTCGCTGATCGGCGGGTGCATCGAGGTGCCGGCGATCCATCGTCCGCCCAGGACCTCCTCCCAGCCGGGCGCGTCGGAGAAGGTGTTGGCCGCCTGGTGGACCGCCAGGATCGCGCCGCCGGCTCGTGCCCACTCCTCGATACGGGCGTGGAACGCGCGCCAGTCGTCGTCGGCGCCGTCGAACTCCGGGTCGGGGCGGCCGTGGCCGCTGTTCACGGCCAGGAGGTCGACGGTGTCCAGGTCCTCCAGAACGTCGCGGAACGCGGAGCGGACCTCGACGTGCGGCTCGCCCCCGGCCGTCACCTGGCCCAGGATCGTGGCGAGGGCGTGGGACGTGGCGGCGTGGTCGTGCCAGGGGTCCTCGTACCGCCCGCGCCCGGCGAGGACGACGATGTGCCGCTCCGCCGTCACAGCGCCCGGGCCAGCGGCTCGATGGCCTCGATCTCGTCGGCGCTCAGCGGCGCCGCGTCGAGCGCGGCGACGTTGTCCTCGAGCTGCTTCACGGACGACGCGCCGATGAGCGCCGACGTGACGCGCGCGTCACGGAGCACCCACGTCAGGGCGAGCTGGGCGAGCGTCTGGCCGCGGCCGGAGGCGATCTCGTTCAGCGTGCGGGCCCGCGACAGGTAGTCCTCGGTGAGGTTGCCCGACGACAGGAACGGCGAGTCCGGGCGCGCCGCCCGCGACCCGGTGGGGGCGTCGCCGGAGAGGTACCGGTCGGTCAGAAGCCCTTGCTGGAGGGGCGAGAACACGATGGTGCCGACGCCGAGGTCGCCGACGACGTCGAGCAGCGACTCGGTCTGCGCGCCGTCGTAACCGTCCACGTGCCCGGCGTCCTCGATGTGCCGGTTGAACATCGAGTACGACGGCTGGTGGATCAGCAGCGGCACGCCGAGGTCGCCGAGGATCCGGGCGGCGTCGCGCGTGCGCGCGGGCGAGTAGTTGGAGACGCCGACGTACAGGGCCTTGCCCTGCTGCACCGCGCTCGCGAGCGCGCCCATGGTCTCCTCGAGCGGCGTCGAGGGGTCGGGACGGTGGTGGTAGAAGATGTCGACGTAGTCGAGCCCCATGCGGGTGAGCGACTGGTCGAGGCTGGACAGCAGGTACTTGCGCGACCCGTGGTCCCCGTACGGGCCCGGCCACATGTCGTAGCCGGCCTTCGTGGAGACGACCAGCTCGTCGCGGTAAGGCGCGAGGTCGGCGGTCAGGTGACGGCCGAAGTTCGCCTCCGCCGCGCCGTACGACGGCCCGTAGTTGTTCGCCAGGTCGAAGTGCGTCACGCCCAGGTCGAACGCCCGGCGCAGGATCGCGCGCTGCGTCTCGAACGGGTTGGTGTCGCCGAAGTTGTGCCACAGGCCGAGCGAGAGCGCGGGCAGGTCGAGGCCGCTGCGGCCGCAGCGGCGGTAGGTCATGGCGTCGTACCGGGCGTCGTCGGCCAGGTAGCGGGGTGCGAGAGGCATGCCCCCATCTTGCCCCGGCGTCGGGCGCGGCGGGGTCAGTGACCGCCCGAGACGAGGAAGGCGAGACCCGCCAGGACGGCCCCCACACACACCGCGAGGCAGAGGTAGCCGCCGGCGCGGCGGACAGCGCCGGGCTTCGCCAGCAGGCGCAGACCCAGCGCGAACAGCGCGGGCACCCCGCCACCGACGAGCAGCCCCACCGCCACGACGAGGCCGAGGGCCTCCCACTCGATGATGCCGCTCATGCGCCCGTCCCCTTCGTGCCTCCGCCGACGACCTCGACGGCGTCGATCGCCTGGGCGACCGGCGAGGCCGCCCCCGTCTCCACCGGCGCCACGTGCATGGGCCCGGCCTCGCCCGTGGTCGCGGCGACGGGCTGCAGAGCGGAGCCCTTCTCCTCGTCCCAGGCCTCGTTCACGTTGGTGTGGTCCACCGGCTTGCGTCGCGACGCCAGCCAGATGGCCAGCGACGAGCCCAGGAGGATCGCGAGCACCAGGACGCTGCCCAGCGCCCCGCCCACCCCGTGCTGCACGCCGTAGCACGCGGCGCCCACCAGGCCCGCTGCGGGCAGGGTGAGCATCCAGGCGGCGAGCATGCGACCGGCGACGCGCCAGCGGACGGTGGCGCCCGGCATGCCGACGCCGGAGCCCAGGATGGAACCGGTCGCGACGTGGGTGGTCGACAGGGAGAACCCGAAGTAGCTGGACAGCATGATGACCGACGCCGACGACGTCTCGGCCGCCATGCCCTGGCGGGTGTCGATCTCGACGAGCCCCTTGCCGAGCGTGCGGATGATGCGCCAGCCGCCCAGGTACGTGCCCACGGCCATGGCCGCCGCGCAGGAGACGATCACCCAGAACGGGACGCTCGCGTCAGCCGGGACGGCGCCCGCCGTGATGAGGGCCAGCAGGATGATGCCCATGGACTTCTGGGCGTCGTTGGTGCCGTGCGCCAGCGAGACCAGGGAGGCCGAGCCCACCTGTCCCCAGCGGAAGCCGCGCGACGTGGCGTCCTGCGGCAGCCCCCGGGTCAGGCGCGCCACGAGCCAGGTACCCGTCGCGGCGACGCCGACAGCGACCACGGGGGCGACCAGGGCCGGGACCAGCACCTTGGCCAGCACCCCGGTCCAGAGCACGCCGGAGGAGCCGACCGCCGCGAGGACCGAGCCCACCACGCCGCCGACCAGGGCGTGCGACGAGCTCGACGGCAGGCCGAGCAACCAGGTCAGCAGGTTCCAGACGATGCCGCCCACGAGACCGGCAAAGACGATCTCGAGCGTGAGGATCTCGGCGTCGACCAGCCCCTTCGCGATGGTGGCCGCGACGGACAGGGAGAGGAACGCGCCGACGAGGTTGAGGACCGCCGACAGCAGCACTGCTGTACGCGGCTTGAGGGCCCGCGTGGCGATCGAGGTCGCCATGGCGTTGCCCGTGTCGTGAAAGCCGTTCGTGAAGTCGAAGGCCAGCGCCGTCAGCACCACGACGGCGAGGAGGAGCGTCTCAGTCACTGCTCCATGGTGCGGTGTGCATGGATCACAGTTGACCAGGAAGTGTCTGATAGGTGAACAGTTCGGGAAGTGTTCACCTGATGTTCATGTTGCGTCAGGGTCAGCCCGAGTCACGGACCACGAGCGTGGGCTCGAAGATCACCGAGCGCACGGCGGGCTCTCCGGCGTCGACCTGCTCCAGGAGCATCCGCGCCATCTCGGCGGCCATCTCCTCGACGGGCTGGCGCACGGTCGTGAGCTTCGGGCGCGACTGGGCGGCCACGGGGCTGTCGTCGAAGCCGACCACGGCGACGTCGTCGGGAACCCGCCGGCCCGCCGCCTCCAGGGCGTGGACCGCACCGCGCGCCATCAGGTCGTTCGACACGAAGACGCCGTCGAGGCCGGGCGCCGCCGCAAGGAGCTCTGCCATGGCGGACTCCCCGCTCTCGAACGTGAAGTTGCCCTCCGCGCTCGGTACGAACGCGTGCCCGCGGCGGGCCGCGGCGTCACGGAAGCCCTCGAGGCGGTCACGCGCGGCGGGCACGCCGACCGGGCCGGAGACCACGCCGAGCGACCGGCAGCCCCGGTCGAGCAGGTGGTTCGCGGCCAGGCGCGCGCCGTCGGCGTTGGCCACGTCCACGTAGCTGACCGGGACCGCCCGGCCGGGCCGGGCGAACAGCACGGTGGGCCGGCCGGTGGCCAGCAGCCGCCCGGGGAGCGGGTCGTCCGCGTGGGTGGAGACGAGGAGGGCGCCGTCGGCGTTGCCGAACCGGACGTAGGAGACCACCTGGTCCCGGGTCTCGTCGTTGTCGGCGAACATCAGGACGGGGTGCACGTCGTGCGGCCGGAGCGCCCGCACGAACGAGCCCACCACCCGGCCGAAGAACGGGTCGGCGAAGACGCGGGACAGGTCGAGCTCCTCGCCGGGGTCGGGGTCCGCCCCCGACACGACGACGGCCACCGTGCCCGTGCGGCGTGTGACCAGCGAGCGCGCGGCACGGTTGGGCACGTAGCCCGTTGCGGCGACCGCCTCGAGGACGACCTCCTGGACCGCCGGCGCGACCTTCCGCTTGCCGTTGACCACGCGGGAGACGGTGGCGCGCGAGACGCCGGCGACCTTCGCCACGTCTTCCAGAGTCGGCGCCGTCCGCCGCGGATCCTCGCTCACAGGGCGACGATAGCAGGGTAAGAGCGCTTTCCCTCTGGTGGCCGGCAAGGCGTCGTCGGTGCAGCGGCAGGGCCGAGGCGGACCGGCCTTTCCCTGCTGCTGTCGCGGCAAGACCTACTAAACCGCTAGTTCTTGCCCAAAAAGAGGTCGCAGCACCCGTGAGAGCGCTCTTGACGCCCCGCCAAGCTCGGGTAAAGACTGACCCCGGTAAGAGCGCTCTCCCACCTCTGCCCGCGGCGCACCGGAGCGGCGCGGGACCCGGCTCGACGACGAACCACGCCCACCGGCCGCCTCGGCGGACCGCGGGCCACGGAGAGGAAGTACCCATGATCACCAGTCCGTCCGGCGCGCCCACGCGCCGGTCCCGGCGCGGGCTCCGCGCCGGCGCTGCCGCCCTGGCGACCGGCCTCCTGGCCGCCACGGCGCTGCTCGTGCCCGCCACCACGGCCCAGGCCAAGCCCGTCCTGCTCTCGCAGGGCAAGCCGGCCACTGCGTCCTCGGTGGAGAACCCCGACTACACGCCCGCGAGCGCCGCCGTGGACGGCAACCTCGGGACGCGCTGGTCCAGCGCGTTCAGCGACCCGCAGTGGATCCGCGTCGACCTCGGGGCGAGGGCCGACCTCGACCGGGTCGAGCTGGTCTGGGAGGCGGCGTACTCCACGGCGTACCAGGTCCAGGTGTCCGACGACGGCACCACCTGGTCCACCGTCTACTCGACGAGCTCGGGCGACGGCGGCACGGATGTGCTCGCCGTGGACGGCACGGGCCGCTACGTCCGGCTGCTGTCCACCGCGCGCTCCGGCGGCTATGGCAACTCCCTGTGGGAGCTGCGCGTGTTCGGCGAGCCGGGCGGCGGCCCGACGCCCACTCCCACCCCCACGAACCCGACCGACCCCTCCTACGTGAACCCCGGCCACCCGGCCGTGCCGGTGCGGGACTCCGGCCCCAGCGTGGTGAAGGTGGTGGGCGGTAACGGCGCCTGGGACCTCCAGGTGGACGGGCGCCCGTACACGGTCCGCGGCTTCACGTGGGGGCCGTCGTTCAGCGCGGCGAACCACTACCTGCCGCCGCTCACCCGGATGGGCGCCAACACGATCCGGACCTGGGGCACCGGGGCAGACACGGTCCAGCTCCTCGATGCCGCGGCCGCGCACGACGTCCGCGTGATCATGGGCTTCTGGCTCCTGCCGGGCGGCGGCCCGGGCTCGGGGGGCTGCATCGACTACCGCACCGACACCGCCTACAAGAGCAGCACCAAGGCCGACATCCTGAACTGGGTCCAGACGTACAAGAACCACCCCGGCGTCCTCATGTGGAACATCGGCAACGAGGCGATCCTGGGCCTGCAGAACTGCTACTCGGGCACCGACCTGGAGCAGATCCGGCACGCGTACGCCGCCTTCGTGAACGAGGTGAGCGTCGCGATCCACCAGGTGGACCCCAACCACCCCACCACCAACACGGACGCCTGGGCGGGTGCCTGGCCGTACCTCGAGGCGAGCGCCCCCGACCTGGACCTGCTGTCGATCAACGCGTACGGCGACGTCTGCAACCTCGAGGAGGCCTGGACGGCGGGCGGCTACGACCGGCCCTACGTCCTGACCGAGGGCGGCGCGGCCGGCGAGTGGGAGGTGTCGGACGACGTCAACGGCGTCCCCGACGAGCCCTCCGACCTGGAGAAGGGCGCCGCGTACGTGGACTCGTGGCGCTGCCTGCGGGAGCACGAGGGTGTGGCCCTCGGCGCGACGTTCTTCCACTACGGCACCGAGGGCGACTTCGGCGGCGTGTGGTTCAACGTGATCCCGGGTGACAACAAGCGGCTGGGCTACTACTCGATCGCGCGGACCTGGGGCGTGGACACGTCCACGATGAACACCCCGCCCCGCATCACGTCGATGGCGGTTGCCGACGCCACGGCCGTCGAGGCGGGCGAGCAGTTCACGGTCACGGTGGACGTCAGCGACCCGGACGGCGACCCGATCCGGCCGAACGTGATGCTCAACAGCAAGTACATCAACGGTGCGGGCGGCATCGCGCAGGCCACGTTCACGCAGACCGCGCCCGGCACGTTCCGCGTGACGGCGCCGCAGCTGCTCGGCGTGTGGAAGGTCTACGTGTTCGCCGAGGACGGCCAGGGCAACGTCGGCGTCGAGACGAGGTCCTTCCGGGTGGTCGCCCCGCAGGTGGACGGCACCAACATCGCCCAGGGCCGGCCTGCGACGGCGTCGTCCTTCGACCCGTGGAACGGCGACTGGACGCCCGGCCGCGCGGTCGACGGCGACCCGGCGACGCGGTGGGCGAGCCAGTGGGGGCCCACCGCCTGGTACCAGGTGGACCTCGGCTCGGTGAAGACGTTCCACCACGTCCAGCTCGTGTGGGAGACGGCGTTCGGTCGCTCCTACCAGGTTCAGACGTCGAACGACGGCACCACCTGGACCACTGTCCGGACCGTCACGGGCGGCGACGGCGGCGTCGACAGCCTCGACGTCTCCGGCACCGGCCGCTACGTGCGGCTCAACCTGACCGAGCGCGGTACCGAGTGGGGCTACTCCCTGTACGAGCTCGGCGTCTACCAGTGAGACCACCAGTGAATGGAGGAGGAACCATGCGCACTCCCCGCATCCTGGCGAGCATGCTCGCCACGACCCTGCTCGCTTCGTCCCTGACGGCTGCGGCCGGCGGCGGCGCGGCGGCCGCGCCGAACACCCTGCTCTCGCAGGGCCGGCTCACGGCGGCCTCGAGCTCGGAGTCCGCCGGGCTCGGACCGCGCTTCGCGGTCGACGGCGACCGCACCACCCGCTGGGCCAGCGCCGCGACCGACGCGGAGTGGATCCGCGTCGACCTCGGCGCGGTCCACGACCTCGACCGCATCGTCCTGGAGTGGGAGGCCGCGTACGGGTCGGCCTTCACGCTCCAGGTCTCGTCCGACGGCGCGGCGTGGAGCACCGTGCGGTCCGTGACCGGCGGCACCGGCGGAGTCCAGTCGTTCGCCGTGGACGCGTCGGGCCGCTACGTGCAGCTCGTCGGCTCCCAGCGGGGAACCGGCTACGGCTACTCCCTCTGGGAGTTCCAGGTCTTCGGCGAGGGCACCGCGGTGGACCCGGACGAGCCGCCGCAGTGGCCCGGGGACGAGGTGACCCACCACGAGTTCCAGGCCAACTGCACGTTCTCCCACTTCCGGCCCGACGACCCGATCGTCTTCCCGGGGCAGCCGGGCGCGTCGCACCTGCACACCTTCGTCGGCAACCGGGTGACGAACGCGTTCACCACGGCCAACGACCTGTACGCGAGCCCATCGTCGACGTGCACCGTGCCCCAGGACCACTCGTCCTACTGGTTCCCCGCGCTCGAGAAGGGCGGCGTGCCGGTCCAGCCGAACATCCCGATGACCATCTACTACAAGTCCGGGATCGACGACTACCGGGACGTGGTCCCGTTCCCCGCCGGCCTGCAGTTCGTCGCCGGCAACATGATGGCCACGGTGGACGAGTTCCGCACCGCCCCCGGAGCGGTCGAGGGCTGGGAGTGCGGCGACATCTCGCGCAGCTGGGAGATCCCCGCGTACTGCGCGCCGGGCACGCAGCTCAACATCCGGTACCAGGCGCCGAGCTGCTGGGACGGCGTGCACCTCACGCCCGAGGCGGCGTCGCACATGGGCCACGGCACCCACATGGCGTACCCGGTGGCGGGCCAGTGCCCGCTCACCCACCCAGTCGCGGTCCCGATGCTCGAGTTCAAGATCGCGTGGCCGGTCAGCGGCGACATGTCGGACGTCCGCCTCGTCAGCGGGTCCGACCAGTCCTGGCACTACGACTTCATCAACGCCTGGGAGCCCGTGGTGCTCGAGCGGCTCGTCGAGCACTGCATCAACGGTGGCCTCCAGTGCAACCCGCGGGGCTACGACCTGTACAAGCCGCACCGCGGCACGGTCCTCGACGAGAACTACCAGCTGGTGGGGTAGGTCGTCGCTGCCCGACGGCGGCCGTGGGCGCCTTCCGTACGGAGGGCGCCCAGGGCCGTCGTCGGGCTGCCGCGAAGACAACCTCAGTTGGCATCCGCTCCGCCAAAGACAACCAAACGCGGGTGCGAGTTGCTATCTTCGGATCAAGAGCAACTTGCGCGGCTGCTCGGAAGGCAGCGTTTCACCTAGTTGACTAGGTTTCATTCATGGACGCTTCGCGCTTTGCCAAGAGCCCTCTGGGCCAGCTCGTCCCGATCTCGGGCCACGATGGCCGGAACCGGCGATCATTCGAGCACGTCGCGTTCGTAGCGAACCCACTTGGTGAAGACCCCGCACTCGATGGCGAGACGTGGCGCTCCGTCTCCCGGGCGGGGCGGGCGATCGCCCGTCTGGATCAAGCCTCCCGCCAGATCCCGAACCCCGAACTGCTCCGGCAGCCCACCCTTCGCCGGGAGGCGCAGAGCACCTCCGCGCTCGAGGGAACCTACGCGCCGATCGAAGACGTCCTGGCCGCCGACGGCGGCCCCTCGGACGCGCCGTCGGACGAGCTCCGCGAGGTGATGAACTACGTCGCTGCCGCCGAAGCCGCTTTTCGATCGGTCGCCACGTATGAGCGCATCACCATTCCACTCTTACTGGACGCCCATCGAACGCTCGTCGCCGGGACTCAGTCGGACAACGACGACGCAGGCCGGGTTCGTACCACGCAGGTCGTCATCGGCAGCCCGAACGGGCGGGTCGAAGACTCGCGATTCATCCCCGCGCCACCCGAGCACGGCCTTGAGCCGGCACTGCGAGACCTCACGGACTGGATCAACGACAGCGGATCACGCGAGCCGGTTATCGCTGCCGCGATGGCGCACTACCAGTTCGAGACCCTCCACCCCTTCAATGATGGCAACGGTCGCATCGGCCGGCTGCTCATCGTCCTCCAACTGATGCGAGAGGGTCTGCTCGCCGAACCGCTGCTCACGGTGTCACCGTGGTTCGAAGCCCGCCGGGCCGAATACCAGGAGCATCTGGCCGAAGTGTCGGCCACAGGTGACTGGGCGCCATGGGTGCGCTTCTTCAGTGCGGGCCTGGAGGCGTCGGCGATCGACACGGCCCTCAGGGTGGATCGCCTGCTTGCCATCCGGTCGGACCACGTCGCACGCCTACAGAGGGGCAACGTGCGTGGGTCACTTGCTCGCGACATCGTCGACATCCTCGTCGAATCACCCATCGTGACCGTACGCGGTCTGGCGCGACGCTTCGGCAAGTCCATCCAGGGTGTGGAGAAGGCGGTAGGCCGGCTCGTTGAGCTCGGAATCCTCCAGGGACCCATCGGGTCCTACAACCGGCGGTTCGTGGCCCGCGACCTCGTCGACGCGATCGTTGGACCCGTCGCCGGCTGAGGCCGACCAGGCAGCTGTTCCCCGTCTGCGCGTCATCCGGAGAACAGTTACCTGGTCGTCGGCCCGCGATCAGCGGCCCCAGGCCTCGCGGCTCTCCAGCGCCTCGCGGGCCTCGCTCTGCCCGGCCCCGGTGAGCTCCCGGTAGCGCTGGATCGCGGTGGTCCGGTGCCCCTCGCGGAGGAGGTCGTCGACCTCCGCCAAGGCCGAGTCCGTCAGCACCGTGAGGCCGAGGTGGGCCATCAGCACGTCCGCCTTGCGCTCCATCCGCCGGGCGGACTCGTCGATCGCCCGCAGCCGGCCGGAGATCGAGATCGCGGCGAAGATCATGCAGACCAGGAAGGCGACGAAGATGAAGTCCATGGCCGCCAAGGTAGCGGTGCGAGGAAGGCTTACGTCACCGTGCCGAGCTGCCACGGGACGAACTCCTCGCCACCGATGTCGAGGTCCTCGCTCGACGTGAGCTCGCCCGACGCCACGGCCAGGATCCGGTCGAAGATCTCCCGGCCCACCTGCTCCACCGTGGCCACGCCGGTGACGATGCGGCCGCAGTCGATGTCGATGTCGTCGCCCATCTTCTCGAACAGCTCGGTGTTGGTGCCCAGCTTGATCGAGGGGGTGGGCTTGCACCCGAACACGGATCCGCGGCCCGTGGTGAAGCAGACCACGGTGGCCCCGCCGGCGACGATGCCCGTCACGGAGACAGGGTCGTAGCCGGGCGTGTCCATGAAGACGAAGCCGCGCTCGGTGATGGGCTCCGCGTACTCGTAGACGGCGGCGAGGTCCGCCTGTCCGCCCTTCGCGACGGCGCCGAGCGACTTCTCGAGGATCGTGGTGAGGCCGCCGGCCTTGTTGCCGGGCGAGGGGTTGTTGTCGAGGGATCCGCCGCCCGCGGCGGCGTACGTCTTCCACCACTCGATGCGCCTCAGCAGGCGCTTGCCGACCTCGGGCGTGACCGCCCGCCGGGTCAGCAGGTGCTCGGCCCCGAAGACCTCGGGCGTCTCGGCCAGCACGGACGTGCCGCCGTACGAGACGAGCAGGTCGGACGCCCAGCCGAGCGCCGGGTTGGCGGTGATGCCGGAGTAGCCGTCGGAGCCGCCACAGTTGAGACCGAGCACGAGCTCGGCGACGTCGCACTCCTCGCGCTCCCAGCGGTCGTCGATCTCGGGCAGCATCTCGCGGACCGCCGCGACACCGGCCTTGACGGTGGCCCGGATGCCGCCGGTGTCCTGGATCGTCAGGGTCTTCACGACGACGTCGGGGCTCACCTCCGCCCCGCCCAGGATCGTGTCGAGCTGGATCATCTCGCAGCCGAGGCCCAGCACGAGCAGGCCGGCGACGTTGGGGTGCTGCGCGTACCCGCGCAGCGTCCGGAGCAGCACCTGGCCGCCCTCCGACGTGGGGACGAGCCCGCAGCCGCTCTGGTGGGTGAGCGCGACGACGCCGTCGACGTCGTCGAACTGGTCCATCGCGAAGCCGCGGAACTGGTCGGCGATCATCTTGGCCGTGGACGCCGAGCAGTTCACCGAGGTGAGGATGGCGACGTAGTTGCGGGTGCCGACCTTGCCGTCGGCCCGGCGGTAGCCCCGGAAGGTGGGGCGCGGCTCGGGCGGCGCGGGCAGCTCGGTGTGGACCGTGGCGAGCTCTGCCTCGCGGTGCCCCTCCTCGAACCCGAGGTTGTGGCTGTGCACGTGCTCGCCGGGCGTGATCGGTCGCGTGGCCACCCCGATGACCTGGCCGTACTTGCGCACCTCGGCGCCGGCCGGCAGGGCGCGGAGCGCCACCTTGTGGCCGCGGGGCACGGCACCCTGCACGACGACGGGGTCGCGCCCGGGTGCACCGGCCTCCTCTCCCGCGCTCAGGTCGTGCGTGGCGACGGCGACATCGTCGTCCCCGCGCAGGAGAAGCAGCTCTGCTGCGGCCACCGTGGGCCTCCCGTGCTCGTTGAACCGTTTCATTCGATCGTACTCCCGCCAGCGGGGCGGGTGTTCGGCAGTTCGTCGGATGATCGGCAACCCGGGTTACCGATCATCCGACGAACTGCCGGACGCGAGGCGTCAGGCGCGAGGCGTCAGGCCCGGACGCGAGGCGTCAGGCGCGAGGCGTCAGGCCCGGACGCGAGGCGTCAGGCGCGAGGCGTCAGCGTCAGCCGACGGCCGCTTCGACCTCGGCCAGGAACTGCTCCGCCGCCTGCTCGGGGGTCAGCCGCGCGAACAGCACCTCGGCGTTGAGCCGCTCGGTGATGTCGGCGACGTCGCCCGAGCCGTTCGGCGGGACCGGGGGCGAGTCGACGATCGTCGGCTCGATCTCGGCCATGAACTCCGCGACCAGGGTGTTGGGCGCGTCCAGCTTGTCGAGGATGCCCTCACGGACCTCGGTGTTCGCCGGCAGACCGCGGTCGGTCAGCATGATCTCCGCCGCAGCGGGGCTGTTCAGCAGGTAGTCGACGAACTTCGCCGAGGCCTGGGGGTACTCGCTCGTCTTCGAGATGGAGTAGAACATGGCCGGCTTCAGGTACATGCCGGTGCGCTCGCCCTCCGACTCGCCCGGGAGCCGGAGCAGCTGCAGCTCGCGGCCGGACGCCTTGCTCAGCGCGCCGAGCTGGTTGCTCCACCAGATGCCCATGGCGCCCGTGTTGGTGCCCAGCAGCGAACCCTCCGGCCCGGCGTCCTGGACCTCCATGGTGCGGGCCGCGTCCGGCTCGCCGCCGCCGGCCTGCAGGTCGAGCGAGACCTGGAAGAAGTCGGCGACGGTCTCCTTCGAGACGCCCAGCTTGCCGTCCTCCGTGTAGAGGGACTCGCCGCGCTGACGCGCCAGGATGTTGATGCCGGCCTCGTTGAAGCCGTAGTCCTGGGCGCCGTACACGCCCTCGGGGGCCTTGGCCGAGATCTCGTTCGCGATCTCGACGTAGTCGTCCCAGGTCCAGGTCTCGTCGTCCGGGATCTCGACGCCCGCGGCGGCGAAGATCTCGGGGTCGATGACGACGGCGTACGCGTTGACGCCGGTCGGGATGCCGAACTGGCCGTCAGCCGTGGCGCCGCCCGCGAGGATCGCGTCGTCGATCTTGGACGTGTCGATGGGGAGCGAGGCCAGGTCGGCCAGCACGCCGCGCGAAGCGTAGTCGGAGATGTAGCGCTCCTCCTGCGTGATGACGTCGGGAGCGTCCCCGGCGGCCACGGAGGTGGCGAGCTTGTCCCAGTAGCCGCCCCAGTCGGTGAAGTCCGGGACCACCGTGATGTCGGGGTTCTCCGCCTCGAAGGCGTCGATGATCTGCTGCGTCGCTGCGTGGCGGGAGTCGGAGCCCCACCACGAGAAGCGGATCTCGCAGGGGCACTCCTCGGCGGGGGCGGCCGAGGTCTCCTGGGTGGCGGGTCCGAGCCCGGAGTCGCCGCCGGCACAGGCGGCCAGGGCGAGGACCGCGACGGTCGCGCTCGCCGCGGTGGCTGCGCGCCGTGCGCGGGTGGTGGTGAATCGCATGATGCTCCTTCAGGTGCGTGACGAAACGTCGTCGTCCGGTCGTGCGGATGAGGTGCGGGTCGTGCGGGGGTCCTGCTACTTGATCCCGGTCGTGGCGATGCCCTTGACGAGGTACTTCTGCCCGAACAGGAAGACGAGGAAGACGGGGATCAGGGACACGATCGACATGGCGAACAGCGATCCCCAGGACGTCTCTCCGGTGCTGTCCTTGAACGCGGCGAGCGCGACAGGGACTGTGTACATGTCGGGACGCGTGAGGAAGATCAGCTGGCTGAAGAAGTCGTTCCACGTCCAGATGAAGGTGAAGATCGCGGTGGTCGCCAACGCCGGCAGCGCCAGCGGCAGCATGATCCGCAGGTAGATGCGGACGTGGCCGCAGCCGTCCAGCCGCGCCGCCTCGTCCAGCTCCTTGGGGATGCCCCGGAAGAACTGGACCATGAGGAAGATGAAGAACGCGTCCGTCGCAAGGAGCTTCGGCACGATCAGCGGCAGGAACGTGTTGATCCACTGCAGCGAGGAGAACAGCACGTACTGCGGCACGATCACCACATGGATGGGCAGCATGATCGACATCAGCATGATGGCGAACCAGAGGTTGCGGCCCCGGAACTCCAGGCGGGCGAACGCGTACGCGGCCATCGAGCAGGCCACCAGGTTGCCGATCACGGAGCCCAGGACCACGAGCCCCGAGTTCAGCAGGTACGTGCTGAACGGGTGCACGAGGGCGGTCCACCCGTCCGTGTAGTTGCTCATGTCGATCTCGGTCGGGATCAGGCCGGGCTCGCGGAAGATGAGCGCCGACGGCTTGATCGAGCTCGCCAGCATCCACAGCAGCGGGTACAGCATGATCAGGCCGAAGCCGATGAGCAGGGCGTGCCGGAGCAGGCCCGTGATGGCGGCGCGGCGCCGGGCGCGGACCTGCCGGGCGGACGGCGCAGGGAGCTTGCCGGCGGTGGCGGAGATCCGCGCGCGGAGGCGGGTGCCGTCGTCGGGCAGCGTGGGGGCGGTGAGCTCAGTCATCGTAGAAGACCCAGTACTTGGAGGCGACGAAGTTGATGGCGGTCATGCCGCCGATGATCAGGAGCAGGAACCAGGCCATGGCCGACGCGTAGCCCATGTCGAGCGAACCGAAGCCCTTGAGGTAGAGGTAGAGGGTGTAGAACATGGTCGAGTCCGCCGGGCCGCCGGTGCCGCCGCTGACGACGTACGCCTGCGTGAACGACTGGAAGCTGCCGATGACCTGCAGCACGAGGTTGAAGAAGACGATCGGCGAGAGCAGCGGCATCGTGATGGTGAAGAACTGCCGCACCCTGCCGGCGCCGTCGATCGAGGCGGCCTCGTAGTACATCTGCGGGATCTGCCGCAGGCCGGCCAGGAAGATCACCATCGGCGAGCCGAACGTCCAGACGTTCAGGACGATCAGGGTGCCGAGGGCGTAGTCCGGGTGCGACACCCAGCCCTGACCCTCGATGCCGAACCACGCGAGGAACTGGTTCAGCAGGCCGTCCGCGCCGAACACCTGGCGCCACAGGATGGCGACCGCCACGCTGCCGCCGAGCAGCGACGGCAGGTAGTACACCGACCGGTAGAACGACAGGGCGCGCAGGCCCTTGTCGAGGATCAGCGCCAGCGCCAGGGACAGCGCCAGCTGGATCGGCACAGACACCAGGACGTAGGTGAACGTGACCTGCAGCGCGTTGAGGAACCGCGGGTCGGCGAACATCCGGGTGTAGTTCTCGGGGCCGATCCACGTGGGTGGCGTCAGCAGGTCGTAGTCGGTGAACGACAGGTAGAGCGAGGCGACCATGGGGCCGGCGGTGATCAGCACCAGTCCGGCGAACCATGGGGCCAGGAAAATGATGGCCGCGCGGCCGTCTCCCCGGCGCGTGGCGCCGGTTCGCCCCCGCGTACGGCGCGCAGGTGCGTCCGCCCGCCGGGGGATGTCGGTGGTGCTCATGTACCGCCCTCTCGGATCGTCGTCGATCCCCGGATCTCGTCCTGTGCCGCGCGGTGCTTCTCTGGTCTGCGCGGCTGAGAAACCGGTTCCTGCGCAGGAACGTATCACACGAGGAACCGGTTTCCTATGGTGTACGGTCAGCAATGTGAAGCCCGGTGCACGGCGCCCTGTCGCCACGATCGCGGATGTCGCCGCGGCGGCTGGAGTCTCGCGCGCCACGGTGTCGCGAGTCATGAACGGCCGCAGCACGGTCGACCCAGAGATCTCTGCCCGCGTCCGCGAAGCGGCCGCGGGCCTCAGCTACCGGCCCAGCAACGTGGCCCGGAACCTCGCGCTCGGGCGCACCACGACGGTCGCCGTCGTGGTCCCCGACCTCGGCAACCCGGTGTTCCAGCAGATCCTGCGGGGGGTCGCGTCCGCGGCCGCCGAGGACGGCTACCGCGTGCTCGTGGCCGAGACGGCTGAGGACGAGAAGCAGGAGGCGGCGATAGCGCTCGAGGCGCGCCTGCGCTGCGACGCGCTCGTCCTCGTCTCCCCCCGCATGCCCGACGCGGAGCTCGTGGCCCTGATCGGCGACGCCGAGCCCGTGGTCCTCGTGAACCGCGAGGTGGGCCTGGCCGCAGAGGCGGCCGACGGCACGCCGTCGGGCACCACGCCCGGTGGCCGCCGCCCGGGCGCCGCGCTGGCCCCGAGCCTCGTCGTGGACTATGCGGACGCGACGGTCCAGGTGGTCTCGCACCTCGTCGGCCTGGGCCACCGCCGCGTGGCCTACCTCGCCGGCCCGCGCGCGAGCGCCTCCGACGGGCAGCGTCGCGCGGGGCTGGCCCGGGCGCAGGAGCTGCACGAGGGCCTGCGGCTCGAGGTGCTCCCCGCCGGACCCGACATCGCGGCCGGCCACGCCGTGACCGCCGCGGTGCTCGCCGGCCGGTTCACGGCCGCCGTCGCGTACAACGACCTGGTCGCCTTCGGCCTGCTCGCGGGCCTCAACGAGGCAGGCGTCGCGGTGCCGGGCGACATCTCGGTGGCCGGCTTCGACGACATCGACCTGGCCCGCTACGCCACGCCCGCGCTGACCACGGCGGCGGTACCGCAGTCCGACCTCGGGCGCCACGCGTGGCGGGAGCTGCACGCCGTCATCACCGACGGCGCCAACCCCGCGGTCACCGCGCGCTTCGCCGCGCGGCTCGAGATCCGCGCCAGCACGGGCCCGCTGCCGCGGCGCCCGGAGAGGGTGCACCTGGCCGACGACGGCCGGGACGCCGACACGACCCCCACCCACACCACAGCGACAGGAGGGCCCGTGGACGACAGTGTCGCCGCTCCGCCGGGAACAGCACCGCAGGAGACCGCACCGACCGACGGGCGCGTGCGGACACGTCCGGACGCCCGCAAGAACCCCGTCTGGACCGCCGACGGCGACACGATGGTGCTCCGGGCGGGGGCCGACGGCGCGCCGCTCGCCCGCCGCGAGCCCGGCGACCGGGTCCCCCGCATCCACGCCCCCCGGCCCTACCTGCACCCGGTCCACACGCTGGCGGGGGTCCCGCTCACGGACGCGGGCCCGGTGGACCACCGGCACCACTACGGCGTGGGCATCGCCGTCCCGGACGTGAACGGCACCAGCCACTGGGGCGGCCGCACGTTCGTCCGGGACGTGGGCCCCACGCTGCTCGAGAACCACGGCACCCAGGTGGCGACAGGCCTGCGCGTGGCGCCCGACGACGCGGGCACCCTCCTCGAGGACGTGCTCTGGAGCGACGAGCACGGCGCGCCGCAGCTCACCGAGGAACGCCGCCTGCACGGGTCGCGGCTGGTGGGCGTGCTGCCGTCCGACCTGTGGGTCCTGGGCTGGCACAGCACGCTGCACGCGTCGCACGGCCCGCTCGAGATCCGCTCCCCCGCGACGAACGGCCGCCCGGGCGCGGGCTACGGCGGCCTGTTCTGGCGGCTGCCGGTCGCCGAGCGCACCCGCGTGCTCAGCGCCGCGGGCGAGGGCGAGTCGGCTGCGCACGGCAGCTCCGCGCGCTGGGTGGCGTTCACCCAGGTGCACGCCGCCGGTCCGTCCACGCTCGTGCTGGTCCAGCCGGGCGAGGTGCGGCCGTGGTTCCTCCGCTCGGCGGAGTACCCCGGCGCCTGCCCGGCGCTGGCGTGGGACAGCCCGCTGGTGGTCCCCGACGGGGGCAGCGTGCAGGTCGGTCTCGTGGCCGCGCTGGTCGACGCCGAGCTCACGCTCGACGAGGCCGCCGCCGTCGCGGAGGCCGTCCGATGAGCCTCCCGGCCAAGGTCGCGGTCGTCGGCATCCATGGCCACGGCGCCTCCCACCTGCGTGCTGTCGCCGAGCTCGAGGGGCGCGGTGCCGCCCGGCTGAGCGCCGTCGTCGACCCGCGGGAGCCCGGGCCCGACGGGCCCGACGCACCCTGGTTCCCCACCCTCGGCGACCTGCTGAGCAGCCCGGACGAGAGCGCGCGGCCCGACGTCGTCGTGCTCGCCACGCCCATCCACACGCACCTGCCGCTCGCACGCGTCGCGATGGAGGCGGGCGTGGACGTGCTGCTCGAGAAGCCCACGGCGGCGTCGCTCGCGGAGCACACCGAGCTGGTCGCCGTCACGGAGCGCACCGGCCGGCTGTGCCAGGTCGGCTTCCAGACCTTCGGCTCGCACGCGGTCGCGGCTGCTGCCGACCTCGTCGGGCGCGGTGAGATCGGCGACATCGTCGGCGTGGGAGCGGTCGGGACCTGGGTGCGGACCGCCGGCTACTGGGGTCGAGCGCCCTGGGCCGGCCGGCGGCGGCTGGACGGCCGGGCCGTCGTGGACGGCGTCGTGACCAACCCGCTCGCTCACGCCGTGGCGACCGCGCTCCGCATCGGCGGCGCCCGGGCCACCGAGGACGTGGCCTACGTGGACGTGGACCTCTGGCGCGCCAACCCGATCGAGGCCGACGACACCTCTGCGGTGCGCGTGGTCGGCACGGACGGGACCCGGTACGGCTTCGGCCTCACGCTGTGCGCCGCCGAGCGGACGCCCGCACGGATCCTCGTGCTCGGCACCGAGGGCGAGCTGGAGCTCGAGTACGAGCACGACATCGTCCGGCTCCGCACCCCGCGGGTCACCGCCGAGAAGTCGTACGTCCGCACGCCGCTGCTCGACGACCTCCTCGCCGCGCGCCGCGACCCGGCGCGGGAGCTGCTGTGCGACGTGCGCGAGACCGGCGCCTTCATGCGCGTCCTCGACGCGGTGCGGACGGCGTCCGAGCCGTCGGGCATCGGTCCCGCACACGTGGAGTGGCTCGGCGAGGGCGACGACCGCCGCCCCGTGGTCCGCGACGTCGCCACCTGGTGCGAGCGCGTCGCGCGGGAGCAGCGCACGTTCACCGAGCTGGGCGCGCCCTGGACGAGCTGAGCTGTGCGGCCGTGAGGACCCCGGCGGCCGTCCGGACCCCGGCGGCCGTCCGACCGGCAGTTTGTCGGATGATCGGCAGCCCGGGCTGCCGATCATCCGACAAAGTGCCGAGTACGCGACTGCCCGGCACCCGGGAAGGGCACGCAAGAAGGGTGAGCCGGTGAGCGCCGTCCTCCTCGCCCTCGGGTCGATGGGGGCGGTGGTCGCACTCGGCTGGCTCACGCAGAGGCGGCGGCTGCTCCCCGAGCAGGCACGCGAGGTGCTCGCCGCGGTGTCGTTCACGCTGGCGGCGCCCTGCCTCCTGTTCGTCACGCTCGCCCGGACGGACCTCGCGACGGTGGTCTCACGCCCCGCCTTAGTCACCTGGGGTACGACGGCGGCGCTCGCCCTGGTCGTCGCCGCCCTCGCCCGGGCGGTGGTCCGGCTCCCGTGGCGGCCGGCGATCATGACGACTCTCGCCGGGTCGTACGTCAACGCCGGCAACATCGGCATCCCGCTCGCGGTCTACCTGTTCGGCGACGCCCTGGCCGTGGTGCCGACCCTCCTCTTCCAGCTCCTGATCCTCGCGCCGGCCGCGTTCGCGGTGCTCGACCGGGCCGGGCCTGACAAGGCCGGGCCCGACCGGGCCGGGCATGTGGCCACCTCCGGTCCGCGCGGACCGCGGGGCGGCGTGCTCCTCGTCGCCCTGCGCAACCCGGTCACGCTCGGCACGCTCGCCGGGGTGGTCGCCTCGCTGGTCGGATCCGCGCTGGGGCACCGCCTCCCCGAGCCGGTCCTGGCGCCGTTCGACCTGCTCGGGGCGGCGGCCCCACCTCTCGCCCTGCTCACGTTCGGCATGACGCTCGCCCTGCCGCGACCGGCGGCCTCAGCCTCGGCGGGCGCGCCCTCGGCTGGCATGCCCGACCCGGACGGGGTCCCGGTCGCCCGCGAGCGCTGGGTGGTGCTGCTCGTGGTTCTGGCGCGCAACGTGCTCCACCCGCTCCTCGCGTGGTTGACGGGCCGGGCAGTCGGGCTCGACGCGGCAGCGCTGGCGGTCGTCGTCACCATGGCAGCCCTGCCTACGGCGCAGAACGTCGTCGTCTACGCGACGCGGTACCGCTGCTTCGAGGGCCCGACGAGCCGCGCGTGCCTGGCCACGACAGCGGTGTGCGTCCCGGTGCTCCTGGCTGTGGGCGCCCTGCTCGCGTGATCTCGACCGGGTCGGCGATGCGGGGGCCTGGACATCGGGCGGCAGAGCCTGCCACCGTCAACCCTGTCCATGACCGCTCGGAACGACCCGGAGGCCAGCTGGTGCGCGCAGTCCAGATTCTCGAGTACGGCGGGCCTGAGGTCCTGACAGTGACGGACATCCCCGAGCCGGTGCCGGCACCGGGCGAGGTCCTGGTGCGGGTCAGCGGGGCGGGGGTCAACTACGCCGACACCCACCAGGTGGAGAACTCGTATCTCGCGCCCGCCAAGCTGCCCCTGGTCCCCGGTTCCGAGGTGGTCGGCCGCACCGCGGACGGTCGCCGCGTGATGGCGCTGGTCGACGACGGAGGCTACGCCGAGGTGGCCGGCGTGCCGGAGCACCGGCTGCAAGAAGTCCCCGACGGCGTCAGCGACGGTCAGGCTCTCGCGCTCCTCGTGCAGGGGCTGACCGCCTGGCACCTGCTGCGGACGTCGGCTCGCCTGGCCGAGGGCGAGTCCGTCGTCGTCCAGGCCGCGGCCGGCGGTACCGGCTCGCTCGCCGTCCAGCTCGCCAGGGCCTTCGGCGCGGGGCGCATCATCGCGCTCGCCTCGACGGAGGAGAAGCGGAAGCTCGCCCTCGACCTCGGGGCCGACGTCGCCGTGGACAGCTCCCCGGACGGCCTCACCGAGCGGCTGGTCGAGGCGAACCAGGGACGGCCCGTCGACGTGGCGCTCGAGATGACCGGCGGACCCGCGTTCGACGCGACCCTCGCGGCCCTCGCCCCCTTCGGGCGCCTGGTCCACTACGGCATGGCGTCGCGGGTGCCGCCCCGGCACGTCCGGCCGGCAGACCTGATGGGCACCTCGAGGACGGTCTCCGGCTTCTGGCTCAAGCACTGCCTGGCCCGGCGTGGCATGGTCTCCGCCCCGATGGCCGAGCTGCTGCAGCTGGTCCTGGACGGCCGCCTCGCACCCCAGCTCGGGGAGTCCTACCCGCTGGCCGAGGCTCGACGCGCGCACGAGGACCTGCGCGCTCGGCGGACGACCGGAAAGCTCGTCCTGGACCCGTCCCGGTAGTCCGCTGTGGGTACACGAATGGTCGCCTTCCGGCGCGGAAAGGCGACCATTCGTGTACCCACAGCGGCGGGAGGGGGGTCAGGCGAAGGGGACGCCCACGCCCAGGTCGTCCAGCGCCACGGGGTCACCCGTCGCGAGCGAGCGGTTGCCCGCATAGCCGACCGCCGAGGCCCGCACGCCGTCGAGGTAGCCGGCCGCGCGACCGAGGGGGTCGTCGGCGGGCGGGCCGGTGAAGACGTCGCGCAGCAGGAAGGCGTCGCCGCCGCCGTGCCCGCCGATGCCCTCCGCGATGGGCCACTCCCGGGCCCGCTCCCAGTGGCGCTGCACCACGAGCCGCTCGCCGAACGGGCGCGGGTCGTTCTCCCAGGCCTCGGGCGTGGCGCTCGGGTCGATCACCGCGGTGCCCGTGTCGCCGAACGCGACCGACCCGCGCTCCACGACCTCCAGCTCCGCGCGCCCGCGCGTACCGGTCACCACCACGCGGTAGCCCTCGAACGGGGCGTGCGCCACGAGGGAGTAGGTGAGCACCGCTCCCTTCTCGTACTCCACGACGAGCGACAGCGTGTCCTCGAGCTCGATGCCGGGGTCGAAGACGGAGCGGTCGCGGCGGTAGCCGTCGACGGCCTGGGCCTCGGGCCCGTAGAGCTCGCTGAGGTAGGGGTTCTTCTCCAGGTCGAGCGCCCACGGGTCGATGCCGCGGGCGCGCAGGTCCTGCTCGGTCTCGTTGGGCTCGTACGAGGCGTGGCCGGCGTCGTCGCCGTAGAACCGGCGCCCGCCCGCGGCGAACACGCGGCGCGGGGCCAGGCCCGTCCACCAGTTCACGAGGTCGAAGTGGTGGCTCGACTTGTGCACCAGCAGACCGCCGCTGACGTCCTTCTCGCGGTGCCAGCGGCGGAAGTAGTCGGCACCGTGCACGGTGTCGAGCGCCCAGTCGAAGTGCACCGCGACGACGTCGCCGATCTCGCCGCTGCGGATCACCTCGCGCAGCGCAGCGTTCCGCGGGGAGTACCGGTAGTTGAACGTCATGGTGACGTCCTTGCCGGTCTCCTGGACGGCGTCGACGATGAGCCGAGCCTGCTCCGCGGTGGCGGCGATGGGCTTCTCGACCACCACGTCGGCTCCGGCCCGCAGGGCGCGGGAGACCAGGTCGGCGTGGGTGCGGTCGGGCGAGGTCACGATGACGCGGTCCACGCGCTCGTTCTCGATCGCCTTCTCGAGGTCCTCAGGGCCGTACACCGGACGCGTCCCGCCGACGACGGCAGCGACCCGCGCCTCGTGCACCGCGGCCCGGACGGGGTTCGGCTCGACCCACGCGACGATCTCGCCGTCGGCTGCATGGGCGTCGAGCAGGGCGCCCACGTACATCCCGGCACGGTGTCCCGTACCGATCACGGCGTAGCGCCGGCGTCCCGTGGTGGTCGCAGCGTCGGTCATGTCGCGGTGCTCCTTCGTCGTCGTCGACCCGGCCGCCGCCGGCGACCGCATCACGACCCTACACACGCGCACCCGGCTTGGGGAAGCGCTTCCCCATGGTCGGGAAACCGTTCTCAGCGCTCCGGGGTGAGGACCACCTGGCCGGCCCACGCGAAGCCGCCGCCGAACCCGAACAGCAGAGCCGGGACGCCGGCCGGGATCTTGCCGGCGTGCCACCACTTCGACATCCCCATCGGGATGCTGGCCGCCGACGTGTTCCCCGACTCCACGATGTCCGTCACGACGATGCGGTCGTCCATCCCCAGCGACTTGGCCAGCGGCTCGATGATCCGCAGGTTCGCCTGGTGCGCCACCAGCACCTCCACGTCGTCGAGCGCGAGCCCCGACGCGGCGACGACGGACCGCGCCCGCTCCGCCGCCCGGGTGATCGCCCACTTGAAGACCGACCGGCCGTCCTGCTGGAACTTCACCAGCGGCTCCTCGATCCGCACGGCGGGTGTGAGCTCCGGCTCCGTTCCCCATACCACCGGGCCGACCGCCGGCTGGTCCGACGCCCGCAGCACCGCCGCCCCGGCACCGTCCGCCGTGAGGATGCAGGTGGAACGGTCGGTCCAGTCGGTGAAAGCGGTCAGCTTCTCCGCGCCGATCACCAGCGCGGTCCGCGACGTCCCGGTGCGGATCGCCTGGTCGGCGAGGCCCATCGCGTGCGCGAAGCCGGAGCACGCCACGTTCAGGTCCAGCGCCGCCGGGCCGACGACGTCGCGCAGGTCGAGGGGGACCGCCTCCTCCGGCGTCGACTCACCCGGCTGGAACCCGGTGCGCAGCGCGTACGCGACGCGCCCGGCCGTGTTGGGCGAGCGGTCGACGTTCGTGGCGGTCGCGACGATGACGAGGTCGACGTCGTCGGCCGCCACACCCGCGTCCTCCAGTGCATGCCGGCCGGCGGCGGTCGCCATGTCGGCGACCGTGACGTCGTCGGCGGCCACGTGACGCGTCACGATGCCGGTCCTCGACCGGATCCACTCGTCGTTGGTCTCCACCCGCTCGGCGATGTCGTCGTTGGTGAGGACCTTCTCCGGCTGGTGGTGCCCCAGCCCGACGATGCGGGAGCCGGCGGCACCGGCAGGGAGCGAGAGTGCGGTGGCCATGGAGCCAAAGTACGCGATCCGCGAGCGCCTACCCCAGGACGGCCGCGCCCTCCGGCTGCTCCGCCGCCGCAAGGATCTCCCGGAGCTCCGACTCGTACCGGGCCCCCATCGCGACGGTGCGGCCGTGATACGTCCAGGACAGCAGGTGGGCCGCGGTGAACCGGCGCGCGCACAGCGAGCACGAGAGGGGGCGCACGGGTCGCCGGAACCGGGTGACCCGGTGCCCGGCCGTGCACACGCCCGCCCACGGCCCGTCGATCGCGGGCGCCTGCGCGTCCACGCACCTGTGCCCCGACGACCCGATCCGGTGAGCGGCAGCCCGCCAGGTGGCGTCGTGCCCGTGCCGGGGTCCCACGAGCGCGTGGGCGATCTCGTGGAGCACCGTCTCGCGCACGTGCGCCTCGTCGTACAGGCGCGCGAGCGGCGCCGAGAGGCTGATCCGCCGCCGTGCGTGGTCGCAGAGCCCGGCCCGGCGCATCGCGTCGTCGAACCCGAAGGTCCAGCCCTGCAGACCGTGCTGGTCCATGAGCTCCCGCGCCGTCTGCGTGACCCGCTTCAGGTCCATGTGTGCCCCCTGTGGTGGTGCCGTCGGTACTGCCAGAAACCTACCGACCGGCGCCGCCGGGCGTGCGCGGTCGTCCACAGGGCCTGTGCACAGAGAAGCGCCGAGGCAGTGCGCTCGTCCGCCGCAGGTCACCCTGCGCAGGGACGGACGGTCGCACTACCTCGGCGTGCTGCTCCCGAGCGCGGAAGGGATCAGCTCACGTCGCCCCGCCACGCACCGGTCTCGGTGCCGCGCGACTCGATGAACTCCTTGAACCGGTCCAGGTCGCCGGCGACCCGGCGGTCGTCGAGGTTGAGCGCGTCACCGGCCTTCTCGAGGAATCCCTCGGGCTCCCACTCGAGCTGCACCGTGACACGCGTCTGGGAGTCGCCGAGCTTGTGGAACGTCACCACCCCGGCCTGCGTCGGCCCGGTCGTGCTGCGCCAGGCGACCCGCTCGTCCGGGTGCTGCTCGGTGATCTCCGCGTCGAACTCCCGCTCGACCCCGCCGATCTTGGTCTTCCAGTGCGTGTTCGTCGGGCCGAGCTGGTGCACCTCCTCGACCCCCTCCATGAAGCGGGGGAACTCCTCGAACTGGGTCCACTGGTTGTACACGGTGCGGACGGGGACGTCGACGTCGATGGACTTCGTGACGCTGGCCATGTCTGCTCCTCTCGTGCGTCCGGGTCGGTCCTGCCCACCGTCTCCCGAGCCCGGCGCACTCGCAGCCCGTCAGCTGCCCCCGAGGCCCGTCTCGCGGTAGAAGCCCTCGATGTGCGCCCGGATCAGCTTCTCGGCGGTGTCGCCGTCGCCCGCCCCGATGGCGTCGAGGATGGTGCGGTGCTCCGCGGAGAGGCGTGCCGACGTCGTCCCCCAGGCGGGGAGGCGCTCCGCGCCTGCCGTGACGTACGAGCCCACCGCCGACCGCATGCCCGTCATGATCGCCTCGACGAGCTGGTTGCCGGCCATGCGCGCCACCTGCAGGTGGAAGTCCTGGTCGCGCTCGACGAACTCCGCGACCGAGAGGCCGGGGTCGTCCATCGCCGCCAGCAGCCGCCAGGCGTCGTCGAGGGCCTCGTGCCCGGCGTCGTCCGCGGCCCCCGTGTCGTCCGCGCCCCCCACCCGGGCGGCGGCCTCACGGGCCGCCCACGACTCGAGCAGGGTGCGCGTGGCGACGACGTCGGACACCGGGAGCGTGCCGGACGCAACGTGCAGGCGGACGGCCGCGCCGAGGCCCGCGGCGGGGCGGTCGATCACCGTGGCACCCGACGTGGGGCCGGAGCCGACGGCGGTACGCACGATGCCCATCGCCTCCAGGATCCGGATGGCCTCGCGGACCGACGGACGCGAGACGCCGAGCTGCTCGGCCAGCGCCCGCTCGCCGGGCAGCCGCTCGCCGAGCCCCCACTTGCCGGACCGGAGGTCAGCCTCGATCTGCGCGAGGACGCGCTCGTGAGTACGCACGAGCCGATCCTACCTGTGGTCGGTCCACACCGCCGTCCCCCGGCGCAGGCGGGCCCGCCGGGGGAGTCACTTCGTCGGACGAAGCGGCTCCCCCGGCGAGCAGGCCCGGTGTCAGCAGGCGCCCAGGTCCCGCCAGGGACCCCAGTCGCTCGCCGTGGGGACGTCGCCCTGCGTCCAGTACCGGGCCGACCAGGAGCGGCCGCCGTACGACACCGTCGCCCCGCCGTTGTAGGCCACGGCGGCGGACCAGGCTGCGGCGGAGCACCCGGTGCCACCGCCGCCACCCCCGCCGCCGGAGCCCGCCGGCTGCACGACCGTGACCCCGCGCGGGTTGTCGTACGTGGCCGCGTAGGCCACCCCGTCGATCACGACCCGCACGTTGGAGAACTGGGCCATGGGCAGCTGCCACGACATCGTGGTCCAGGCGGACCCGCCCGCCGGGATCCCGCCGGACGGCACCGTCAGCCGCACCGTGTGGAACGGCCCGTCGAGCCCGCCGACGTTGTTGCCGCTGTGGCCCGGGGTCACCTGGATGCCCCAGCCGTTCTGCTCGCCGATCGTCGCCGGGGTGGAGGTCGCCACGTCGAACGTGATGGTCGAGCCGCCCGGGATCGCCACCCCGGACCGGTTGGTGAACGTGACGCGCGGGTTGATCGGGTAGTTGTTGTCGCCCAGGGCGAAGCTCGAGTACGACACGTCCAGGTCGATCGCCTGGGCCGGAGCGCCGGCCACGGACTTCGTGGACCCGTAGGGGGTGGTCTGCGACAGCGTCTGGTGCATGCGCGTCACGAGGGTGTCGCCCATGCCGTACTCGCCCGTCGCGGAGTCGTAGCCGTAGTCGCCCGCGAGCTCCCAGATCATGATGCCGCCGAGCCCCTGCTGGGCCACATAGTCGGCCTTGGCCTGGATGGCCTGGTCGGAGTCGCCCGAGAGGAAGACCCGCGTGGTGGGGTTCCACCACCACTCCGTCTTGGTCACGCTGTCGAAGTGGTGCTGGTACGTGCCCGTGAGCGGCCCGGCCGGCGACCCGTAGGCCGCGGCGTACGACCCCGGCCGCCCCGCCTGGAGGTTGAGCACGTGCCAGATCGGGTTGCCCCCGGAGGCGATCTGCGTCCCGTCGGGGTTGAGGTCGTGCCACACGTTGTCGATCCCGTCGGCCCCGTTGCCGCACGGCGTCGTGCTGCCGACGCTCGACCCGGTCCCCGCCGGGCACTGCTGCTGGTTGGGCAGGGCCGCCGTGCCCCACAGCCCGTTGGTGCCGCCCTGCACGTTCTTCCAGCCCCGCGTGTAGAACGGGACGCCGATGTTGATCCGGCCGGCCTGGACCGCACCGCGGAAGTAGTGCGCCGCCCAGTCGGCGTTGAGGTAACCGATCCCCGCGTAGGCGCCGTAGACACCGGCCGCGGCGAGCTCTCCGTCGCGCCCGTCGTCGAACAGCGGGCCGTTGCCGCCCACGAAGTGGTTCCACGTGCCGTGCAGGTCGTACGACATGAGGTTCACGTAGTCGAGGTACTCCACGACCTGGTGCACCTCCTGCCCCCTCAGCAGCCAGCCGGAGGCCGGCGCTGCGATCGTCAGCAGGTAGTAGTCCCCGTCCTGCGCGGCCGCCCGGTCCAGGGCCTCGCGCGTGGTCCGCAGCAGTGCCGTGTAGTTCGCCCACAGCTGGCCGCGGCGCGGGTTCGCGAACGAGAAGTCGTCCGGGTTGCCCGCGTTGTTGTTCGACGTCGCGTACTCGTAGTCGATGTCGATCCCGTCGAAGCCGTAGGTACGGACGAAGTCGACGGCCGACGCCGCGAACGCGTCGTACTCCGCCTGCGTGTCCAGGGCGTAGAACCCGCCCGACGCGACCCGGGCGCCGTCGGCCCCGAAGTAGCCGCCCGACTCGGCCCAGCCGCCGACCGAGAGCAGCGTCTTCACGCCGGGGTTCTCCCGCTTGTACTTCGTCAGCTGGTTCAGGTGCCCCCGGTACGCGAGGGACGGGTCCATCGCGTTCTCCGCGCCGGGGAAGGTCGCGTCCGTGGCGACGTTGCCCGGGACGTCCTCGCTCACGGAGATGCGGGCGTTCGGCCGCACGTGGCCGAAGGCGTAGTTGACGTGCGACAGCTTGTCCCACGGGACGTCGCTCGCGAGGTACGACGGCGTGCCGTCGGCTCCTGTGCGCCACGAGGTGAAGTACCCGATGACGCGCCGCTCGAGGCCGTTCGGCAGCAGCTCGCGCCCGTCCTCGCCGTAGACGTCGCAGAACGGCACGTCCACGCCAGGCGTGATGTGCAGCCCGTCCGGGCGGCAGCGCTCGTCGGGGTTGTCCGAGATCGGCTCGCCCGTGGGGGCGGGGGTCGGGGAGGGGCTCGGGCTCACCGACGGGGACACCGTCGGAACAGGGGAGGTGGACGGCGACGCCGTCGGTGAGGGACCCGTACCGCTGCAGGCGCCGAGGTCGCGCCAGAGGGTGGGTGTGGCCGCAGGGTTCCACCCGGTGCCCGCGTAGGCGGTGTGGGTGACGATCGCCTGGTACTGGCGGCCCTGGTAGCTGGCGGCGGAACCGGCCGCGTACGTGGCCCCCTCCGACCAGGCCGGGCCCGTGCACGCGGCAGCGTGGGCGGCTCCGGCGCCGAGCACCTGAGCGGCAACGAGCGCGGGGACCAGGCCCACGATCGCGGCCACGGCGGCCGCGGCCACGGCCCGACGTCGGCGCACGGCCCGGCCGGGCGGTCGGTTCTTCCTGCGGGTCGCCATCGCGCTGGTGAAGTTCGTCATGGGACGTGCCACCTCCTGTACGCCGGCGTGCAGGGCGGGGTGCCCTGGCACCGGCGACAACGATATGTAAGGACGCTTGAGCAATTCGTCAGGGTTCTCCCCATGATCGTCAAGAAGAGGTGCGGGAACTCCCTCAGAGGGGTATTGCCTACTGTGGTCGGTCCACATGGGCTACAGTGGCGCCTGCGTGGTCCGGCCACACGAAGCCGTGTGCAGTCCGCGCCCCGTCCCCGAGGAAGGAGACCCCATGCGGATCGCACTCGCCGCGACCTGCATCGCCGACGCGATGTTCCCGCAGGCCCCCCGCGCGACCGTCACGCTGCTCGAGCGGCTGGGGCACGAGGTCGTGTTCCCCGCCGGCCAGGCGTGCTGCGGCCAGATGCACGTCAACACCGGCTACGCCCGCGAGGCGGTGCCGGTGATCCGCAACCACGTCGAGACGTTCGCCCCCGTGCTCGACGGGGAGTGGGACGCCGTCGTCGTGCCCTCGGGGTCGTGCACGGGTTCCATCCGGCACCAGCAGGCGTCGGTGTGCCGCCGCGCCGGCTTCGACGAGCTCGCCGGCACCGCCGCCGCCGTCGCCGCGCACACGTACGAGCTGTCCGAGCTGCTGGTCGACGTGCTCCAGGTGACCGACGTCGGCGCCTGGTTCCCGCACCGGGTGACGTACCACCCCACCTGCCACTCCCTCCGGATGCTGCACGTGGGCGACCGGCCGCTGCGCCTGCTGCGGGCCGTCGAGGGGCTCGAGCTCGTGGACCTCGGCGACGCCGAGGGCTGCTGCGGCTTCGGCGGCACGTTCGCCCTGAAGAACGCGCCCACCTCGGCCGCGATGCTCGACGACAAGGTCGCCAGCATCCGCGCCACCGAGGCCGAGGTGGTCACCGCCGGCGACTGGTCCTGCCTCATGCACATCGGCGGTGGCCTCTCCCGGCAGGGCACGGGCGTGCGCCCCATGCACCTCGCAGAGATCCTCGCCTCCACGCGGGAGGCGCCGGTCGCGCTGCCGGGCGCTGTGGGGAGCAACCGATGAGCCGCACGTTCCTCGGCCTGCCGGGGCTGCGCCGCCCGGCCGAGCCCGTCGCCGAGCCCTTCGGGCCGGTGCCGCACCCTGCCGAGCCGCTGCGTTGGGGTCCGTCGTTCCCCGACGCCGCCAAGGAGACCCTCAAGAACGCGCAGCTGCGCCGCAACCTCGCGCACGCGACGTCGACGATCCGGGCCAAGCGGGCTCGGGTGGTCGACGAGGTGACCGACTGGGAGGCGCTGCGCGACGCCGGGTCCGCCCTCAAGGAACGGGTCATGGACCGCCTGCCCGAGCTGCTCGAGGAGCTCGAGCGCAACGTCACCGCGCGCGGCGGCGTCGTGCACTGGGCCCGCGACGCCGCGGAGGCGAACCGCATCGTCGCCGGCATCGTCAAGGCCAAGGGCACCGACGAGGTGGTCAAGGTGAAGTCCATGGCCACGCAGGAGATCGGGCTCAACGAGGCCCTCGCCGAGGAGGGCGTCGCGGCCGTCGAGACCGACCTCGCCGAGCTGATCGTGCAGCTCGCCGACGACATGCCGTCACACATCCTCGTGCCCGCGATCCACCGCAACCGCTCGGAGATCCGCGACATCTTCCTCGCCCGGATGGGCGACGCGCCCGCCGACCTGTCGGACGTGCCGCGCGAGCTCGCCATGGCAGCGCGGGCGCACCTGCGGCGCAAGTTCCTCTCCGCGAAGGTGGCGGTGTCGGGGGCGAACTTCGCGGTGGCCTCCACCGGGACGCTCGCCGTCGTCGAGTCCGAGGGCAACGGACGCATGTGCCTCACGCTTCCCGAGACGCTCGTGACGGTGATGGGGATCGAGAAGCTCGTGCCGTCGTACGAGGACCTCGAGGTGTTCCTGCAGCTGCTCCCGCGGTCCTCCACGGGCGAGCGGATGAACCCGTACACGTCCCTGTGGACGGGCGTGACGCCGGGCGACGGGCCGCAGGAGTTCCACCTCGTGCTGCTCGACAACGGCCGCACCTCCGTGCTGGCCGACGAGGTGGGCCGCTCCGCGCTGCACTGCATCCGCTGCTCCGCGTGCCTCAACGTCTGCCCGGTGTACGAGCGGGTGGGCGGCCACGCCTACGGGTCCGTGTACCCCGGCCCCATCGGGGCGATCCTCACGCCGCAGCTGACGGCGTCGTCGGGCGGGGTGTCGGGGCACGGTGATCCCAACGCCTCGCTGCCCTACGCCTCGACGCTGTGCGGGGCCTGCTACGAGGTGTGCCCGGTGAAGATCGACATCCCGTCGATCCTCGTGGACCTCCGCACCCGGGAGGTCGACGCCGACCGGTCGCACGTCACCGTGTGGGGCGCGGCCATGAAGGCGGCGTCGTTCGCGATGGCCGACGGCAAGCGGTTCGCCCTCGCCGAGAAGCCGCTGCGAGCCGGGCGGGTGCTCGCGCGCGACGGGGTGATCGGGAAGCTGCCGTATCCCGGGTCCCTGTGGACGGACGCGCGCGACCTGCCCGTGCCCCCGAAGCAGACGTTCCGGGAATGGTGGGCGGAACGGCCGGACCCGGACCAGGAGGAGGAGAAGTGACCGACGCACGCACCGAGATGCTGGCCACGATCCGGGCGGCGCTGGGCCGGACTGCGCCTGAGCCCTCCGATGTGATCGGTAGTTCGGTGCGTGATCGGCAGTCCGAACTGCCGATCACGCCCCGAACTACCGATCACATCGAGGGGGCGGCCGACGTCCCGCGCGAGTACCGGACCACCGGGGAGCACGCGCCCGGGTCGGCCGAGGTGCTCGAGATCCTGGTCGACCGGCTCGTCGACTACAAGGCGCGCGTGGTCCAGGTCCCGGCCGGCCACGTGGCAGAGGCCGTGGCGGAGGCCCTGGGCGTCTCTGGGCCTGGCCCTGCCCCCGCCCGATCGGCAGAACGTCGGATGATCGGCAGCCCGGGCTACCGATCATCCGACGAACTGCCGATCACGCCGCAGGTGGCGTCGATCGTCGTCCCACCCGGCCTCGACCCGGCCTGGCTGGCCGGGCTCGGCACGCCCGGGCCCGACGGCGGGGCCGGCGTCGACGTGCGGACCGACTCCCCCGAGGCGCCGCTCCCGGCCACCGAGCTCGACACCCTGGGCGCCGTCGTCACGGCGGCCCGGGTCGCGATCGCCGAGACGGGCACGATCGTGCTCGACGCCGGGCCGGACCAGGGCCGCCGCGCGATCTCGCTGGTCCCGGACGTGCACGTCTGCGTGGTCCGGGCAGACCAGGTGGTGCAGACGGTCCCGGAGGCCGTCCGCCTGCTCGGCGCGCACCCCGAGCGCCCGCAGACGTGGATCTCGGGACCGAGCGCCACGAGCGACATCGAGCTGGACCGGGTGGAGGGTGTCCACGGCCCGCGGACGCTGCACGTGATCCTGGCGACCTGACCGACGCGACCGACGTCACCCTCCTCGGGTTCGCCCTGTCCGCCGTCCGGCCCGACAATGGATCCCCGTGACCGTCGCCGCGCCCGAGCCCGAGCCTCTCTTCGACGTACCGCCGGGCGCCCGCCGCCCGCTGGCGCGGATCGTCCTGCTGACGGGCCCTTCGGGCTCGGGGAAGACGTCGCTGGGACGGCGTCTCGGTGCGCCGGTGGTACAGCTCGACGACTTCTACTTCGACATCGACCATCCGGGACTGCCGCAGCGGTACGGGAGCGCCGACTGGGACAGCCCGGCCACGTGGGACTCGGCGGCGGCCATGGAGGCGTTGCGCTCGATCGTGACGACGGGGCGCACGGAGGTGCCCGTCTACGACATCCCGACGTCACGCCGTACGGGCACCACGGTCGTCGAGACCCAGGGCTGCCCGGTCGTGATCGCGGAGGGCATCTTCGCGGCCGAGCTGGTGTCCGCCTGCCGGGAGGAGGGGATCCTGGGCGACGCGATCTGCCTGCAGCAGCCGCGCCTGGTCACCTTCTGGTTCCGGTTCCTCCGGGATGTTGCCGAAGCACGCAAACCTCTGGGTACTCTTCTCCGGCGCGGCTTGGGGTTGCTCAAGGCGGAACCGAGTCTCATTGAGCACTGGGTCTCCTTGGGGTGCCGCACAACCTCTCCCGCCCAGGCGCTGAGAGATATTGCGGAACTCATGGGCAAAATCTCCCCCAGGACGTAATCTGCACGTAACCGTAATGCCATGTACTCCACATGAGCAGGAAGAACCCTGTGGAACTGGAGGTGGTTGCTGTGATCCAGCGCAACGGATTGCGTGTGCTCTCCCTGTACGAGGGCTTTTTCAGTGGTGGCGCCCGGGCGCTGCACACCACGGTGGTCGCAGGGCTGCACCAGGCCGGCCGGCAGCAGCACTCGGTGCTGAGCATCCACACCGAGATGCGGCGCGAGGCCACCCTCCAGCGCATGGTGGACGACCCCCGCTACCGCGCCCTGCGGGCCGCCGGCGTGCGCGTCACCTCGCTGGGGCGCAGCACGGAGGCGGGCCTGGACCCGCGCGAGTTCACGGACGCGGAGCTCGCGGCGGCCTCACGGAACGCGCTGAGCGCCCACGTGATCCTGTCGCTGAAGGAGCAGCCGCTCCGGCTCGTGAACCAGCCGGGCTTCCCCGAGCGCCCGGTGGTCGCGTGCCTGCACCGGTCCGACCCCGAGCACCAGGGGCAGGCCCTGGGCGACCTGCTCACCGCGGCCGACGCCGGCAGGCTCACCGCCGTCGTCGCCTGCGCGGAGTCCACCCGCGACGCGTACCGCGCGGCGGGCGTGCCCTCGCACCTGCTGCGCGTCGTCCCCAACGGGATCAACCTGGCGCGGTTCCGCCCGGCGTCGGGCGCCCGGCGTCTCGCGCTGCGCGGGGCCATGGACCTGCCGTCCGACGCCACCGTCGTCACGTACGCCGCGCGGTTCGACGCCATGAAGAACCCCGAGCTGTTCCTCCGGTCGGCGCGGGTGTTCCTGGAGCTCGAGCCCGCCGGCCGGGCGCTGATGTGCGGCGCGGGCATGAGCACGTCCAACCCCGACCTCGTGGCCGCGCTGGGCCAGGTCTTCGGCGACCGGCCGGACCTGCTCGACCGGCTGCACCCGCTCGGCGTGCGGCACGACATGGAGCTCGTGTACGCCGTGTCCGACGTCGTCGCTCTGACCTCGGCGTTCGGCGAGGCGGCGCCCCTCTGCCTCATCGAGGGCGCCATGTGCGGCGCGGTGCCCGTCACCACTCCCGTGGGCGACTCAGCGTCGATCGTCGACCGCATCGGCTTCGTCACGAGCTACGACCCGCACGAGATCGCCGCGACGTGGATCGAGGCATCGGCCCGGCGGGTCGAGCTGGAGTCGGCCCGGACGGCCGCCCGGCCGCGGTTCAGCCACGTCCGGATGCTGGCCGGGTACGCGAGCGTCATCGAGCGTGCGTACCGGGACACCGGCATCCGGATGGCCCGGGTCTGACGCCGTCCCACACGAGAGGGCCGCGGGCGGGCAGGATATGCCCATGTCCACCGACGGCCCCGTCACTCTCAGCCAGGTCGCGCGCGAGGCGGGCGTGTCACTCGCCACCGCCTCGCGCGCGATCAACGGCAGCGCCACCCGTACCGTGCGCTCCGACCTGCGCGACCGTGTCCTCGAGGCGGCGCGCCGCCTCGACTACTCCCCTGACCCCAGCGCACAGGCCATGGCCCGGGGCCGTACGGCATCCCTCGGCCTCGTGGTCCACGACATCGCCGACCCCTACTTCTCCACCATCGCCGCCGGCGTCGCCGCAGCCGCCGAGCGCGAAGGCCTCATCGTCACGCTCGCCTCGACCGGCCTGCGACCGGAGCGCGAGCTCGCGTTCGTCGAGCTGGTGCACCGCCAGCGCGCCCGGGCGGTGATCCTCGCCGGGGGCCGCTTCCTACCCGACGACGGCGCGGCCGCCCCCGCCGGCGACGCCAGCGACGCCGGCTCCGGCCCCGCAGGCCCGGCCGCGACCGCCGAGGCTCTGGCGGTCGCCCTGGAGCGGTTCCGCCGGTCCGGCGGCGGCGTAGCGGTGGTGGGTCAGCCGGTGGCAGGCCTGCCCGTGGTTGAGATCGCCAACGCGGAGGGAGCCGCCGAGCTCGCCCGGACCCTGCACGGGCTCGGCTACCGGCGGTTCGCCGTGCTGGCCGGACCGCCCACGCACCACACGGCCGTGGACCGGGCCGGCGGCTTCGTCGACGCCCTCGCCGAGCTCGGCTGCGACGTGCCCGCCGAGAACCTGGTGTCGTCCGCGTTCGGCCGGGACGGCGGGTACACGGCGATGCGGTCGCTCCTCGAGCGGCCCGGCCGCCGGCCGGAGCTGGTGTTCGCGGTCGCCGACGTCATGGCCGTGGGCGCCATGGCCGCGGTCCGGGACGCAGGCCTGCGCGTGCCCGACGACGTCGCCGTCGCCGGCTTCGACGACATCCACACCCTGCGCGACGTCACGCCCGCCCTGACGACGGTGCGCGTACCCCTCGAGCAGATCGGCGAGCTCGCGACCCGGCTCGCTCTGGGCCCGGACGAGGACGCGAACCGCGTGCCGGTCCGCGGCGAGGTGGTGGTGCGGGAGAGCACCCCGCCCCTCACGCCGAGACAGTGACCTCCTCGGACAAAGCCACTCCCTCGGCCCGCCGCCGCCTGCTGACCTGCCCCGCAATACCGGGCGTTGACCCGCACACCCACCCTCGCCTACGCTTTCGGAAAGCGCATTCCGCGCCGCGACGACGAGGAGTCCTCCGATGACCACACGCACCCTGCGCATCGCCATGAACGGCGTCACCGGCCGCATGGGCTACCGCCAGCACCTGGTCCGCTCGATCCTGCCCATCCGCGAGCAGGGCGGCGTCACCCTGGCCGACGGCACCAGGGTCCAGGTCGAGCCCGTCCTGGTGGGCCGCAACGAGGAGAAGATCCGGGAGCTCGCGGCGAAGCACGACGTCGAGCACTGGACCACCGACCTCGACGCCGCCATCGCCGACGACAGCATCGACATCGTCTTCGACGCCTCCATGACGTCGCTCCGCGCCGCCACGCTGTCGAAGGCCATGAAGGCCGGCAAGCACATCTACACGGAGAAGCCCACCGCGGAGACGCTCGACGAGGCCATCGCGCTCGCCCGCCTGCGCGAGGAGACCGGCGTGACCGCCGGCGTGGTGCACGACAAGCTCTACCTCCCCGGCCTCGTGAAGCTTCGCCGCCTCGTGGACGAGGGCTTCTTCGGCCGCATCCTGTCGCTGCGCGGCGAGTTCGGCTACTGGGTCTTCGAGGGCGAGACCCAGGCCGCCCAGCGCCCCTCGTGGAACTACCGCAAGGAGGACGGCGGTGGCATGACCACCGACATGTTCTGCCACTGGAACTACGTCCTCGAGGGCATCCTGGGCCCGGTCCGCACCGTCACGGCCCGCACCATCACGCACATCCCCACCCGCTGGGACGAGTCGGGCAAGCAGTACGACGCCACCGCCGACGACGCCGCGTACGGCATCTTCGACGTCGAGACGCCGGACGGCGACCCGGTCGTGGCGCAGATCAACTCCTCGTGGGCCGTGCGCGTCTACCGCGACGAGCTCGTCGAGTTCCAGATCGACGGCACCCACGGCTCCGCGGTGGCCGGCCTGCGCAAGTGCGTGGCCCAGCAGCGCGCCCACACCCCCAAGCCCGTGTGGAACCCGGACCTCCCCGTCACCGAGCCGTTCCGGGACCAGTGGCTCGAGGTCCCGGCCAACGCCGACCTCGACAACGGCTTCAAGCTGCAGTGGGAGGAGTTCCTGCGCGACGTCGTCGCCGGCCGCCCCCACCGCTTCGACCTCCTCTCCGCCGCCCGCGGCGTGCAGCTCGCCGAGCTGGGCCTCCAGTCGTCGGCCGAGGGCCGCCGCCTCGACGTCCCGGAGATCTCCCTGTGAGCGCGGCGACCACCGGCAGCGCCCCGGTGCTCGAGGCGAGCGGCGTGTCGGTGACGCTCCCCGCCCTGGGCGACCGGTCGCCGTCGGGCACCCTGGCTCTGCGGGCCCCGGGCCCGTGGACGACGCCGGAGCGCCCGCTGGTCTCCCGCGTCGCCTTCGCGGCCGCGCACGTGGTGCCGCGGGCCGGTGCCGAGAACGTGCCCGGCGCTCCCGCCGACGTGGACTGGGACGCGACGCTCGCGTACCGGCACCGCATCTGGTCGTACGGGCTGGGCGTCGCCGACGCGATGGACACCGCGCAGCGCGGCATGGGCCTCGACTGGGCGGCCACGCAGGAGCTCGTCCGCCGGTCGGCGGCGGAGGCCCGGTCCGTGGGCGCCCGCATCGCGTGCGGCGCGGGCACGGACCAGTTCGACCCGTCGGCCCTGGAGCCGGGCGAGGCCGGCCTCCAGGCCGTGACCGACGCCTACCGCGAGCAGGTGCGCGTGGTGCAGGACGCAGGCGCGCAGGTCATCGTCATGGCGTCGCGCGCGCTCGCCAATGTGGCCCGCGGCCCCGAGGACTACGCCCGCGTCTACGACGCGGTGCTCGCCGAGGCCGGCCAGCCCGTGATCCTGCACTGGCTGGGCACCATGTTCGACCCGGCGCTCGAGGGCTACTGGGGCTCGGCGTCCGTGGACACGGCCACCGGCGTGTTCCTCGACCTGATCAAGGCCCATCAGGACCGGGTCGACGGCGTCAAGGTGTCCCTTCTGGACGCCTCGCACGAGATCGGCCTGCGCCGGTCGCTCGCGGCGCTGCCGGGCTCGCCCGTGCGGCTGTACACCGGCGACGACTTCAACTACCCGGAGCTCATCGCCGGTGACGAGCAGGGGCACTCCGACGCCCTGCTCGGCATCTTCGCGGCGATCTACCCCGCGGCCTCCACGGCGCTGCAGGCGTTCGACGCCGGCGACGCCGCACGGGGCCACGCGATCCTGGCGTCGACCGAGGCGCTGGGGCGGCACATCTTCGCCGCGCCCACGTACTACTACAAGACCGGCGTCGCGTTCCTGTCCTGGCTCAACGGCTTCCAGCCCGCCTTCTCCATGGTGGGCGGCCTGCAGGCCGGACGGTCGGTGCCGCACCTGGTCGAGCTGTTCCGGCTCGCGGACGGCTGCGGGATGCTGCTCGACCCCGAGCTCGCGGCGCGACGCCTCGCGTCGTTCCTCGCGGTGAACGGCTTCGACGCGGAGGTGACGGCGTGACCCGCGCATCGCTCAACACGGCCACCGTCAAGCACGCCACGCTGGAGGAGGCCGTCGAGGCGGCCGCCACCGCGGGCTTCGCCGCCGTCGGCCCGTGGCGCGACCGTGTGCAGGAGGTCGGTGCGGCCAAGGCCGGGCGGATCATCGCCGAGGCGGGCCTGCGGGCGTCGTCGCTGTGCCGCGGCGGGTTCCTCACCGCGGCCGACCCCGCCGGGGTCGCCGCCGCACTGGAGGACAACCGCCGGGCCATCGAGGAGACCGCCGCCATCGGGGCGAGCGAGCTCGTCTTCGTCGTGGGCGGGCTGCCCGCCATGTCGGCCCCCGGCGCCGGCCCGCGGCCGGACGCCACGGCCGCGGACCGCGACCTGGTCGCCACGCGCGCGCGTGTGGGCGACCGCATCGCCGACCTGGTGCCGTTCGCCCAGGAGCACGGGGTGCGCATCGTCCTCGAGGCGCTGCACCCCATCTTCGCCGCCGACCGGGCGGTCATCTCGACCCTCGGGCAGGCGCTCGACCTGGCGGCGCCGTTCCCGGCGTCGGCGGTGGGCGTCGTCGTCGACACGTACCACGTGTGGTGGGACCCGGCGCTGCGCTCGTCCATCGAGCGGGCCGGGGCCGAGGGCCGGATCGCGTCGTACCAGGTGTGCGACTGGATCCTGCCCCTCGCGGCGGACCCGCTGCTCTCCCGGGGCCACGTGGGCGACGGGTACGTCGACTTCGCCACGATCACCCGCTGGGTGACCGAGGCCGGGTACATGGGCGACATCGAGACGGAGATCTTCAACGAGGAGATCTGGGCCGCTCCGGCGGCCGACACCGCGGCGACGGTGCTCGCCCGGTACGAGGAGCACGTGGCGCCGCACCTCTAGGCGCCCGGTGCCGAGGCAGTCACCCCGTCGGACGGGGTGACTGCCTCGGCACATTTCCGGGTGGTCCAGCGGCGGCGCGGCGGCTCGGGGGGTAAAGTCGGGGGCTGTGACCCGGGGCCGGATCGTACGGCCCCTGTCCCGACCGCAGGACCTGGGGAGGAGCACACGGTGGGCCAGCATGGCGACGTCCGAGTCGAGGACGAGGACTGCCTCTGGGTGATGGCGGGCGAGATCGACGCCGCCGTCCAGGCGAGGTACGAGGAGCTGCTCGTCGACGCCGCGACCAGGGCCGAGCAGCGGCTCGTCATCGATCTCTCAGCGGTGACCTTCATGGACTCGGGCGGGCTGCGCCTCCTCTACCACGCCGCCGAGCACAGCTCCGAGCCCCCGCTGCTGCGCGGGGTCCCGGACCGCATCCTGGACCTTCTCGAGCTCTCCGGAGTGGCGGGACTGTTCACGATCGAGCTGGCAGAACCGGCCAAGTGACGGGGGACGGCACCATGACACTCACCGAGGCCCCGCCGCCGCCCACGATGGCCGAGGTCCACTCGTGGACCCTCGCCTCCCTCGACGACCTCGCAGACATGCGCAACGGGCTCCAGGCCATGCTGTCGCACGTCCCGGGCGAGGTGCCCGGCGCAGCACCGGGCATCGACGTCGACCGCATCGTCCTGGTGGCCAGCGAGCTCGCCACCAACGCCCTCCGCCACGGTCGCCCGCCGGTGCAGGTCCGGCTCCTGTCCGACGGCCGGGCCGCCACGGTGGACGTCGTCGACCACCGGCCCGAGACGCCTCCCGTGCTGGCAGCGGGCCGCCGCCCGGGTGCCGGCGGCTTCGGCCTGCTGCTCGCCCGCCGTGCCGCCCGCGACATCGGGTGGTTCCGGGCGGGCGACGGCGAGAAGCACGTCTGGGCGCGCTTCGCCTGAGCACGGTGTACCCCTGGCCGCCGGTTCCGGCGGCCGTCAGTCCCGGCGGACCACCAGGAGCGTCGCGTCGTCGGCCGACCGCTCGTCGCGGGTGCGGCGCACCACCTCGTCGACGTCCGACGACGGCCCGCCGGCGAACGACTCCTCGAGCCGCGCCAGGCCGGCCCTGATCGTCTCGTCCCGGCGCTCCACCAGACCGTCGCTGTAGAGCACCAGCGCGCCGCCCACGGGCACCTCGAGAGTGCGGGCGAGCGGTACCTCCCGGGCGATGCCGAGCGGCGGGGCGTCGGCCTTGGCCGCCCACTCGGGCGTCCCGTCCGCGTGCACGACCAGCAGCGGCGGGTGGCCCAGCACCACGTTCTCCACCATCCCGGTCGCCGGGTCGAGGACAGCGACCGTCAGGGTGGCGACCTCGCCCGGCAGGGTCCAGCGCGCCACCTCGACCAGGCGGCGCACCGCCTCGCGCGCCGAACCGGTGATGACGAGCGAGGCCCGCAGCGAGGTGCGGAGCTGCCCCATGGTCGCGGCAGCCTGGAGCCCGTGCCCGGTCACGTCGCCCACCACGAGGGCGAGCGCGCCCGAGGGCAGATGGAGGGCGTCGTACCAGTCGCCGCCCACGAGGCCGGAGCCCGCGGCGTCGTACCGCGCCTGGACGGTCCAGCCGTCCACGCCGGGGAGCGCCTCGGGGAGGAGGCTGCGCTGCAGCTCCTCGGTGGCCCGCACGTCCTTGCGGCCGCGCAGGTAGAGGGCCTCGACGAGGTGGCCGCGCAGCGCGGCGGCACTCTCGATCTGGTCCTCGGTCCACGGCAGGCTGTGCCCGTCGACCACCTCGCGCCAGCGCTCGTTCGAGGCGCGGAGCATGGTGCGGATCGGGTCGTCCGCCCGGACCGGGCGGCTCTCGGTCGGGTCGCCGCCCCAGTCGACGCGACGCTGGACCTCGTTGCGCAGCCAGACGACCACCTGGCCCTCGGGCAGCGCGATGGCCATGACGCCCGCGACGTCGGGCACCGCGGCCGCGAGCTCGGGCGCGGTCTCCGCCAGGCAGTCGGTCGTGAAGACCTCGTCGCCCGTCTCGCAGACCCAGTCGAGCAGCGCCTCCTGCGCCTCGCCCTCGGGGACCGAGCCGACGGTCGTGACGCGGCCCTCGGCCCGCACGATGGCGCCGTCCGCGCTGACGAGACGCTGCGTCCAGCCGGAGCGGGTGATGGCCACGCCGAGGGGCACGCTCTCGTCGCGCGAGTCGGCGGCGAGGTGCGCGAGCACCCGCTCCTGCCGTCCGGACTCCACGTCGCGGTCGCGGCCGAGCTGGGCGGAGCTCAGGGCGGAGAGCGTGGCGCAGAGGAGCTCCACGGCGGTCCGGGTGTCGTACGGCACGTCGACCGGGGCGTCGTACCCGTGGCACTTGACGAGGCCCCAGAGCCGCCCGCCGTGGAACAGCCCGACGCTCAGGACCGGCCGCAGGCCGCGGGAGCGGTAGATCTCCTCCTGGTGGGCGTCGGGGACGCCCAGCGCCGCCGAGGCCAGGTCGAGCGGCACGGCTGCCGCCGGCACCACCGCCGAGCGCACCTCGGAGGGCGGGGCCGCGAGGTCGGCCACGTAGTGGACGCCGCGCCGGCGGTACATCCGGCCGGCCGTGGGCGGCAGGTCGGAGGACGGGAAGTGCACACCGACCGCGGAGCCGATGCCCGGCCGGTACGCGTCGGCCACCACCTCGGCGTTGCCGCTCGGGTCGAGCCGGTAGACGGCGACCCGGTCGAAGCCGGTCAGCTCCCGGACCGCCCGGACCGCCACGTCGAACAGCTCGTCGAGGGAGGTCGCCCTGCCGAGATCGGCCAGCGCCTTGCGGACCACCCCGTACGTGGACGAGGCGGTTCCCTCGTGCCGGCCCGCGGCGGGCTCCAGCTCCACGACGACCAGCCCGTCGTCGGACGACGACCGGTGCAGCACCGCGTCGAAGCAGCGGCTGCCGGCACGTGACGGGGGCAGCGAGACGGCGAGCGGGTTGACCGCCTCGAGGTCGTCGGTGGTCGCGACCCGGTCGAGCAGCCAGCCGGCGGCCTCCTCGCCGAGGGCCACGGCGAGGGGCGCCCCGAGGACGTCGTCGACGGGCAGCCCCAGGTGCTCCTCCACGCTCGTCGAGGCGTGCACCACCACGCCGTCGTCGGGCCGCACAGCGAGCAGCGCACCGCGCCGCTGGATCATGGGGGGCGTGCGGAGGATCATGCTCCGGTCGCCTGCGGGGTCGCTCGTCCGCACCGTCGACGCGGCTGACGCCGCTGCGGACTCCGTCACAGGTGCCCCTCTCTCCGGGGTCGGTCAAAGCCCACAGGATACGTGAGCCTGCAGGCCCAGTATCCCGGAGCGACGAGTGATGAAGCACATTTACTTGGCAACGGCAACGGCAAGGGCGGGCGCCGACCGGGACCCGGTCAGCGCCCGCCCCACGGCCGGCCTACCGCTCCGGCAGATACGTCCGGACGTCGGCGCTCTCAGCGACGACCTGCCGAAGGTGCGCCAGCGTCACGTCACGCGGGTCGCCCAGCGCGCCCGCCGCCCGCGCCTGGACCAGCACGTTGCCCAGCGCCGTGGCCTCGACCGGCCCGGCCAGGACGGGCAGCCCCGTCGCCTCCGCGGTGAGCCGGCACAGCAGCTCGTTCCGCGCGCCGCCACCCACGACGTGCACGGCGGTGACCTCCACCCCCGCGAGGACGCCCGCCCGCTGCACCACCCGGGCGTACGCGGCGGCGAGGCTGTCCAGCACCACCCGGGCGAGCGCGGGCCGGGTCGTGGGCGGCTCGCCGCCCGCCGCCGCCACGGCCGCCCGGACCCGGCGCGGCATGTCGCCGGGGGCGAGGAAGGCGTCACCGTCCACGTCGACGAGCACGCCGGAGCGAGGCTCCGCGGCCGCCGCGTCGAGAAGCTCGCCGAGGTCGACCGGGTCGCCGTCGGCCGACCACGCCCGCACGCACTCGTCGAGCACCCACAGTCCCATGACGTTGCGCAGGTAGCGGACCGTCCCGTCGAGCCCGAGCTCGTTGGTGAAGTTGGCCGCACGGGACGCCTCCGTGAGCACCGGCTTCTCGAGCTCCAGGCCCACGAGGGACCAGGTGCCGGACGAGATGTACGCGCACGTCGCCGAGCTGAGGGGCGTCGCCGCCACAGCCGAGGCCGTGTCGTGCGAGGCGACGGCGATCACGGGCACCTCGCCCAGCCCGGTCGCCTCGCGCACGGGCTCGCACAGCGGGCCGACGACGGCGCCCGGCTCCACCAGGTCCGCCAGCCGCTGGCGCAGACCCGCGAGCTCCGGGTACGCCGAACCGAGCCGCGCGAGCAGGTCGTCGGACCAGGTGCGGGTCCGGGCGTCGAGCAGGCCGGTCGTGGACGCGTTCGTCACCTCGGCCACCCGCCGCCCGGTGAGCCAGTACGACACCAGGTCGGGGACGAGCAGCAGGTGCCGCCCGTTCGCCCAGGCGGCCTCACCCCGGCCCGCGACGAGCTGGAACTCCGTGGTGAAGGGCAGGTGCTGGAGGCCGTTCACCGCGTAGTGGTCGGCGGCCGGGACGTGCGCGTAGACGTCCTCAGGCACGCCCGTGGTCCGGTCGTCGCGGTAGCTCCAGGGTGTGCCGGCGAGCCGGCCGTCGTCGTCCAGCAGGCCGTAGTCCACGGCCCACGAGTCCACGCCGATCCCCTGGATCTCCAGGCCGAGGCGCTGCGCCTCACGGCCCGCCACCCGCAGACCCTCGACGATCCCCCGCCACAGGCCCACGACGTCCCAGTGCAGCCCGCCGTGCACCTCCCCCTCCCCGGAGGGGAGGAGGACCGGGCCGTTCGGGAACCGCCCGCACTCGACGATCTCGACGCGGGCGACGCCGTCCGGTCCCGTGGAGCCGGGGGCGCCGCCGTCGGCCGCCGGGTGGAGCGCCGCGAGGACGACCCGGCCGCTCGTCGCGCCCAGGTCGATCGCCACGAAGGCGGGCCGGGCGCCCGGCCCGGCGCTGCCGCCCGGCCCGGCGCTGCCGCCCGGCCCGGCGCTGCCGCCCGGCCCGGCGCTGCCGCCCGGCCCGGCGCTGCCGCCCGGCCGAGCCGGGGCGCCGTCGGGCATCCCGCGGCCGGGCGCGACGCCGCCGGGCCCCCCGGCCCCGCCCTCCGTGCTCACCGCAGGAACGCCGCGGCCACGCCCGAGTCGACGGGAACGTGCAGCCCCGTCGTCAGGGCCAGGTCCGGCCCGACGAGCGCGAAGACGGCCGAGGCGACGTGCTCCGGGAGCACCTCGCGCTTGAGCAGCGTGCGCTGGGCGTAGTAGGCGCCCAGCTCCGACTCGGGCACGCCGTAGACCGCGGCGCGCTTGGCCCCCCAGCCGCCCGCGAAGATGCCCGACCCGCGCACCACCCCGTCCGGGTTGATGCCGTTCACGCGGATGCCGTGCTCGCCGAGCTCGGCGGCGAGGAGCCGCACCTGGTGCGCCTGGTCTGCCTTCGCGGCCGAGTAGGCCACGTTGTTGGGCCCGGCGAACAGCGAGTTCTTGGACGCGATGTAGACGATGTCGCCGCCCAGGCCCTGGTCGATCATGACCCGCGCCGCCTCGCGGGCGACGAGGAACGAGCCCTTGGCCATGACGTCGTGCTGGAGGTCCCAGTCGCGCTCCGTGGTCTCCAGCAGCGGCTTGGAGATGGACAGGCCGGCGTTGTTGACCACGAGGTCCACCCCGCCGAACGCGAGGTTCGCCTGCCCGACGGCGGCGCTCACCTCGTCCGCGGAGGTCACGTCCGCGCGGACGGCGACGGCGACGTCGGGTCCGCCGAGCGAGTCGGCGACCGCCTGGGCGGCGTCGAGGTCGAGGTCCGCGATGACGACGCACGCGCCCTCGGCGGCGAGCCGCTCGGCGATCGCCTTGCCGATGCCCGACGCCGCGCCCGTGACGAGCGCGACCCGGGTGGCGAGGGCCTTCGGCTTCGGCATGCGCTGGAGCTTGGCCTCCTCCAGCGCCCAGTACTCGATGCGGTACTTCTCGGACTCCGCGATGGGGGCGTACGTGGAGATCGCCTCGGCGCCACGCATCACGTTGATCGCGTTGACGTAGAACTCGCCGGCCACGCGCGCCGTCTGCTTGTTGCGCCCGAACGAGAACATGCCCACGCCCGGCACCAGCACGATCGCCGGGTCGGCGCCGCGCATCGCGGGGTCGCCGAGGGCGGCGTTGCGCTCGTAGTAGGCGGCGTAGTCGGCGCGGTAGGCCTCGTGCGCGGCGCGCAGCGCAGCCACGGTGTCCTCCACCGAGCTGCTCGCCGGCACGTCCACGACCAGCGGCTTCACCTTGGTGCGCAGGAAGTGGTCGGGGCAGGAGGTGCCGAGCTCCGCCAAGGGGCCCAGCTTCTCGCGGGACAGGAAGTCGAGGACCACGTCCGAGTCGGTGAAGTGGCCCACCTGCGGCACGTCCGCGGAGGCGAGACCACGGACCACCGGCGCCAGCGCGGCGGCCTTCGCCTGCCGCTCCTCGGGCGTCAGCGCCGCGTAGCCGGGGCGGACGGCGCCGAACGGGTGCTCGGCGCGCTCGGCCGTGCGCGCGGCGATGAACTCCTCGGCCCGGCGGATGATGTCCAGCGAGCGGGCCTCGACCTCCTCGGAGGTGTCGCCCCACGCGGTGATGCCGTGCCCGCCCAGGATGCAGCCCACGGCCTGCGGGTTGGCGGCCTTCACCGCGGCGATGTCGAGGCCGAGCTGGAACCCGGGCCGGCGCCACGGCACCCAGACCACGTCGCCACCGAAGATCTCGCGCGTCAGCGCCTCACCGTCGGCGGCGGTCGCCAGGGCGATGCCCGCGTCGGGGTGAAGGTGATCGACGTGCGGTGCGTCCACGAGCCCGTGCATGGCCGTGTCGATCGACGGCGCCGCGCCACCCCGCCCGTGCAGGCAGTAGTCGAACGCGGCGACCATCTCGTCCTCGCGCTCCTCGCCCGGGTACACGTCCGCGAGGGAGCGCAGCCGGTCGAGGCGCAGCACCGCGAGGTTCTTCTCCGTCAGGGTGCCGAGGTCCCCGCCCGAGCCCTTGACCCAGAGCAGCTCCACGTCGGAGCCGGTCACCGGGTCGGTGTCCACCCCCTTGGCGGAGGTGTTGCCGCCGGCGTAGTTCGTCACCCGGGGGTCGGACCCGAGGCGGTTCGACCGGCCCACCAGGGCGGCGACCACCTGCGCGGCCGCAGCCTGCTCGCCTGTGTCGTTTCCGTCGGCGCGCTGCCCCGTAGTCACCATGCTCATGCTCCCCATCCCGCCTGCGCGCCGCCGACCCGCTCGGCGGCGACCTTCTCCGCGTAGCCCGAGGCCGCGAACGCGGCCATGGGGTCCTGCTCGAGGCCCATCTCCGTGCGGAGCTCCGCCAGGAAGGGCCGCACGTCGGTGTTGTAGGCGTCCATGAGGACGCCGTGCGCGCCGAGCACGTCGCCGGCCTGCTGGGCCGCGAGGAGCGCCTCGGCGTCGACCAGGAGCGCCTTGGCCGTGGCCTCCTGCACGTTCATGACCGACCGGATCTGGCCGGGGATCTTGGGCTCGATGTTGTGGCACTGGTCGAGCATGAAGTTCACGCCGGAGTCCGGCGCCAGGGCTCCGGCCTGGACGATCTCGTGCATGACCCGGAAGAGCTGGAACGGGTCCGCGGCGCCGACCATGAGGTCGTCGTCGGCGTAGAACCGGCTGTTGAAGTCGAAGGCGCCGAGGCGGCCCTGGCGCAGCAGCTGGGCCACGATGAACTCGATGTTGGTGCCCGGGGCGTGGTGGCCCGTGTCGAGGACCACCGAGGCGCGGTCGCCGAGCGCGAGGCAGTGCAGCAGCGAGGTGCCCCAGTCGGGCACGTCGGTGATGTAGAACGCCGGCTCGAAGAACTTGTACTCGAGCACCAGGTGCTGGTCCTCGTCGAGCGCTGCGTAGACCTCCTGCAGGCTCTCCGCCAGCCGGTCCTGACGCCCGCGGATCGAGTCCTGGCCGGGGTAGTTCAGGCCGTCCGCGAGCCAGACCTTGAGGTCCTTGGACCCCGTGGCGCGCATGACGTCGATGCACTGCTTGTGGTGGTCGATCGCCTTGCGCCGCACCCGGGCGTCCGGGTGGGTGAGGGAGCCGAGCATGAAGTCGTCGTCCTGGAAGACGTTCGAGTTGATCATGCCGATGCTCACGCCCAGGCCGGCGGCGTGCCTGGCCAGGTCCGTGAAGTCGTCGACGAGGTCCCACGGGATGTGGAGGCTCACCCGCGGCGCGACGCCCGTGTACTGGTGCACCTGGGCGGCGTCGGCGATCTTCTCGTACGGGTCGCGGGGGACGCCCTGCTGGGCGAACACCTTGAAGCGAGTGCCCGAGTTGCCGAACGCCCAGGACGGCAGCTCGATCGTCTGCAGCCGCAGGGCGGCCTTGGCCGCCTCGATCCTCTGTGTGGATGCCGTCATGGCGTCCTTCCTCTCCGCGCGTCGTCGCGCGCTTGCACGCGCACCGGTGAGCGTGCCCGTGAAACGATTCAAGAGGACTGTATGGCGCGCGTCCGGGTTGGGTCAAGCGAGGGAACTTATTCGAGTGCCGCAGCGTGTTCGGGCGCGGCGGGGCGCGGCGGGCCGCGCACATTGCTTCGGCAGTTCGTCGTCGGTTCGGCAGTTCGAAGTGCCGAACCGACGACAAAGTGCCGAAGTGATGTGCGCGCGGCGCGCGTCCGGGGCCCATCTCGGCGACGAGTTCACCGACAGGGGGGCGGCGACGGGCTCACCGCCGCGTCGGCAGGCCCGCCGCCTCGAGCTGGTCCTCCAGGTGGAACACCTCGTCGAGGATGACGAAGCCCTCGTCCGGGTTGCCCTCGTCCACGAAGAACCCGCTCATCGCGGCCTGCCAGCGGGCGTTGACCTCGGTGGCGGCCATGCCGGCCTGGGCGGCGTCGTAGTCGTCGGTCTCCAGGACGCCGACGAGCAGGCCGTCGCCCCGGAGGTACAGGTGGTAGTCGCGCCAGCCCGTGTCGCGCAGGGCTTCCAGCATGTCCGGCCACACGGCGGCGTGGGCCGCGCGATACTCGTCCAGGCGGTCCGCACGCACCTGCGAGGTGAAGCAGACCCGCCCGCGTCGGGGGGAGGTTCCGGTCATCGTCGACCCCTTCTCGTCGTGGCACGGCACCGCCGTGATGAAACGGTTCATAATGTAGCTGTGCCTGGGGCTCCCCGGGGCGAAGGAGGACACCATGACCATCTCGGCCACCCGGCGCCGGGCGTCGATCGCCGACGTGGCGCGCGTCGCCGGCGTCTCCGTGGGCACCGTGTCGAACGTGCTCAACCGGCCCGAGCGCGTGCTCCCCGCCACCCGCGAGCGGGTCGAGGCCGCCATCGAGGAGCTGGCGTTCGTGCGCAACGGCTCCGCGCGGCAGCTGCGCGCGGGCACCATCACGACCGTCGGCGCCATCGTGCTCGACATCGCCAACCCGTTCTTCACCGACGTGGCACGCGGCATCGAGGCCCGCCTCGAGCGGGACGACTACACGGTCATGATGGCGAGCTCCGACGACGACCCGGCGCGCGAGCACCGCTACCTGCGCCTCTTCGAGGAGCACGGCGTGCAGGGCGTCATGGTGGTGCCCGCGACCGACGACATCTCGCACCTGCTCTCGCTGCGCGAGCGCGGTGTCGGGGTGGTGCTGCTCGACCGTCCGTCGCCGGTCGCGGACCTCTCGTCGGTCGCTGTCGACGACGTGCACGGAGGCGAGCTGGCCGCCCGCCACCTGCTGGAGCAGGGGCACACCCGGATCGCCTTCCTCAACGGCCCGCACACCATCCGCCAGTGCGCCGACCGGCACGCCGGCGTCGTCCGCGCCCTGGAGGCCGCGGGCCTCGACCCGGCCGACGCGCTCGTGGAGGTCACGGTGCCGTCCCTCAACGCCGACGGCGGCGAGGCCGGCGTCCGCACGCTCCTCGCCCGCGGCGTGCGCCCCAGCGCGGTGTTCTGCGTGAACGACCTGACGGCGCTCGGCGCCCTGCGCACCCTGCGCCGCGAGGGCATCGTGGTGCCCGACGAGGTGGCGCTCGTGGGGTACGACGACGTCACGTTCGCGGCCGAGCTGGCCACCCCCCTGACGTCGGTGCGCCAGCCCACGCACCAGCTCGGGGAGACCGCGGCCGACATCCTCCTGCGCGGGCGTGACGTGCCGGCCGAGCAGGTCGTGTTCCAGCCGGAGCTGGTGGTGCGGGCGTCGTCGGCGCGGCAGGTCTGACGCCGAGGGCCAGAACGACTTCACCCATCCGCCCTATTTACGACACTTATCCATAACGCTAACTTTGCCCGGTCGGTGCAGGACACCCCCACCGGGCAAAGGAGCCTTGTGAAACATCCGAAGTTCATCCTTCGAACGATCGCTGTCGTCAACATCGCCCTCGTCGCGTCCATCGGGGTTGTCCTCACCTCGTCCGCCGAGCCCTACAGCGGAATCGGCCAGGAGACCCCCAAGATCGCCGTCTACCCGTACAGCTACAACAGCACGTGGCAGACGCCCATGAACCAGTCGCTCTCGAACTGGAACGCCACGTACTCGCCGGTGAGCCTCACCAAGAGCACCAACTCCGGGTCGAGCATCACGGCCGCGTCGTACAGCGACACCTGGTACGGCTACTACCAGGCGTGCGGCGGGACGTGCCTGTACATCCGGCTGAACTCGCGCACGATCTCGGGCGATGCATCCAACTTCGGCAACTTCGTCCAGAGCGTCCTCGTCCACGAGTACGGCCACGCGCTCTACCTGGGTCACCGCGACGGGGCGGACTCGATCATGAACCGCAACCGGAACCGGAACACCATGACCAAGCCCTCTCTGAGCGACGCGGCGAACGTGCGCAGCTTCTACCCGTCCTGGACGAGCTCATGAGCGCCCGCACCGTGCAGCGCGCGGTCACCGGGTCGGCGCACGGCCTCCTGGTCACGGGGCTCCTGACGACGGCCGCTCTCGCGTCGACGCTCGCCCTGGCCCTCAGCGGCGCGCTCAGCCCGGCCCAGCCGACGATCCTCGAGTTCTCGGCGGACTACCCGGCGTTCGACTCCGTCGAGGACCTCGAGCAAGCTGCCGACCTGGTGGTCGTCGCGCGGTTCTCGGGCGACTCCCGGACCGACCTCGTGCTCCCTCAGGAGTCCAGCTCGACGGACCCGGTGGTCAACCCGCTGGCAGGCGTGGACCCGTCGGTCGAACAGCCCCCGACCCAGCCGATCGTGACCACGCTCCACAGCGCGACCGTGATCCGCTCCCTGTCTGGCGGGCTGGAGGCCGGCTCGGTGATCGAGGTCCGTGAGCTGGGAGGCACGCACGACGGCGTCACGTACGTCTCGGACAGCTCCCGCATCAACAGTCGCGGGACCTACCTGATGTTCCTTGCGGAGATCGAGCCCGGCCGGTACGCGCTCCTCAATCCTGACGAGGCCAAGTTCCCGATGGCGGCGGGCGGAAAGCCTGCCAAACTGACGACGAACGAGAGCCTGGTGACGACGGAGGACCTTCGCGCGTATGTCGACTAGAAAACAGGCCCGGGGGATCGTGGTGATCCTCGCGCTCTCCTCCGTGCTCGTCGGCTGCTCGGACAGTACCGTCCGGTCACGGTGGACGAGCTCCGACGGTGACGCCACGGTGGAGGCCGTGTCCGGAAGCCGGCACTGCGACTGGTCCAGCATCACGTTCATCGACCTCCCGCCCGGCAAGTACGCCGCCGACCCCGACGGGCTCGTCCCCGAGGAGTGGCGGGAGGCCGAGTACGAGGAGGACGTGGACCTCCCGGACGACGCCGTCGACAGCGGCTTCACGTCGGGCGACGAGAAGATCTGGTTCGCCGCCGACGAGACGGTCGCGTTCGTGGGCACCGGGGAGTCGGTCGATGCCTGGCCCAGGATCGTGCCGGGGTACGGCTGCGACTGACACCTTCTGCCCGCCGCGCACATTGC
>NZ_JBXTSN010000010.1:0-141680 GCF_057158775.1 Antribacter sp. NEAU-D49 | reverse complement strand
TGCCGTCTTCGACCACGCGGCCGTGCTCCATGACGAGCACCCGGTCGGCGATCGCCACGGTGGACAGGCGGTGGGCGATGATGATGGCGGTCCGGTCGGCGAGCAGGGTCTGCAGGCCGTGCTGGACGAGCCGCTCGCCGGGCAGGTCGAGCGACGACGTGGCCTCGTCGAGGACCAGCACGGCCGGGTCGGCGAGGAACGCGCGCGCGAACGACAGGAGCTGACGCTGGCCTGCCGACACCCGCCCGCCGCGCTTGTTCACGTCGGTGTCGTAGCCGTCGGGCATGGCCATGACGAAGTCGTGGACGCCCACCGCCTTGGCCGCCGCCTCGATCTCGTCCTGGGTGGCGCCGGGCCGCCCGAGCGCGATGTTCTCGCGCACCGACCCGCTGAACAGGTACGCCTCCTGCGTCACCATGACGACGGCGCGGCGCAGGTCTGCCGACGACAGGTCCCGCAGGTCCACACCGTCGAGCCGCACGTGACCGGCCGTCGCGTCGTAGAACCGCGTGACCAGCTTGGCCACCGTCGACTTGCCGGCGCCGGTGGTGCCCACGAGCGCCACCGTCTGGCCGGCGGGGATGGTCAGGTCCAGGTCGGGGAGCACGACCGGCCCGTCGCCGTACTGGAAGCGCACGTGCTCCAGGCGCAGCTCGCCCTTCGCCGCGGGCAGCGGCACCGGCTTCTCCGGCTCGACGACGGTCGGCTCCTCCGCCAGGAGCCCCGACACCTTCTCGAGCGCGGCCGCGGCCGACTGGAACGCGTTGTAGAACATGCCGAGCTGCTGGATGGGCTGGAAGAACCGCTTCACGTACAGCAGCACGGCCACGAGCATGCCGACCTCCATGGTGCCGCCCAGCACCCGCCAGCCGCCCACGGCCAGCGCCGCCACGACGGTGACGTTGCCGATCAGGACGAGTCCGGGCTGGTAGCGGCCGTTCACGCCGAAGATGCGGAGGTTGGCCTGGCGGTACTCCTGCCCGAGGCGGTCGTACTCGGCCTCCGTGGTGGCCTCGCGGCGGAACGCCTGCACCGCGCGCATGCCCGTCATGGTCTCGACGAACTTCACGATGAGGCGGGCCGACGCCGTGCGCTGCTCGCGGTAGTACACCTGGGACTTGCGCTGGAACCACCGGGTCAGGAACCAGGCGGGGACGAACGCGCAGGCGAGCACCAGGCCCGAGCGCCAGTCCACGAGCATCAGACCGACGAACGTGAACACCATGACGAGCAGCGAGGAGACGACGCCGGTCAGGCCGCCGTCGAGCAGCTCGCGCAGGGCCTCCAGGTCGGACGTCTGCCGGGAGATGATCCGGCCCGACGTGTACGACTCGTGGAACTCCAGCGACAGGCGCTGCGTCTGGCGGAACACGCGGCGGCGCAGCTCGAGCAGCACCGTCTGCGCGATCCGGGCAGCCGCCACCCGGTAGGCGCCGATCGCCAGGCCCGCCACGACCGCGGCGATGAAGTAGGCGACGCCCACCGAGATGAGCAGGCGCGGGTCGTCGTCGCGCAGGGCGGGCAGCGCGTCGTCGATCGCCTTGGCCACGAGCCACGGACCCGCGACCTGCCCGGCCGTGGAGGCCACCACGAGGACGCCGGCCCAGGTGAGGCCCTTGCCGTGCGGACGGAGGAGGTTGCCGAGGAGCGACAGCGAGCGGGAGCGGACGGCGCGGCTGGTCGCCTTGTCGAGGCGGGTCTCGTCGTCGGCGGCCGCGTCGGTCGGACGGTGGGCCGGACGGTCGGCGGGGCGGGGGCTCACAGCGGCCTCGGCGGTCACAGGCTCTGCTCCTCGGGCTCGGTCTCTGCGTCGGTGTACGGGTCGGGCTCGAGGTCCCGGTCCCCCTCGCGGGCGTGGCTCTCGTAGTCCTCCTCGAGGCTGGAGATGATGTGCCGGTAGTGCGGGTCGCGGGCCAGCAGCTCCGTGTGCGTGCCCACGGCGGTGATGCGGCCGTCGCGGAGCACGGCCACCCGGTCGGCGAGCGCGACGGTGGACGGCCGGTGCGCGATGATCAGGCTCGTCGTGGTGCGCAGCACGTCCCGGAGGCGGGCGGTGACCGCCTCCTCGGTGGTGACGTCGAGCGCCGACAGCGGGTCGTCGAGCACCAGCACCGGCGGCCGGGCAGCCACCGCCCGGGCCAGCGCGAGCCGCTGGCGCTGGCCGCCCGACAGCGAGAGACCTTCCTCGCCGATCCGGGTGTCGATGCCGAGCGGCAGGTCGTGGACGAACTGCGCCTGCGCCACGTCGAGCGCCTCGTGCAGGCGGGCCTCCCGCTCGGCCGCGGGGAGGTCGTCGCTCACGCCGAGGAGCACGTTGTCCCGGACCGACGCCGAGAACAGGGTGGGGTCCTCGAACGCGACGGCCACCATGGACCGCACCTGCTCGCGGGTGAGGTCGCGCACGTCGGCGCCGTCGAGCAGCACCTGGCCGCCCGTGACGTCGAAGAGCCGCGGCACCAGCATCGCCAGGGTCGACTTGCCCGAACCGGTGAGGCCGACCAGCGCCGTCGTCGTCCCGGCGGGCAGGTCCAGGTCCACGTGCTCCAGCACCGGACGCTCCGCGTCCTCGTACCGGAAGGTGACGTCACGCAGGCTGACCTCGCCGGCTGGGACGGGCACGCGGACCGGCTCGGCCGGGTCGCTCACGGTGTTGGGCGTGTCGAGCACCTCGAAGTAGCGGTCGACGGCGGTGCGCGCGTTGAGCGTCATCGACAGGGTCATGCCGAGGTCCACCACCGGGCCGTTGATGACGGCGGTGGTGGCGAAGAACATCACCAGGTCGCCCAGGTCGATCTGGCCGTCCACGGCGAGGACGGTGCCGAGCACCACGCACGCCGCGATCGTGAGCTCCGGGATGAGTGTCAGGCTCGTCATGAGGCCCGCGTCGACGGACGCCTTCTTCATCTCCGTGCGGCGGAGCTCGTCGGCCTGGTCGGTGAAGGTCGCGAGCGCGTCGCGGCCCCGCCCGAACGCCTTGAGCACCCGGATGCCGTGCACGGACTCCTCGACCGTGGTGGCGAGGTCGCCCGACTGGTCCTGCGACTGGCGCGAGACGAGCCGGTACTTGCGGGAGAACCGGAAGACGATCACGACCACGGGGACGGCCCCGGCCAGGTACACCAGGCCCAGCCACCCCGCCGTGGCGACGAGGATGCCGATGCCGACCACGATCGTGGTCGCGCTGACGACCAGCTGCAGCACGCCGAAGATGAGCCAGCGGCGCAGCAGGCCGAGGTCGCCCATGATGCGCGACAGCAGCTGTCCGCCCGGCCACCGGTCGTGGAACGCGATCGGCAGGTTCTGCAGGTGGCGGAACAGCGCCATCCGCATGTCCGCCTCGACCTGAGTTCCAGGGAACATGACGAGGGTGCGGCGGAGCAGGATCAGGCCCGCCTCGGCCAGGCCGAGGACCAGCACGATGGCGACGGCCACGGCGAGGCCGCGCCAGTCGTGCTCCTGCGCGCCCGCGGCGAGCGGCCCGTTGACCACCCACCTGAGGGCCTGCGGGATGGCGAGCGCCGCGAGGCTCGCGCCGAGCGCGGACAGGAGACCGCCGACGAGGCGCGGCATGGCGGGGCGGACGAAGGGGTACAGCCGGCGGATCGAGCCGAACGTCGACAGGTCGGTCGATGCGTTTCGAGGTTCCGCGGCCGTGGCTGACGCTGGGGAGGTGGGTGTGGTTGGCATCACCCCCATTATCCCCCAAGGTCGTTAGTTAGCGTAAGCATCCATTTTGGGCGGGGCGTCCGCGCCGGCGCCCGCCGGGTCCGGCGTGGCGGCCGCCAGCGCCTCCGCGAGCGCCGCCCGGCCCGCCTCCGCGAGCGCGAGCCCCTTGTCGCGGCCGAGGTAGACGAGGCAGGCGTCCTTGGGACCGTAGGCGGACTCGAAGGTGACGCGCTCCCCCAGGTCGAAGCCCATGTCGACGGTCCTGGCGACGGCCTTCTCGTTGCGGGCGTCGGGCTCGCCGACGAGCCGGGCCACCGCCTCGGGCGCGAACAGGAACTCGATCATGGCCGGTCCCAGCACGGCCCACGCGGGCAGGAGTCCGCGCCCGCGGCCGCCGAGGAAGAAGTGGAACCCGAGGTCACCCGGCGCGGCCTCGTAGGCGGTGGCGACCGGGTCGTCCTCCGGGTGATACGCCTGCAGGAGCACCACGGGCTCGCCGTCCCAGCGCACCAGGTAGGCGTTGTGGGTGGGGAGCGACTCCACGAACTCGTAGGTCTCGCAGACCTCGTCGGGCGTGAGGTCGCCCAGCCCCCAGAAGGCGGCACGCGGCTCGGTGAACCAGCCGTGGAGCAGGGCGGCGTCTGCCTCGGGGTCGAGCACGTGGACCGTCACGGTCCCCGCGGGGCCCAGCTCGGTGCGCCACACCTCCTGGCCGCGCGACCCGCCGAGGAGGCGGTCGGTGGCGGTGGCGGGGGCCGTCGCGGGGGCCGTCGTCGGCTCGGGGGTCTGGTTCGTGGGCTCCGTCATGGGGCCACCTCCACTCTCGTGACGCGCCGCAGGCGCGCCCAGTCGGTCACGACGGGCGCGGTTCCCGCGTCCGCCCAGGTCTCCAGCTGGTCGGCGAAGTGCGGCGACCGCGGGTCGCCGCTCGCCCCGAACGGCACGCCCCAGCGGCTGCGCTCCCGGTCGGACAGGTCCCACACCCAGCGCGCGACGGACCCCCGCCACGACAGGTCCGTGGTGCCCGGCGCGGACGCCGTGCAGCGCACGGTGTCGGAGTCGCCCGCGAGCGCCACGGCGGGGACGCCGGGCGTCTCGGCGCCCGGTACGTCGGCCAGCACGTGGAGGGGGTGGAGGCGGTGAGTCTCGCCCCAGGTGACGTCCCTGTGCCCGACGCCGGTCGCTCGCCCGGGTGCGGCCGTCACCCGGGCGGCGACGACCTCAGCGAGGGCGGCCCAGGCCTCGGCGCGCGGGTCGAGCCGCTCGCCGCCGGGCCCGGCGACCAGGAAGCTGTTCCCCGTGTGGCCGTCGGAGGGGGAAGGGGTTCCTGGTCGCGGGGGGTCGGCCGGGCCGGCCGGGCCGGCGGGGCCGGCGGGGTCGGCCGGGCCGGCGGGGTCGGCGGGGTCGGCCGGGCCGGCGGGGCCGGCGGGGCCGGCGGGGCCGGCGGGGCCGGCCGCGGCAAGGATGCTCGCGAGCCCTTCTGCGACGCGGGCGGTCAGCGAGAACCACGGCGCAAAGATGACGCCGTAGCGGGCCACGGGGTCGGCGGCGGCGGTGGCGTCGGTGGCGTCGGTGGCGTCGCGCAACGGTGCGAGGACAGGGTGGGCGGCCACGCGGCGCACGAGCGCGTGCCGCCAGGCGGCGAACAGCGCCGCGCCTGTCGAGCCCGCGTCCATCCGCGCGCCGGCGTCGCACCAGGTGTGAAGCCGGCGGGCGGCGTCGAGCACCTGGGACGTGAGCTCCGTCGTACTGGCTCGCGCGGCTGCGGCCTCCGGGCGCGCGCCCTGCGTGTTCGGCAGTTCGTAGCGTGTTCGGTAGTCCGAGCTGCCGATCACGCCCCGAACTGCCGATCGAGCGAGGGTGTCGGCGGCAGGGTCCAGCCAGGACAGCAGTGCGGGCGCTCCACGGTGGACCGTGTCACCGTGCACCCGCTGCTGCGTCTCGGGCCGCTCGCCGCCGGCCGGGGCCGCAGCGAGCAGCTCCCGGATGCGGTCCGCGCGATGGGGGGCGTACGCCCAGCCGAGCGCGTGCGCCTCGCGGCCGGGCCGACGGTCCGCCGGGACACCGCCGGGCACACCGTCGCCGCCCGGCACGGCGGCCGGCTCACCGCCCGGCACACCGCCCGGCACGCCGTCACCGTGCGCCTCCCCCGCACCCCACGTCGCCGGGCGCTCGTTGGCGTCCACCGCCACGTCGGTCACGGCGACCGGCTCGGGGAGCCGAACCCAGGGCCGGGGGCGGGCGGCGTCGGTCCAGGCCGCTACCGGGAGCACCCGCTCGCGGGGCGACCGCTCGGCGAGGCGGCCGGCGGTCAGGCTGAGGATCTCGGTGCGGTCGGCGGCGAGGACCCGGTTCACGGGGTCCACCCAGCCGGTGAACGCGTCGGCGACGTCGCGCGCCGACCGCGCCCGCAGCAGGGCGCGCCACGAACCGATCCCGAGGTCGGCGCCGGCCCGCACGGGCCAGCGCACGGAGTACGCCACCTCCTCCCCGGAGCCGTCAGACGCTCCCCGGCGCACAGGCCGGGGAGCGTCTGACAACTCATCGAGGGAGCGGGCGAGCCCGGCCACCACGGGGCCTCGGGCCGTCTCCACCCAGGGGACCGTCACGGGCTCGGCGCCACGGACGAGCACCACCTCGCTGCCGGACGCGGCGGGCTCCCACCCGTCCGGGCCGTGCGCCTCCACCGCCGCCTGTGAGGGAGCCTGTCCGGGCCCACTCCAGGCACCGGGCCCGCCCCAGGCGTCGGACCAGTCGGGCAGCAGGTCCCGGTCCGCGGCACGACGGCGGAGCCGCTCCGCGAAGACCTCCGTGTGGTGGGCCATCGCGTTGGTGATGCCCCAGGCGGCATCGCCCGTGTGCCCGAAGTGCTGCACCCCGGGCACGCCGGGGAAGGCGAGCCCGACCACGTCGTACTCGTCGCACGCGAGCCGCACCTGCTGGTACACGCCGGGCAGCTCGAGCAGCCGGTGCGGGTCCCCCGCGAGGAGCGGCGCGCCGGAGGTGGTGCGCGAGCCGTGCACGGCCCAGGCGTTGGACCCGGAGGAGGGTCCGGCGTCGGCGGCGAACAGGGCGGCCAGCTGCTCAGCGGCCACCCCGGGGAAGGCCGGGCCGAGCGTGCGGGCCACGTGGTCGCGCCACAGCACGTTGGCGAACCCGCCGAACAGCACGTGCGCCACGAGGAAGACGCCGACCGGCGCCCAGGTGGGCCACGGCTCGACGTCGGGCAGCGGGCCCTCGAGCTCGGAGAGGGCGGCGAGCTCGGGGGCGCCGTGCGTGCCCTCCGCGAGGCCCGCGTTCACCCCCGCCGTGTACGCGGCGAGCCAGGCCTGCTCCGCCGAGGGCAGCGCGGCGTGCACGCGGCGGGCCGTGTCGGCGAGCCGCACCTGCACGGCGAACCGGTCCCACTCCAGCCCCGCCGGGCCGAGGCGCTCCGCGAGCCGCCCCTCGGCCCGCCACCGGTCCACCTCGATCTGCCAGCCCCGGTCCAGGGCCGTGACGTAGCCCTGCCCGTAGGCGAGCGCCCCCTCGTCGGCGGCGCGGACGTGGGGCACGCCGAGGCCGTCCCGGTAGAGCTCGAACGCGTGGGTCACCGGGCCACCGGGTTCGGCATCTCGCCGGCGTAGATGAGCGAGCCGGACTGGTCGGCGAGGTCGACCATCTGCAGCGTGTTGCGCAGCTGGAGCCGGTTCAGGCAGGAGTGCGCGAACCGCTGGGCCCGGAGGTCCACCCCGGTGCGCAGGTCCGGGTGCTCCGACCGGTGCCGGTCGATCACCTCGGCCACGAGGGCCCAGAACCGGTCCTCGCGCAGCACCCCGTCCGTGGCGAGGATGCCCGCCAGGTGCCGCAGGACGCCGTCGAACACGTCGGTGAAGATGGCGAGCGCCTTCTCGTCGTCGGGCACCACGGACCGCACCCGCTCGATGCCCTCGGGCAGCGCCCGGTCCCCCACCACGACGATCTCCTCGCCGATGTCCTTCATCAGGGTGCGCCGCACCACGCCGTCGCGGAGCACGAGGATGAGGTTCTCGCCGTGCGGCATGAAGGCGAGGTCGTGCGCGAGGAGGCAGTGCACGAGCGGGTAGAGGTACGCGTCGAGGTACGCGCGCACCCAGGCTGTGGGCGTGACGCCCGAGGCCCGCACCAGCCCGCTCACCAGCGCCTGCCCCGACGCGTCCCGGTGCAGCAGGGAGGCCATCGTGGCGAGCCGCTCCCCCGGCGCGAGGCGCGGCAGGGGCGACTCCCGCCACAGTGCCGCGAGCATCTTGCGGTGCGCGTTCGGCTTCGGCGTGCGGTGGTAGACGTCGCCGGTGTAGCCCACCGACGCGAGCTCGCGCAGCACGCCGAACCCGGCACCCTGGAGGGTCGCGTCGCCGGTCACGAGGCCCGCCACCCAGTCGTTGATCGCGGGTGTCGCGCGCATGTACGCGGGCGACAGGCCGCGCAGGAAGCCCATGTTCTGGATCGCGAGCGCCACCTTGACGTAGTGCCGCTCGGGTCGCGTCCGGTTGAGCATGGTGCGGATGGACTGCTGCGGCTGGTACTCGTCACCGCCGGGCCCGAGGGGCACGAGGTCGCCGCGCGCCACGTCCGCGGCGAACGTGAGCGGCACGCGGTGCTGCCACTGCCAGGGGTGGACGGGCAGGTAGAGGTAGCCGGCGGGGTCGAGGCCGCGGGCGGTGAGCCGGTCGGCGAACGCCTGCCGCTCCGCGCCCGACAGCTCCGCCCCGTAGTGCTCGGCCTCGGTCAGCGGGGCGCCGTCGGGTCCGGCACCGAGCGCCAGGTGGGAGTGCTCGCGGCGGGCCGCGAGCCACATGAGCCGCAGGCGCGCGCCGCGCTCGGGGGCGTAGGCGCGGTAGTCGTCGAGGGCGAAGCCGATGCGGCCGTTGTTCGCCACGAAGCCCGGGTGGCCTTCGGTCATCGCGGCCTCGACGGCCTGGAAGGCGTCGGCGGCGAGGCGGCGGTCGTCGCCGGGCTCCGGGCCGACGGCGTCCGGCACGAGCGCCGCGACGAGGCCGGCCGACGACGGCGAGGCGCCGCTCGTCTCCCGCTCGAGCTTCGCGGCCCCGCTGGCCAGCGTGGACGACAGCTCCTCCAGGTACACCGCGAGCAGGTCGTCGGGGATGTGCAGGAGCGGCTGCAGCTCGGCGACCAGCTCGAGCGCGTCGACGGGCGCCGGGGCGCCGGCGACGGTGCGCGTCAGACCTGCCTCGTCGATCACCCAGTGCTCGAGGGCGTACCGGCGGGCCGCGAAGCGGTACTCCACCGTGCAGTCGCCGGTGTCGAGGGCGAGCACGTAGTCGAGCGGCTCGTCGTGCACGTGGGACCCATCGGCGGGGGTGCCGTCGGCGCGCTCGGGCAGGAAGAGGCGCTCGTGGGTGAACTCGGCGATCGCCTTGGCGACCAGGTGGCGGTGCGCGCGTTCGCCCAGGTCAGGGCGCAGGTGCGGGGCGAGCTCCGGCCCGTCGCCGAGGGGCGACGCCGCGTAGTCCTCGCGCGTGCAGACCGACAGGGCGGCGCGCTTGCCCGGCAGCTCCACCTCGCGCAGCACGCGGAAGCCGGCGGCCGCGTTCTTGGCGGCGATCTTGGTGTTGCGCACGTCCGGCTCGACGACGACACGGAGCGCGCCGAGGCCGCCGTCGTCCGGCTCGCCCAGGCAGAACCGCATGACCGTGCCGAAGACGGCGTCCGTGAGGCCCGCGCGCGGGGCGACGGGCGGGGCGACCAGGAGGTGCATGCCCAGGTCACCCGGCAGGGCGTCGTGCACGCCCGCGAGCGCGACGTGCCGCGGGTCGTAGGTCTCGGCGAGGAACAGCGGCTCGCCGTCGAGGCGGCCGAGCCACGCGTCCTGGTGCGGGTGTGCGACCACCGAGGCGAGGTAGTCGCGCACCTCGTCGGCGGTGAGCGAGCCCATCTGCCAGAACGCCGACGCGGGGTGGGCGAGCCAGCCCTGCACCAGGGCGGCGTCGCGGGCGGGGTCGACCGGCTCGACGGTCAGGGTCCCGAGGCGGGACGGCGCGGAGAAGCGGGGCGCGGTCGCCGGGGTGGCGGGCGGCGCGGCCTCGCGGGCGGCCTGCGGGACGACGACGTCGGCGCTCACCGGGCCACCTCCGCCAGGGGTGCCTGCTGCGCGGGGTGCGTGCCGGCGTCGTCGGCGGGGGCCCCCGCGCCGGGGAGACCGAACTGCTGGAACGCGATGCGCCGCTCCACCGGGTAGACCTCCCGGCCGGTGACGCCCGCCAGGATGACGGAGTTGCGCCAGGCGCCGAAGCCCAGGTCGGGGGCGGTGACGCCGTGCGTGTGCTCCTCGGCGTTGACGACGTGGACGCGGCGGGCGTCGTCCACCGTGTAGTCGCGGGCGACGGCGAACCGGCCGCGCTCGTCGAGGTTGAGCAGGTGGCGCACCGGGTCGAGGAAGTCCGGTACGGACGACCCGTAGCCCGTGGCGACGACGACCGCGCGGGTGCGGTGCTCCGCCGTCGTGCCGAGCTGGTTGTGCCGCAGGGTGAGGATGTGCTCGTCACCGTCGGTGCGGGCGTCCGTCACCGCCGTGTCGGTGAGCAGGGTGGTCGGCACGGGGCGGCCCAGGGCGGACTTGCGGTAGAGGGTCTCGTAGATGTCGTCCACGAGGTCGCCGCTGATGCCCTTGTAGAGGTTGCGCTGCTCGCGGCCCAGGGTGTCGCGCAGGGCGCCGGGCAGGCCGTGGAAATGGTCGGTGTACTCGGGCGACGTCAGCTCGAGCGTCAGCTTCGTGTACTCCATCGGGAAGAACCGGGGCGAGCGGGTCACCCAGTCGAGGGTGAGACCGGGGCCGGCGTCGTCGAGCAGGTCGCGGTACACCTCCGCGGCGCTCTGCCCGCTGCCCACGACGGTGACCGCGCCGCTCGCGACGAGGGCGTCGCGGTTCGGGAGGTAGTCGGCGGTGTGGACCACGGGGCCGGCACCCGCCGCGCTCGCGCCGGCCAGCCCGCGGAACGCCTCCGGGACGCGCGGCGTCGTGCCCACGCCCAGGACCACGTGCCGCGCCCGGTACGTCTCCGTGCCGGAGGCCGTCTGCGCGGTCACCTCGAACCCGTCGCCGGTCTGCACGACGGCGGTCACGCGCCTCCCCCAGCGCAGCGAGGTCAGGCGCTCGCTCACCCAGCGGCAGTACTGGTCGTACTCGGACCGCAGGGGGAAGAACGACTCCCGGATGTAGAACGGGTACAGGCGGCCCGTGTGCTTGAGGAAGTTGAGGAACGAGTAGGGCGACGTGGGGTCGGCCATGGTCACGAGGTCGGCGAGGAAGGGGACCTGGATGGTGGCCCCCTCCAGCATCATCCCGGGGTGCCAGCGGAACTCGTCCGCCTGGTCGAGGAAGACGGCGTCGACGTCGGGCAGGGGGTCCGCCAGCGCGGCCAGGCCCAGGTTGAACGGGCCGACGCCGATGCCGACGAGGTCGTAGGTGCGGTTCACAGGGACTCCAGGGCCGTCTCACCCGAGCGGGCGAGACGAGGGTGGACGGTACGGCAGGGCGGGGCGTCGTCCTCGGCGAGCTCCTCGCCCGCGAGGAGACCCTGGGCAGCGGAGCGCACCAGCTCGAGGACGCCACGGACGTCGTCGAGCGTGACGTCCGGGTTGAGGAGGGTGAGCTTGAGGCAGGGGCGGCCGTCGATGACGGTCTTGGCGACGAGGGTGCGGCCGGAGTCGAACAGGACGCGGCGGATCTGCGGCACGAGCTCGTCGGCGTGCGCCGGGTCGAGGCCGTCCGGCTCGTAGCGGAAGAGGACCGTGCTCAGGTCCGTGGGGGCGAGGAGGCGGAGGTCCGGGTCGGCGTCGACCACGGCGTGGACGGCCTGGGTGAGGTCGCAGAACGCGTCGACCATCGCGCCGATACCGTCGGCGCCGAGGGCGCGCAGCGTGGTCCAGAGCTTGAGGGCGTCGAACCGGCGCGTGGTCTGCAGCGACCTGTCGACCTGGTTGGGCTCGGCGTTCTCCAGCGGGTTCAGGTAGTCCGCGTGCCAGGCGACCGGGCCCAGGTCGGCCCGCTCGCGCACGATGAGGGCGCTGGAGCTGACCGGCTGGAAGAACGCCTTGTGGTAGTCGACGGTGACCGAGCGGGCGCGCTCGATGCCGTTCAGGAGGCGGCGGCGGGCCGGGCTCACGAGCAGGCCGCAGCCGTACGCCGCATCGACGTGGAGCCAGGTGCCGGTCGCGTCGCAGAGGTCGGCGATCGGGGCCAGCGGGTCGATGCAGCCACGGTCGGTGGTGCCCGCCGTCGCGACCACCGCCATGACCGTGTCACCCGCGCGGGACGTGCTCGTCAGGGCCGCGGCCAGCGCGTCCGCGTCCATGCGGCCCGTGAGGTCGGTCGGCACGGCGACGACGGCGTCGTCGGCCAGGCCGAGCAGGAGCGCGGACTTGGCGACGCTGAAGTGGCTCGCCTCCGTGGCGAGGATGCGCAGGCGCTCGAGCGGCGCGCCCGTGCGGCGGGCCCGCTGGCGGGCCAGGAACAGGGCCTGGAAGTTGGACTGCGTGCCGCCCGAGGTGAAGACGCCGTCGGCCCCCGCCGGGTTCTCCGCCGATGCCGGCTCGAAGCCGATCCGCGACGCCGTCCACGCGACCACCCGCTGCTCCATGAGCGTCGCGACCGTGGACTGGTCGTACGTGTCGACCGACGTGTTGATCGCCGCGAGCATCGCCTCCGCCGCGACCGCGGGGATCGCCACGGGACAGTTCAGGTGCGCCGTGTAGGCGGGGTCGTGGAACCAGATGGCGTGGGTGGCGTAGAGGTCGGCCACCTCGCGGAGCGCCTCCTGCGTGCCGGCGCCCGGGGCGTCCAGGTCGACCGCGTCGACCAGCGCCTGCAGCTCGGAACGGCTCGCGCCCGAGAACGGCTGGGTGACGGCCGCGAGCCGCGCAGCGACGTCGTCGACCACGCCGTGGACCGTCGCGGCATAGTGCTCGGCGGTCGCGGTGCGCAGCAGGGCGGCGGGGTCGTACGACGCCGTCGCGGACAGTCCGCCGGCCTCGGGCAGGGCTGAGGGCATGCGAAGGGCTCCTCGGGCATGGGAAAGGGACCGGCACGTTCGCCAGGGCTACCAAGTAAGGTATGCCTGGCCTAACTTAATGGAAGCGGGGCCGCCGTCAACCCGGTGCCCGTGATCCGGTCCGGCGATTCCGTGCCACGCGCCGCCAAGCCCTTCGCACGAGCGCCCAGGATCGGTACCTTTCCGTCATGACCTCGGACAGTGGCGCGACGCAGACCGGGCACGACGTGACAGAGAACACACCCGATGTCGAGGAGGCCGCAGCCGCCTCGCAGGGCGCGGCGGCGGAGGCGGGCGCGGCGGAGGCGGCGGAGGCGGGCGCGGCGGAGGCGGCCGCCGGTTCGATCGGCGACTACAACGTGGACCGGCTCGAGCGGCTGCGCGCCCTGCTGACGGCCCCGATCAAGATCCCCGAGTCGGCGACCACCGCGGCGGCGACGGCGGCAGCCGAAGCCGCCTCCTCCGCAGGTGGCGCCGACAGTCCCGAAGGAGCGGCGCCCGGCAACGGTGCTGCGGTTGCGGACCACGGCAGGGCAGCCGGCACCGCGGCCGACGACGACTACGCCGCGCCGGTCGTGGACGTGGAGCCCGCTGCCGGCGGGGTGCAGGTGGTCGCGTCGGTCAAGGCCGCCGCGCTCGCGGCAGCCTCGGCCGCTGGGGAGTCGACGGTCTCCACCGGGTCGCTCCCCCGCGTGCCGTCCGCGGACGGCGGGTCCGCCCCGCGGACGCCCGGTGCCGGGGGGGCACGCTCGCGCCGTACCTGGGCGGACGCGTTCCTGGAGCGCCCCGTCAAGGCGCTCACCGCCGAGGAGCTGCGCGAGGAGCTCGTGACCCGGCTCGACAGCGACGCGGCGGCCGCCACCGAGGCACGCGAGGCGGCAGCGGCGCAGCTCGCCGAGCTCGCTGTCAAGGTGGCCGAGCTCCAGCAGGCACTCACGGCCGCGGCCGACGAGGCCACCGCCGCCCGCGAGGAGGCCGAGCAGGCGAAGGCCGCCGCCGCGTCCGCGACGACGACCGCCCAGACGGCGACGACCAGCAGCGGCGCGGCGACCGAGTCCGCGAACGCCGCGGCCACGAAGGCCGGGTCCGCCCGGACCCTGGCCGTGGTGGCGACGCTCGTGGGTGTCGTCGCCGCGGTGGTGGGGGCGATCCTGCCGATGTAGGGGTTGCTCGCCGGCTCGAGCAAGCGGGCGCGGGGGCGCTCGCCGCTCGAACCGACGGGCGGGGCCGGCCGACGGGGGCAACGCCGGCCAGCCCGGTCAGTGGGAGCCTGCGCCGCCCGCCGCCGGCCGGGCAGCCGTGGGGTCGTCCAGGTCCATGCCCGCCCGCAGCACGATCCGCGTCGGCGCACGCCGGGCAGCGCGACCCGCCGACGGGTGGGACGACGGGTACGACGCCGCAGGACCACCGGCGCGCAGGTCGGCACGCGACAGGTAGGTCACTCGCGGCCGCTCGCGCGCCGAGGCCACGAGCGCGGCGAACGCCCCTTCGACCGGTGACACGCCGGCCCGGATCGGCTCGTCCATCTCAGCACCCCTCTCACCCAGCGACTCGTACGTATGTTCGAGTATAGCGACCGAGAGAAGATCCGCCACCCCACGACCGGCTCGACCACGACCCTAGACGGGCCCACCCACACCCTCGGCGACCCGGGTGCGACGATGCTGCCGTGATCCTCCGGCCCGTCGCACCCGCCGACCTCGAGCGCGCCCCGGCGTGGCTCGACGGGCTTCACCTGAAGCCGGACAGCTGGCGAGACCGCTCCTCCAGGGCCGTCCTCGCCGAGGAGGGCGGGCACCTCGTCGGAGTCGCTCAGGCGTTCGCCGGGCGGGTGCACGACTCCCGGCTCTACCTCGACGTTCGGGTCCGGCCCGACCGGCGTCGCCACGGTCTGGGTACGCAGCTCGTCCGGGAGCTCGCACGCCTTCGCCCGGATCCGCGGCCCTTCCGGGCAAGGGCCCCTCACGGGTCCGCGGCCCACCGGTTCCTGGAGTCGCTCGGCGGCGGCGTCGTCCAGCGCTGCCCGCCCATGGAGGTCGAGGTCGCGGAGGCGCTCGCCGCCCTCGATCCCTGGCCCCTCCCCGACGAGATCCGCACCGTCCCGGCGCGCGACCTCCCGGTCCCTGACCTCGAACGGGCCGTGGTGGACCAGTACCGCTGGCAGCACGAGGGGTGGGCGCCGGTCGCAGACGGGTTCGAGCCGTGGCTGCTGCGGTCGGCCCAGGAGGCCGACCGAGACGCGTCCACCTGTGCCGTCGGCCCGGCGGGCGAGATCCTCGCCCTGGCACTCGCCTATCCGGACGACGATCCGCTCCCCGTCCTGACCGTGGAGACCGAGGCCCGCCATACCGCCGACGGCGAGGCCCTGGTCGCTGCATGCACTCGGGAGTCGCTGGCCGTGCTCGGGTCGGCGGGCATCGGCCGGCTGACGTTCGACGGCCACGTGTCGGACCCGCACTTCACCCAGGTCCTGGCGCGGCTCCCCGCGACGGGCGACACCGTCGTGATCCTCGATCTCCCGTAGCCGACCGGGTTGCCCGTGTGATCGGTAGTTCGGTGCGTGATCGGCAGTTCGAACTGCCGATCACGCACCGAACTACCGATCACACGGCTGAGAGGCCCAGTGCGGCGGCGGCACGCGCCCGGCATGTACGGTCTTCACCCATGGCGACCGACGACACGGCCCCGGCCGACACCTTCGAGCCCCTGACCGCCGGCCCCGGAACCCCGCGGCACGCCACCCCGCGGCAGCGCCGTGGCTGGGGCTTCCTCAACGACCTCACCGCGGAGGTGCGCCAGCAGCTCGCCCGGCTCGACCTCGCCGTCCCCGTCACCGACGCCGACCTCGACCGGGGCGACCTCGACACTCCCGCGCCCCACGCCGCGGCTCCCGCCCCGCAGGCAGCGCCCGCGAACGCTGCGCACCACGCCGACGACGGCGGCCAGGACCCCTGGAGCCTCCACGACCTCGCCGGGCTCGCGTCCAGCGCGCTCAAGATCGCCGACGGCGCGGCCGCCCAGGCCGACACCGCACGGTCCGAGGCGCACGCCGCGCTCGGGTATGCCCAGGCAGCCCAGTCCGACGCGGCCGCGGCCGTCGTCGAGGCCCGGAACGCCCAGTCGGAGACGTCGGCCGCCCGCGGGGAGACAGCCGCCGTGCTCGCGGAGCTGCAGGCCACCCGGGCCGAGCTCGCGCAGCTCGCCGCCACGACCCGCCGCAACATCACCATCGGCTGGTCCGTCGGCGGGGCGGGCCTGGCGCTCGCGGCGGTGTCCCTGGTGGTCGCCCTCCAGTAGCAGGGCCGACGCCGACCCCCGTCACGACACCCGCGTGTACGTGACCTGGCTCGCCCCGCCCTCCGGGGTGCTGTACGAGATCAGGAGCGTGTTCTCGTCCACCAGGACGTACGGGGCCGGCTGGCTGAACGCCGCCCGGACGTACTCCAGCCCGGGGAACGGGGTAATCGGGGTGCCGTCGAGGATCATCGTGCCGTCGCCGGTGAGGCCGGCCAGGACGAACGTGGAGCCGTCGTCGGTGTAGGTGGCGGTGAAGCTGACGGTCCCCGTGCCCGTCCGCTCGAACAGCGTGCACGCAGCCTGGTACCCGCCGGTCCACGTCAGGTCCTCGGCGAAGGTCATCGTGTAGTCGCCGTCGCAGTCCATCGGCGACGCGCCCGCGTCGGGCCGCATGGCGCTGACCACGTCGTCGTAGTCGGCGGTCCACGTGCCCACCAGGCTGCGCTCGCAGGCCTCCTCCAGGGAGACGGACCGCGCACGGACCGCCACGTCGCCCGGCTCCACGGCGCCCGCGGCCGCCACGCCCGGCCCCGCGCCGGCGGGAAGCAGCCCCGGCGGGGTGGTGCCGTCGGGGCACTCGCACTCGGCAGCATCGAGGCAGAACCGCACGCCGGCACCGGGCGCCAGCGGGACGGTGCCCGTGCCAGGCAGCTCGACCGCGCCCGCGACCCCGCCCTCCAGCGTCACCTCCAGGATGGCGACCCCGCTCGGGACCAGCCGCACCGGCAGGGCACCGAACCGTCCGACGGCGAGCCGCGTCTCCTCCGTGCCGCCGTCGCCCACCCGCAGGTACAGCTCGGTCCGGGCCCGGGTGATGCCCGGGCCGGTGGACTCCCACTCGGTGCCGAGGTCGGGGTAGCGCACCAGCGCCATCGCCTGGGTCCGCACCGCGTCCGCCGCGGCCATCCCGCCGAAGAGCGTCTCCACGGCCGTCGTGACCCCTTCGCCGAGCATCGGCAGCATCGTTCGCCACGGGTCCGCCCCCGCGGCCGCCGCCACCGCGTAGAGACCGATCGTGTCGTAGCTCCGGCGGTTCAGCGCCTGCTCCGGCAGGGTCAGCCAGGTGTCCCAGGGCGCGGCGCTGCTTCCCGAGCCCCCCGCGAACGCCTCCCCCGCCCACTCGGCCTGGCCCTCGATCTGCCAGTCGGGCCCCGACTCGAACGCCTCCAGGTCCGCGTCGAGCTGGAAGCAGTGCCACAGCTCGTGCGCGATGGTGCTGGTCGTCGAGGCGGTGTCCGGTCCGTAGATCGACGGGTTCAGCGCCACCCGGCACGCCGTCGGCCGCTCGCCGGTGCCGTACACGCCGGACGCCCGCCCCAGGTCGCGCATCACCCCCTCGCGCACGGTCCTGGCCCGGACCGGGAGCCGTAGGTCGTGGCCGCTGCGCTCCTCGAGCCCGGCCACGATCTGCGCCACGATCTCCCGCAGCTCCTCCCGGGTCGGCACGGCGTCCGGGTCGACGGCGCCGCCCGCGCCCTCCCGCGACCGGCCCGGCTCCACCTCCACCTCCTCCTCGCCCTCCCCGGGCTCGAGGGCCGCGTCGGCGGCCGCGACGACGTCGGCGGGCAGCTCGTCGCGGGCACCCAGCACGCGCCGGGCCGCCAGGCCGCCGAGGTCGTGGTGGTGCCCGTCGGCGGACAGGTCCAGCGGCTCCACCCCCGGCAGCGGGCCCACCTCCGCCGCGAAGATCCGCTGGGCGACGTCGAGCGGCAGCACGCCGTCGTCGTCGAGGAGCTCGCCGAGGGCGACGATCCCCGGGTCGGGCTCGGGCGAGGGCGCGGCCGACGACGGCGTCGCACCGCCCGCCCCGGCTCCGGCCGTGCAGGCCGCGAGCGCCAGGAGGGACAGCACCGCGGCGGCGGTGGCGAGCGGACGAAGAACCGGGACGGTGCCCATGGGACGGCCTTCCGGGGGGCGAATGTTCGGCAGTCCATCCCACCGCACGGTGGCGCGCGGGACGAGTGGCGGGAGGCAAGTTCACCCCCGGCGGCTGCGAGCGGGCGCCGGTCTGCCTACGGTGGCCGCAAGGTCCCAGTGAAGGAGGTTCGTCATGAGCAACCAGCCCGACGACTCGACGCAGTCCCAGGACGAGCAGGTGCAGCGTGCGGCGCCGGCATGGCCGGAGCAGCCCGGAGACCAGTTCGCGGGCGGTCCGGGTGGCGGTGACCTGCGCTCGGGCGACTCCGCGGCGGGCGGCGACGAGGGTGGTCAGGAAGCCGGCGGCGGCTCGGGGCAGGACGACCCCGACATGCCGGTGCCGGGAGAGAGCTCGTCGCAGGACTTCACCGGCGACGCGCAGCGCGGCCCGGACTGGCCGGTCCAGCCGTCGGAGGAGGTCCCCACGGACGACCCGCTGGACGAGGCCGAGAGCGCGGGCGAGTCGGAGGGGTTCGGCCAGGACCAGGGCGGCGGCCAGAGCCAGGGCGGTCCGCAGCAGGGTGGATCCGTTCCCGGCCAGCACCCGAAGGACGACCCGGACGAGGAGGGTGAGGACCGCTTCGACGCGGGCTGAGCCGAGTCCTCGTCCCCGGTCAGCTCCTCCCCCGTCTGCTGTGGGTATGGCTGTGGTGTGAATTCCGGCCGGAGTTCACACCACAGCCATACCCACAGCAGGCGCTGCAGGCGCTCTCACCCGGTGAGCACCGATGAGAACCGGGCCGCTCCGTCGTCGGATCCCGTATGGAGCACCTGCTGTCCGTCCCCGGCGCCGTCCTGTGCGCCTCCACCTGCGGCGACCCCCGCGACCCGGCCCTGCTGCTCATCAGCGGCGCGGCCTCCTCCCTCGACGGCTGGGACGACGCGCTGTGCGCGGCGCTCGCCGCCGGCGGCCGGTTCGTGGTCCGCTACGACCACCGGGACACCGGCCGCTCCACGACCGGCGCGCCGGGGAAGCCCTCCTACTCGGGCGACGACCTGACGCTCGACGCGCTGCGCGTGCTCGACGGCCTGGAAATCGAACGGGCGCACCTCATGGGCGTGTCGATGGGGGGCGGGATCGCGCAGACGCTCACCCTGGACCATCCCGAACGGGTCCTGACGCTCACCCTGGTAGCGACGTCGCCCGTGGTCGCCACGGGTCACGACCTGCCGGGGCCCGACCCCGTGGTCCAGGCGCTCTTCGCCGACCCGCCGCCGGACCCCGACTGGGCCGACGACGAGGCCGTCGCGTGGTACCTCGCCGAGGCGGAGCGACCGTTCCAGGGGGCCGGCTACGACCCGGTCCGGGCGCTGAAGACCGCGCGCCGCACCGTCGCACGGGCGCACGATCCGGCGGCTGCCGCCAACCACTGGCAGGTGAGCGGCACGGAGACCACCGGTAGCCTCGCCGACGTCGCTGCGCCGACGCTCGTGCTGCACGGCACCGCCGACCCGCTGTTCCCGCCGGCCCACGGCGAGGCGCTCGCGGAGGCGATCCCCGGCGCGCGTCTCGTCCTGCTCGACCGGATGGGCCATCAGGTGCCCCCGCCGGAGACGTGGCCCCTGGTGGTGCGCGAGGTGCTCGCTCACACGACACGCTAGGCGACGGGCCGACGGCGGGCCGTGGCGGGGTCGGGCCGACGGCGGGCCGGGCCCGGGCCGGGCGCGCTCCGGTCAGGCGCGCCGCCGCCCGGAGATCCGCATGACCACGTACAGGACGACGCCGACGAGCAGCAGTGCTCCCGCGCGGAGCCACGTCGCGCCCGACTGCTGGCTGAGGAGCAGCACGCAGCTGGCGACGCCGAGCCAGGGCACCACCGTCGCGACCCGGAAGTGGGGGTGCTCCACGTGGTCGCGACGCAGCACCAGCACCGCCACGTTGGTGCTGATGAAGACGAGGAGCAGGAGCAGCACCACGGTCTCCGCGAGCGCCGCGAGGTCGCCGGTGAAGACGAGGAGCATCGCGACGATCGTGGTGACGACGATCGCGACCCACGGGGTGCGCCGCTCGGGCAGGACCCGGCCGAGCGCCCCGGGCAGGAGGCCCTGCTCGGCCATGCCGTAGGCGAGGCGGCTGGACATGATCATGGTGAGGAGGGCGCCGTTGGCGACGGCCACGAGCGCGACGAGGGAGAACAGCCGCTCGGGCACGATCCCGGCGGCGGCCACCACCTCGAGCAGCGGCCCGCTGGAGGCGGCGAGCGTCTCGGGCGGTACGACCGTGACGGCCGCGAGCCCGACGGCGACGTACACGGCTCCAGCGGTGAGGAGCGCGCCGAAGAGCGCGCGGGGGTACACACGGCGGACGTCGCGCACCTCCTCGACCACGTTGGCCGACGTCTCGAAGCCCACGAACGAGTAGTAGGCGAGGATCGCCGCGGAGAGGACGGCCAGCGCGGGCGTGGTGCCCTCGGCGAACCGGGTGGCGCGGCCGAGGTCGCCGTCGCCCCGGCCGAGGACCACGAGGGCGAGCACGACGATGACCACGAGGCCGCTGACCTCGATGATCGTCATGACGACGTTGGCGCCGAGGGACTCGCGGATGCCGCGCGCGTTGAGGACGGCGACGGCAGCGAGGAACAGCACGGCGACCAGGCGCTCGGGAGCGTCGACGAACGCGCCGAAGTAGTCGCCCGCGAACGCGAGGGAGAGGCCGGCGGCGCTGGTGACGCCCGCGGCCAGCATGGAGAACCCGACGAGGAACGACACGACCGGCTTCCGGAACGCCCGTTCGGCGAACACGGCGGCGCCCCCGGCCCGGGGGTACTTGGTCACGAGCTCGGCGTACGACCCCGCGGTGAGCAGGGCGAGACCGAGGGCGACGAGGAGCGGCAGCCAGACGGGCCCGCCCACCTCCCCCGCCATGGCTCCGACGAGGGCGTACACGCCCGCGCCGAGGACGTCGCCCAGGATGAAGAGGTACAGGAGCCTGCCGCTCACGGAGCGCGCGAGGCGGGTCTCCGGGTCTGTGGCACCGGTCGTCATGGCTTCCAGGCTGGCACCGCTTCCGGGCAGTCGCCTCCGCGTGCCCGATATGCGCCGTGGCTGCGGGACAATGGGAGTGCCTGCCCGACGGACGGGCCAGGCGGGAGGACGCGCGATGACGACCGAGACCGGCGGCCTCGCAGGCCGCGGCCACCTGCTCCGCCTGGGGGCGCCCCGGGACACGAGCGCGGTGCGCCACCTGGTGACGTTCCTCGTGGCGAGCGTGGTGACGGTGCTCGCCACGCGGGCCTACCTCGCCGCGGCCGGCTACCCGCAGCTCGGCGGCGGCGACCTGCACGTGGCGCACGTGCTGTGGGGCGGCCTGCTCATGGCGCTGGCCATGATGCTGCTGCTGTCGTACGTGGGCCCCGCGCCGCGGTCGCTGGGCGCGGTCGTGGGCGGCGTGGGCTTCGGGCTGTTCATCGACGAGGTCGGCAAGTTCGTCACCGCCGACAACGACTACTTCTACGCGCCCACGGCGGCCATCATCTACTTCGTCACCGTGGTGCTGGTCCTGGTGGTCGAGGCGCTGCACGGTCGCCGGGAGCACCACCCGGCCGAGTACCTCGCGGTCGCGGCCGACCGGCTCGCGGCGGGCCTCGCGGGCGGCTTCACGCCGTCGGCCCGTGACGAGGCCCGCACCCTCGCGGCCAAGGGCGCGGGCGAGCCCGGGGCGGAGCTCGTCGCGGACCTGGTCGAGGCGGTGCCCGACGACGACGCCGACGTCCCCGACGTGGTGCGTTCGGGGGCGGACCGGGTGGTCCGGTGGCTCGACGCGCTCGTGGGGCGCACGTGGGGCGCGTGGCTCGCGATCGGGCTCATTCTGCTGGTGTCCGCGGGTGAGGCCCTCGTGGGGATCCAGGTGCTGGCAGGTCGGGTGCCCGGGGTGCCGGGGTGGACCGGCGCGGCCATCCTCGCGGCCGTGTCCGCGACGGTGGTCCTGCTCGCCGTCGGCGTGGTGGTGGGCCGGCGCGACGGGCTGCGCGGCGCCGTGTGGGTGCGCCGGGCGGTGCTCGTCAGCCTGCTCTTCACCCAGCTCCTGGTGTTCCGGGCCGTGCGCTGGACAGCGTCCTTCGGGCTGGTCCTGGACGTGCTGGTCTTCATGGCGCTGGAGGTCGCCCTCCGGCCGGACCGCATGGAGGCGGCGGAGGCTGCCGAGGAGGAGGCCGCCACCACGGAGCCGCCGCCGACCAGGTAGCTGTTCCCCTTCCGGCGCCCAGACGGGGAACACTTGCCTGGTCGCGCGGCCGAGCCGGCGCTCAGCCCCGCTCCACGACCTCCACCGTCAGCACGTCGCCGCTCTCCGCGCCGTCGGCCGCCTCCAGCCGGAAGACCACCTCTCCGACCAGGCCCGCAGAACGCACGGCCTCCACCAGGTCGTACTCGACCTCGGCCAGGCCCTCGCCGTCGGCCGGGGTGGTGAGCGTGCGGGACGGGTCCACCGGGAGCCCGTTGAGCAGCACCCGGTGCGCGCGCCCGGGGTGGTCGAGGTACCGCAGCCGCACCGCCGCAGGACGCTCAGGACAGCGGAGCCGGTACTCGAACCACCCGGTGGTGCTGCGCCAGTGGATGCCGCCGCCACCCCCGGCGCGCGTTCCCTCCCCCGTGAACCCGTGGTCCACCTCGGGCTGCTGCTCACCGGCGGTGACCCGGTCGAGCACCGCTGCGGCGGCCGCGTCGGCGGCGTCCAAGGCGGCGAGCCGGTCGAGGGCCCGCGCGGGGTCCGGGTCCGCGGGGAAGCAGACCGTGTACCGCTCGTCGTGGATGCCCGCGAACGGTTCGAGCAGCACCGTGCCGGGCACCAGCACGCCGTCGCGCTCCCGCACCACGGCCAGCTCGAAGGTGAGCGTCCGGCGGTCCACGACGGACGCTGCGGCCTCCGGCGGGTCAGCCACGACGATGCCGGCCTGCCGCAGCGGCACCGCCCGGCCGTGAGCGATGTGCGCCATGCGGTCCTCCCCCGCCACCAGGCCGGCGAGGTCGTCGCCGCCGTCCCGCGCGGCGAGCACCACCGGCCCGTACCGGAAGGCGACCCAGGCCGACCCGTCGGGCAGCCGCTCGGCGGTGAGCCGGGGCTGGAACCGGGCCACGACCGTCGTCGTGCCCCTCCAGGTCCTGGTCACCTCCGCGTAGCCGTCGACGACCACGGGCTCCACCGCGGACCCGTCCACGACGAGGCCCGCCAGCGTGCCCCAGGACGGGACGCGCAGGCGGACGGTGCGCTCGCGGGGCTCGGCCGAGGTGACGAGCAGGCGGGCCTCCGCGTCGAAGGGCGGCTCGGTGGACTGCTCGACGCGCAGCCCCTCCGCCGCCCAGTCGAGGACGGACGGGGTATAGAGCTCGACGCGGAGGTCCGGCCCGTCGTGCGTGTAGGCCAGCTCGTTGTACCGCGTGTGGCCCTCCAGGCCCGACCCGACGCAGCACCACATCGACACGTGCGGCCGCGAGTACACGCGGTAGTGCGCGGGCCGCATGGGCGTGAAGTACACGAACCCGCCGCGGCGGGGGTGCACCGACGAGAGCAGGTGGTTGACCAGGGCACGCTCGGCGAGGTCGACGGCGGCCGCGTCGGGCCGGCGGTCCAGCCGCAGGCGCGCGAGCTCCACGAGGTTGTGGGAGTTGCAGGTCTCCGGGCCCTCCCGGTCGGTCATCACCTCGGTGAAGTCCGACGCCGGGTGGAAGTGCTCCCGCACGCTGTTGCCACCCACCGGCAGGGTCCGGCGCTCCACGACCGACGACCAGAACGCGTCGGCCGCCGCGGCGAACCGCTCCTCGTCGGCGAGGCGCTGATAGCCGAGCACCTTCGGGATCTGGGTGTTGGCGTGCAGCCCGTCGAGCGGGTCGTCGCCCGCGGCGAGCGGGTCCAGCAGCCGGCGGTGGGCCAGCCTGCGCCCCTCGGCGACGTAGTCCTCGCGCCCCACGAGCCTGCCGAGCTCGACGAACGTCTCGTTCAGCCCGCCGAACTCGGCCCTCAGGACCTGCTCCACCTGCTCGCCGGTGAGCGCCTTCGTGACAGAGAGCCACCAGTCGGCCCAGCGCACCGCCATACGGAGCGCCCGCTCGGAGCCGCCATGGGTGGCGGCGTCCACGAGCCCGGCGAACGTCTTGTGCAGGTTGTAGACGGGGACCCAGCGACCGTTGAGGTTGAACAGGTCGGAGTCGATCTGCCCGCTCGCGAGCTCCTCGCCCAGCGCCGGACCATCAGGGACCCCACCGACGTACCCGGTCCCGACGGCGTCCTGGCACCGCTCGAGCACGTCGAGGAGGTGCTCCAGGCGCTCGCGGAGCACCGGCAGCCCCGTGACAGCCCACAGCTTGGCGTGGGCCGAGAGGGCGTGCCCGCCGATGTGGCCGTCGAGGCCCCCCGACTCCCAGTCGCCGTACCGCGCGGCCTCGGCGGGCAGCCCCGCACCCGCCAGGAACGGCGCGAGAAGGCGGTCCAGGTCGAGGTCGAGCACCGCCTCGAGCGCCCGCTGCTGCGCCTCGGCGAAGCGCCCGGGGCCGAGCCGGACGGCGCCGAGCGGGAACGTCCGGCCGGACGTGGCGGGCTGGGCGGTGGTCGTGGACAACGCGGCTCCTCGGGGTGGGACGTGCCGCCCGGCGGCAGCGCGGGGCGGACCGGGACACGGTAACCGAGCCCCTCGCCGGCACAGTCACTCCGTCCGACGACGGCGCTGTCTCGGCGCTACGGCCCCGCCGAGACAGCGCCGTCGCCCGACAGGGGCACTGTCTCGGCGCAGGGACGACGTCGGCCCCCGGCCCCCGGCCCGCGCCCGCAGCGTGGTCACCGCGCGATCGTGAACCCGCCCGTCCAGGGGATCGCCTCGGTGATGGCGAGGCCCATCTGCAGGTAGCCGACCGCCTCGAGCTGGCGCGCGGACGCGAGCGGCCCGGCATCCACGCCCTGCGCGCCCGAGGCCGTGACGAGGTCGATGACCTCGCGCTTGGCGTCGGGGTCGTCACCCGCGACCAGGACCGTGACGGGCGCGTCGCCCACGCTCCCGGCCGACAGCGTGGCGGCGAAGTTCGTGTTGAACGCCTTGACGACCCGCGCCCCCGGGAGCGCCGCCGCCAGCTCGGCGGCGGCGCTCCCCGCCTCGATGTCCACCGGCGTGAAGGTCTCGAAGTCCACGGGGTTCGTCAGGTCCACCACGACCTTGCCGGCGAGCTGGTCTCCGTACCGGGAGGCCACGTCGGCCAGAGCGGGGTACGGGACCGCGAGCAGGACGATGTCGCCGGTCAGCGTCCCGGGATCGTCGTCGTGCCCCACGGGCTGCACCTGGGCGTTCGCCCGCTCCGCGAGGTCGGAGAGCGCGGTACCCATGTTCCCCGTGCCGATGATGCTGATGCTGGTCATGGACGTGCTCCTTCGTCCTCGACGGTTCCGGACGGCTCCGGCCGGAGCGCCGCCGCGCGGCGCTGTCGGTTCCAGCGTCACCGGAACGTCACCGGCCCGCGACCGGGACCGATGAGTTCCCGGCGGCCGGGTCGTCAGCCCTTGCGACGCACCCGGATCGACCGACAACGAGGAGCAGGCATGACGACCACGTCCCAGCACCAGCACGAGGACCACACCGGGCACCACGCGGGCCACGAGCCGTCGGCCGGGGCCCTGCCGCCCGTCGTCGACCGTGAGGCCTGGCTCGCGGAACGGAACGAGCTCCTGGTCCGCGAGAAGGCTCACACCCGCGAGGGCGACGCGATCGCGGCCGCCAGGCGCCGCCTCCCGATGACGGAGGTCGAGGTCCGGGACGTCGTGGGTGACGACGGCCCCACGTCTCTGCTCGACGTCTTCGACGGGCGCGACGTGCTCCTGGTCTACAAGCACATGTTCCACACCGGCATGCCCATCGAGGACCAGTGCGAGGGTTGCACGCTGTGCATCTGGCACGTCCACGACACCTCGTACCTCGCGGCGGTGGGCGTCTCGTTCGCGGTGTTCTGCGAGGGACCGTGGGACGAGGCCGCCCAGCTCCGCGACTTCATGGGCTACACGGTTCCCTGGTACTCGGTCGCGGGGATCGACGACCCGGCGCTCGCCGGGGAGTTCGGCGCCATGGCCTGCTTCGTACGTCAGGGCGACCGCGTGTTCCTCACCTACGAGACCACGGGCCGCGGCACCGAGTCGTTCATCCCGTCGCTGCAGCTCCTGGACATGACGCCCTTCGGGCGGCAGGAGGCGTGGCAGGACTCGCCCGAGGGCCGCGTGGAGCAGCACCGGCCGGGCTGGTTCTGGCGCAAGGACGGCCGCCCGACGGCGCAGTGGTCCCGCCCGGGCGCGACGCCCGTCGACCCGGACGTGCCGCACCGGCACCACCACTGAGCACGCGCCCCCGCACCGCTGTCACCCGGAGGCCGCGGCCAGCGCCACCACCTCCGCCGCGTCGGGCACCGCCTCCTGCGCCCCGCGCCGCGTGACGGCGAGCGCCGCCGCGACGCCCGCCCGGCGCGCCGCCTCGACGAGGCCGTCGTCGCGGGCGCCGCCGCGGGCGCCGCCGCGGGCGAGGCAGGCCGCGAGCACGCCGCAGTACGTGTCGCCCGCGCCGGTGGTGTCGACCGCCTCGACCCGGATCCCCTGCAGCCGGACCGGCGACGCGCCACGCCGGGCCACGAGGCTGCCGCGGGCGCCGAGCGTGACGACGACGGCGGGGGCGCGGGCCAGCAGCGCGGCGGCGAGGTCCGGCGTCGGACCCGCACCGGCCAGGCCCGCGGCCTCGTGCTCGTTGACCACGAGCACGTCGACCTGCTCCCACAGCGCGTCCGGCAGGTGGCGCCACGGGGCGGCGTTGAGGACGAACAGCGCCCCGCGCCGCCGCGCCCGGGCAGCGTCGAGGACGACGTCGACGGGGACCTCGAGCTGGGCGAGGACGACGTCGGCCACGGCGATCCGCCCGGCCTGCGCCGGGCCCACCCGGGCGCGCGCATTGGCGCCGGGCGCGACGACGATCGCGTTCTCGCCGTCGGGTGCGACGGTGATGAGCGCTGTGCCGGTCGGGGCCGGGACACGCGCGACGACGTCGGTGCGCACGCCCGCCGCGGTGAGCGACGCGAGGAGGAGGTCCGCCGCGTCGTCGTGCCCGAGGGCGCCCACGAACGTGGTGTCCGCTCCCCCGGCGCGCGCGGCGGCGACCGCCTGGTTGGCGCCCTTGCCGCCCGGGGTACGGCGCAGGTCGCCGCCGAGGATCGTCTCGCCGCCCGCCGGGTGGCGCGGCACGTCGACCACCAGGTCGACGTTCGCCGAGCCGACGACGGCGACCCGCCCGGCACCGCCTGCTGAGGTCACTGTGGCTCCGTTCCCGAGGCTGACGACCCACACGGTACGACGCCGCCGAGGGAGTCACCTGGTCGGACCAGGTGACTCCCTCGGCGGAGGGCTGCCTGCCGAGGGAGCGCGTCCGCCGGACGGGCGCACTCCCTCGGCGAGGTGACCGCAGGGACCTGCGTCAGCGGCAGGTCACCGTGGTGTTCGACGGCGGCGCACCGCTGCCGATGTAGCCGAACGTGGTGCTGCCGCGAGCCGGGAGGTTCCCGTTCCACGATGCGTTCGTCGCGGTGGCGACGCCACCGGAGACCGTGACGTTCGAGCTCCACGACTGCGTGAGCCCGCCCGGTGCGAGGTTCCACGACGCCGACCAGCTCGTGATCGTCGCGGCCCCGGCGGTCACGGTGATCTCACCCTGGTAGCCGCCGCCCCACGAGTTCACGGTGCGGTAGGTCGCGGTGCACTTGCCCGCCGGCACGGACGGGCTGGTGGTGGCTGTGACGGGGGCCGACGCCGAGGACACGTTCCCGGCCTGGTCGCGTGCGCTCACCGTGTACTGGTACGCGGTACCCGCCGTCAGGCCGGTGTTCGTGTACGACGTGCCGGGCACCGTCGCGACGAGCGTGCCGCCGCGCCGCACCTCGTAGCCGGTCACGCCGACGTTGTCGGTCGACGCCGTCCAGGAGAGCGACGCCGACGTCTCCGTCACGCCGGTCACCTGCAGGCCGGTGGGCACGGTGGGCGCCTGGGTGTCGCCGCCCCCGGTCCCGGTGGTCGTGGCCGTCACGGCGGCCGACGCCGGGGACGTGTTCCCCGCCGCGTCACGCGCGGTCACCGTGTACTGGTACGCGGTGCTCGGGGTCAGGCCCGTGTCGGTGAACGTGGTGCCGGTGACCGTCGTCACGAGCGTGCCGCCGCGCCGCACCTCGTAGCCGGTGACGCGCACGTTGTCGGTCGACGCCGTCCAGGAGAGCGACGCCGTCGTCGACGTCGTGCCCGTGACCGTCACGCCCGTCGGCACGGTGGGCGCCACGGTGTCGGCCGGCGGCTCGCCGCCGTCGCCGAAGAGCCGGTCGTAGTCCGCGAGCGCCGTCGCGACCGCCGTCTGCGCCCAGAACCGGTGGTACCGGAACTGGGGCGCGGGACCGCCGTCGAGGTGCGCCTGGACCTTGTTCCAGTCCGGGTCGTCGAGGTAGAAGGACCGGATGTCCAGGAAGGTGGCGCCGGGGGCGACGATGTCGCCGTTCGGCATGTCGCCGGACCAGCCCGGGGGCACGTAGACGCCGTTGCCGCCGGCCACGTACTCGTCGTCGAAGCGGCCGAAGTCGCTCCGGGTCTCGACCGCGGAGACGCCCTTGGCGTCGCTGTTCTGCGTCCAGATCGCGTCGAGGAGCGCCTTCGCGGTGTCGCGCGCCTCGACGTTGCCCGACGCGGCGGCGTAGTACATGAGGGTGCGGGCGAGCGCGCCGGCGACGCCGACGTCCTGCCCGTAGCTCCTCACGTCCACGGAGAGGCCGGAGTTGCTGCCCGGGCTGGCCGGGTTCCAGGTGTCGGGCTTGCCGGTCCAGGTGAGCTCGGACGGGATCTGCCACGTCGTGTCGGTCACGGTGATGTGGTCGATGACCCACGGGACCCACTTGTCGAGCACGGCCTTGGCCTTGAGGTTGCCGGTCTCCTGGTAGAGCTGCGCGACGCGCTCGACGCCCCACCCCTGCATACCCATCCACTGGTTCGACGGCGGGTCGTTGTAGACGGGCGCCTCGGTGTACGCCATGCCGTAGAAGGTGGGCGTCCCGGCGGGGTGCGCGGCGTAGGCGCCGTCCCAGCTGTTGGTGGCGCCGCCGGCGATGCCGCCGTCGGGGGCCTGGAGCCAGGTGTAGAACTCGACCTGGCGGTCGAGGCTCTTCTGCCAGTCGGCGGTGGCCGTGGGCGACGCCGGCTGGAGGTCGGGGTCGTTGGCGAGGGCCCAGGCGGCCATCGGGTTCTGGTAGCCGAAGTGCGCGTGGCTGGAGCCGATGCGCCAGGCCCAGGGGCTCTGCGTGTTGAGCGCGCCGCCCCAGGCGTAGTACCAGGACAGCAGGTAGTGGGCGCTGGTCCGGCCGCTGCCGGCGGCGCACGACTGCGACTGGCAGCCGATGGTCTTGAAGTACTTGTCGAAGAGCGCGTACCGCAGGTAGTCGCCCATCTTGGACGCCTTGCCGACGGTCGAGGCGACGGCCTCGGGCTGGCCCTGCTCGGTGGCGAACTTGTTGGCCCAGTAGGCGGCCTCGATGGCGCGGGCGTCGGCGTCGGGCGCGTTGGTGTACTTCCACTGCTTCGCGTACGACCCGTCCCCGGTGAAGATGTCGAGGAAGCCGTTGGGGCCGCCGTAGCTGAAGTCGTCGATCGACGGCTGCGGGATGGTCTCCCAGACGGACTCCTGCGGGCCGCGCTGGAAGGTGTTGATGTACGACGTGCCCTCGTACGTGGGGCCGAGCAGCGTCGAGGAGCCCGGTGCGGCGCCGAAGCCGTAGACGTTGTCGACGTCGGCGAGCCAGTGCATGCCGTAGATCTCGGAGGTGCCGTAGGTCGAGCGGAGCTCGGCGGCGATCGGGTCGGTCCCCACGGAGACGCCGCTGTTGAGCGCCGAGGGGTACTGGCTCGGGTGGTTGTACTCGGAGGCGTACGTGGCGGGGCTGTTCGGGTTGTACGCGCCGTTGGTGGGCTGGTTCTCCGTCTGCGGGATCATGTACTCCTCGAGCGTGTCCCAGGCGTGGTTGAACGGGGCCCAGTCCCCGGTCACCTGCCCGTACGACGTCTCGAGCCAGAGCCAGAACGAGTACGCCTCGGACGTGGTCTCGTGCCCGTAGTCGGGGGCCTCCACCATGAGGGTCTCGACGGCGTGGTACGGGATGCCCTGCGGCGAGAAGTACCCGTTCGCCGGGTCGTGGATCTTGTCGTACAGCTCGAGGAAGCGCTGCGTGTACTCGCCGTCCGCGAGGGCCGTCACGTCGGCCTTCGCCGGCGCGGCCGAGACCTGGCCGGCGGCGGTCGCGGGCTGGACCGCCGCGAGGCCGGCCAGCACGAGGGCCGTCGATGCGAGCACGGCGGCGGCGCCCGCGCGCCGGCGTCCGGGCGGGGCGGGCGGGCGCGCCGCCCGCACGGTGGATCCTTGTCGTCGCATGGTGTTGACTCCTTCGTCGGGAAGCTCGTCAGCGAGCACCTCACGGGGCCCGGCCAGGGTCGGGCCTGGCCACTGTCGCCCTGGCCTCCGGGCCCCACAACGCCCTTAACCGATTCAGTAGAAACCGCGAGATCCCGCCTGGTAAGCGCCTTCCGAAGCCGTATCGGTTCGATCCGCGGGGAGCCGCGGGCTCCGGGCGGATCGGGGTCCGGGTCATCCCCCGGGATGACGGCGCGGGCCACCGGATCCGTTCGCGGGGCGACGCGCGCCACGACCCTTCGTTGCGAGCCTGGACCCATGACACCGCTCCTGCAGGCCCGGGACCTCACCATGCACTACCCCGGAACCGCCGCCCCGGCCCTCGACTCCGTCTCCCTCGATGTCCGGCCCGGCGAGACCGTGGCGATCATGGGAGCGTCCGGCTCGGGCAAGTCCACGCTGCTGCACTGCCTCGCCGGGATCCTCCGCCCCACGGGCGGCGGCGTCACGTTCGCGGCGGCCTCGGGGCCCGTCCAGGTCGAGGCCCTGGACGACGCCGGGCGCTCCCGCCTGCGTCGCGAGGAGATCGGCTTCGTCTTCCAGCAGGGGCTGCTCCTCAACGAGCTGACGGCGCTGGAGAACGTGGCGGTCGCGCGCATGCTGGGCGGGGCCACCCGGGCGCAGGCGGAGGCCGAGGCCGCGCACTGGCTCGGCGGCCTGGGCCTCGCGGGCCTGGAGCACCGGCGGCTCGGCGAGCTGTCCGGCGGCCAGGCGCAGCGCGTGGCCATCGCCCGCGCGCAGGTCACCGGCGCGCGGTTGATCTTCGCCGACGAGCCCACCGGCGCCCTCGACTCGGCGACGTCCGTCGAGGTCCTCGACCTCCTGCTCGGCACGGTGCGCGAGGGGCGCACCGTCGTGGTCGTCACGCACGACGCCGACGTCGCGCGCCGCTGCGCCCGCACCGTCGTCCTCCGGGACGGCCGGGTCGTCTCGGACACCTCCCGGGCCGACGACGCCGCACTCACCCCGGGGTCCGGCCGATGAGCACGCTGACCACCTCCGTGCGGCTGGCCGGCCTGTTCGCCCGCCGCCGCGACGGCGACCGGCTCGCCGCCCTGCTCCCCCTCGTGTCGTTCACGCTGGTCACGGCCCTCCTGCTGCTGGTGCTGGGCGGCGCGCAGGCGTTCTTCTCCTGGGACGACGACCTCGGCACCATGTACCGGCTGCTCGCCGTGATCGGCCTGGTGCTGCTCGTGATCCCGCTCGCCACCGTCGGCGCGTCGGCCGCCCGCCTCGCGGCCCGGCGCCGCGACGAACGGCTCGCCTCCCTGCGGCTCCTGGGCGCGACGACGGGCACCGTCACGCTCCTCACCGTCTTCGAGGCCGTCGCGACGGCGTTCGCAGGGGCGCTGCTCGGCACCGTCCTGTACACCGTGACCGCGCCGCTCGTGGGCCTCCTCCACTTCCGCGGCGAGGCGCTCGGCGCGCAGGTCTGGCTGCCGTGGACCTGGCCGCCGGTGGTCGTCGTGGCCGTCACCCTGCTCGCCGCGCTCAGTGCGGTGGCGGGCCTGCGCGCGGTCGTCGTCACGCCGCTCGGCGTCCGCAACCGGCAGCGGCCCGGCACCGCCCACTGGGGCCGGCTCGTCCTGGCCGTCGGGGCGCTGGTCCTCGGGACGCTGATCACGGCGACGCTGAGCGGTCTCGCGCAGCTCGCCGGCACCGTCGGGATCATCGGCGGGATGGCCGTCGCGTTCGGGGCCATGCTGCTGGCGCTGGACGCCGTCGGCCCGTGGGTCGTGCGTCTCGTGGCACGGCGCCGCCACCGCCACGCCAGGACCGTGCCCCGCCTCCTCGCAGCACGCATGGTCCTCGACGACCCCAAGGGGGCCTGGCGGCAGGTCGCCGGCGTGGCCGTGACGAGCTACGTCGGCGTCTTCGGCGCCGTGGGCCTCGCGATCGCCGGCATGACCGACACGAGCGACCTGCCGCCCGACGAGCGCTGGCTCATGCACGACATCTCGACCGGCATCTTCGTGACCGTGGCCGCGTCGTTCCTCATGGTGGCCTGCTCGGTCGGCATCAACCAGGCCGCGACGACGCTCGACCGCGGGGCCGTGCACGTGTCCCTCGACCGGCTGGGCGTGCCGCGCACGGTCATGGCCGAGGCGTCCCGCCGGGCGGTGATGTCGTCGCTGTGGATCGTCGCCGGCGGGTCGGCCGCGTGCGCGGCCGTGATGATCTTCCCGCTCGTCGGCTACGCGATCTTCCTCCAGCCGACGGCGTTCCTCACCGCGGGGGCGGTGTTCGCCGCCGGGTTCCTGACGATCCGGGGAGCCGCCGCGATCGCGGCCCGGCTGGTCCCGGGCATCCTGGCCGCACCCGAGCGGGTGCTCTGACGGCCGCACCTGTCCGGGACCGATGAGTTGCGCCCGGCTGCGTCGTCGGACGGGGTATGACCACCCACGCAACCACCAGCCGCGGCGACAGCGTCGCCTACGACCTGCGCGGCTCCGGCCCCGCCCTCGTCTTCGTCACGGGGGCGGGGCCCGACCGCGCGACCGACCCCGTGACCACCGCGACCGCCGAGCTCGCCTCGGCACAGGGCCTGACCACCGTCGTGTTCGACCGGCTCGGCCGCGGCGAGAGCCCCGCCGAGGGCCGCCTCGACCTGGACCGCGAGCTCGATGCCATCGCCACGATGATCGAGGCCTCGGGCGGGTCCGCCGTCCTGTGCGGCCACTCGTCCGGGTGCTCCCTCTCGCTCGCGGCGGCCGACCGCGGCCTGCCCGTGACCGGCCTCGCGCTCTGGGAGGCACCGCTCAGCGACCCGGCCGCCGTGACCCAGGCCTGGGCCGACGAGATCGAGCGCCTCCTCGACGCCGGCGACCACGAGAACGCCATGCGGCACTACATGAAGGACATGCCGCCGGAGTGGCTCGCGGGGATGGAGTCGTCGCCCGACTGGCCGGTGCTGGCGCGGACCGTGGCGTCCTACCGGGCCGACGCGCAGTCCCTCGCCTGGGCGCAGCGAGCGATCGAGGACCAGCGGCTCGGCGAGATCGGCGTGCCCGTCCTCGCCGCCTACGGCACGGAGACCTTCCCCGGGATGCCGGAAGCGGCGTCGGCCATCGCGGCGGGCGTGCCGGACGGTTCGGCCAAGGCCGTTCCCGGCGCATGGCACAGCTGGGAGCCGGAGGCCATGGCCGCCGAGCTGGTGGCGTTCACGAAGCGGTGCGCGGGCGTCGCCGCCTGAGTGCGAGACTTCCGGCATGACGGACGACTGGGCGAGGCAGCGGGCCGAGGCGGTGCGCGTGCAGGCCGAGCGCCTGCAGGCGCGCCAGGACGCCGAGCACGCCCGGGCGTCGGCCCTGCTGCACGAGTTCGTCGCGGCCGCCGTGACCGCCGGCCTGCCTCCGGAGGAGCTGCAGGTGCGCGGGTACGGCGGCCGGGGCGTCGCCCGCACGCCGCTGCGCGGCTGGTACCTGCGCGTCGACCGCACCGCCGGGGTGAGCACGGACGGCGACTTCTACGTGCTCACCGCGCCGCTCTCGCTGCTCGACCGGGTCCGCGGCGTCCGGCCCGCACCGAAGAGGCCCCCGCTGATCCTCGGGGCGGGCGGCAAGGACGGCGACTCGGTCGAGCTCGCCGACGCGCTCGAGCGTCTGCTCCCGGGCTGGCGGTCGCGGTAGCGGGTCGCCGGCCGCCCTCGCGGCGCGGCCGCCGGGCCCTGTCGCGGTAGGCGACGGCGCGGCGCCCGGCGCGCCGGGTGAATCCATGACCACCATCCGGGAACCGGTTGACGTACGGCTGACCTGATCAGCACGCTCCCCGTGCGGGCCCTCGCCTGTGTCAGACGCCGACGACGCACGTCCGACCGGAAGGACAGCCATGTCCCGAACCGCCGTCAGCAGCGCTGCCAGCCCCGCCGCTCCGCCGCCCGTCCGCCGCAGGACGGTCGCCGCCCTCGCGGCGGTCGGGCTCACGGCCGTGGCGCTCTTCTCCGGTGTCGCCGGCGGCCTCGCCTCGGCCCACGCCGACGCCGCGCCGGCGGGAGGCGCTGTGGGTGATGCGACCCTCGACCGGGGACTCGTCGGACCCGCCGTCATCACTCCACCGCCGAGCTCACCGCCCGCCGGGACGCCGCCCGCTCTGCGGAGCAGCTGCCAGATCCCGCCCGTCGCCCCCGGTACGGCGGTCTGGCCGCTGTGCTGGGTGACGTCCGCCGCCACGATCCTCGGCCCGTGGGACGTCTACCAGCTCCGGTGGGACGGCACGTTCGAACGGGTGCTCCACGTCTCGGACACCTGGACCACGACCGTGCGGTCCCCGGGCACGGGCCTCATCGGCACGTTCTTCATCCAGGATGCCGGCGCGGTCGACCCCGCCTCCGACCTCCTGAACGTCGCGTCGGTCGGCGGCCCCGTGACCGGGCCGGTCCCCACCCCGACGGGCCCCCGGCCCTCGACCCCGGTCGCGGTGTCGTGCGGCACGACGTCGGCCCCCGCCGTCTGCTGGGACCCGGCGACCGTGTTCACCGGCGCCATCGTGCGGTACGACGTCTTCCGGCGCGCCGCCGTCGGCTACGAACGGGTCGCCAGCGTGGACGCGGCCACCACCCGTGCGGACCTCCCGCCCCGAGCCTCCGGCGACCAGCTCCTCTACGTCGCCGCGTTCTCCGACAGCGGCACCATCAGCCCCGTGTCGCAGCCCGTCCGGATCGCGGTACCCCCGCACCTGTCGTGCGACGTCCGCCACCACCACTACCCGTGGGACGCCGGCTTCACGTCGAACCTCACGCTCACGAACACCGGCACCACGCCGGTGGACGGCTGGACGCTCCGGTTCGACGTCGGTCCCGCCCTCCAGCTGACCCACGGCTGGAACGCCGTCTGGTCGCAGACGGGAACCGTCGTCACCGCGGACAGCGCGGCCTGGAACGCGGCGGTCCCGCCCGGCGGTTCGGTGACGCTCGGCCTGGTCGGTGCCAGACAGCCGGGCGCACCGTTCGTCCCGCCCACGGTCTTCACGGTCGACGGCGCCCCCTGCACCACCTCCTCCTGACGAAGCTCCTCCGACCGGAAGGACCGCCATGTCCCGAACCGCTGCCAGCAGAGCCGCTGGCCCCCGCGCCGCCCGCCGTCGGACGGCCGCGGCCGTCGCTGTCGCGACCCTCACGGCGCTCGGCCTCGCCACCGGCGTACTGGGCGGCGTAGCCGCACAGGCCGACGCCGGACCCGCACCGCTCACGACCCCGTACCCGACCTCCACCTCGGACGTCCCCACCTGGGGCCGCATGTGCATGCCGCCGCCGATGGTCCCGGGCAACGCGATGTGGGTGCTGTGCTGGACGCCGCCCCCTGTCGCCGCCGACCAACCCTGGGAGCTGCACCAGCTCACGTGGGACGGCGATTTCGTGCGCTACCCCGGCTCGGCGGACCCGCGGACGGTCATCCTCTCGGCCCCGCGGACGGGCCTGGTCGGCACGTTCTTCGTGCGCGACGCGGGCGGGATCGCGCCCGCCTCCGACCTGACCAACGCCTGGTCGATGGGCGGCCCCGTCCCGACACCCACGAACTGGCCCACCCCGACCCCGACGGCGATCCGCCAGCCGTCGACCCCCACGGCGCACTCGTGCGGGACCGCGACCGCCGCCGCGGTGTGCTGGAGCCCGGTGACCACCTACGGCAGCACCGTCGTGCGGTACGACGTCTTCCGCAAGACGCGCGCCGGCTACGAGCGCGTGGGCCGGGTGGACGGGAACGCCACGCGCGCCGACCTTCCCAGCCTGCCGACGGGCCACCACACGCTGCACGTCGCCGCGTTCGACTCTGTCCGAAACGTGAGCGGCGCGTCGGCACCCGTGCGGGTCTCGGTCGAAGCCCCCCAGGTGCTGTGCGAGGTGCGCTACCGCCACACGGTCTGGGGCACCGGCTTCACGTCGGACCTCACGATCACCAACACCGGTGCGACGCCCGTCGAGGGCTGGACCCTCGAGTACGACCTCGTCCCTGGCCCGCAGGTCACGAGCGGCTGGAACGCCACCTGGTCGCAGTCCGGCACCACCGTCACCGCGGCCGCCGCGCCGTGGAACGCGGTGATCCCGCCCGGCGGCTCGGTCACGCTGGGCGCACTCGGCACGCACCCGCCGGGATCGGAGATCGTCCCGCCCACCGGGTTCACTCTCGACGGCGCCGCCTGCACCGCCTCCTGAGCCCGAAACGTCCGAGCCCGTAGTGCCGGCCTCACGCCCCCGGCCTGTCGATCACCCGGGACATCACCAGCGCCGTCCGCGTCTTGACGACATGGGCGGCCGTGCGGATGCGCTCCACGGTGCTCTCGATCTCCGCCATGCTCGACGCCATGATGTGCACCATCGCGTCGGCGTCGCCGGTCACCGTCGACACGCGCACCACCTCGGGGATGGGGCCGAGCTCGCGCTCCAGCATGGCGGGCGACACGATGCCCGAGCAGAAGATCTCGACGTAGCCCTCGAGGATCCAGCCCATCGCCTGCGGGTCCACCCGGACGGTGAACCCGGCGATCTCCCCGCGCGCGAGCATGAGGTCCACCCGCCGCTTGACGGCGGGGGCCGAGAGGCCCACCGCGCTGCCGATCTCCTGGTACGTGGCGCGCCCGTCGAGGAGGAGCCGCTCGACGATCGCCCGGTTCAGTGCGTCCATGAACGAATCGTTCAGCACAGGGCTCGATGACGCAAGAAACCGCTACGAAAGACGCAACAGAAGCCACTACGTTGCGCGACGGCGGGATCGTAGCCTCTGCCACATGACGCAGCGCACCGCCTCACCCAGGCACTTCCTGATGTGTCCGCCCACCTACTTCGACGTGGTCTACGCCATCAACCCCTGGATGGACCTGTCGAACCCCGTGGACACCGACCTCGCCGTCGCGCAGTGGGAGACCCTCAAGGCGACGTACGAGTCCCGCGGCCACCGGGTCGACGTGATCCGCCCCGAGCCCGGGCTGCCCGACATGGTCTACGCGGCCAACGGCGGCATCGTCGTGGGCGGGCGTGCCCTCGCCGCGCGCTTCACCTACCCCGAGCGGGCCGCCGAGGGCCCCGCGTACGAGCGCTGGTTCGCCACCGAGGGCGCACCCGCCTACACGTCGCTCGGCCAGTCCACCGAGGTCATGGAGGGTGAGGGCGACCTCCTCGTCACCGGCGACCTGCTGCTCGCCGGCACCGGCTTCCGCACCACGCCCGCCGCGCACGCCGAGGCCGCGGAGCGCCTGGGCCTGGCCGAGCAGGGCATCACCCTCGTCCCGCTCGAGCTGGTCGACCCGCGCTACTACCACCTCGACACCGCCCTCGCGATGCTCGACGACGGCTCGGTCAGCGGCACCCGCACCGTCGCGTACTACCCCGAGGCGTTCAGCCCCGCCGCCCAGGAGACGCTGCGCGAGCTCTTCCCCGACGCGGTGATCGCGAGCGCCGAGGACGCCGCCGTCCTGGGCCTCAATATCGTGTCCGACGGCCTGCACGTGTTTCTCAGCGACCGCGCCACGCGCCTCTCCGACGACCTCAAGGACCGCGGGTTCGTGCCCGTGGGGATCGACCTGTCCGAGCTGCTCAAGGGCGGCGGCTCGGTGAAGTGCTGCACGCTCGAGCTGCGCCCCGCCGTCGGCCCCCTCACCTCGGAGATGACGCGATGACCACCGTCCCGTTCCTCGACGTCGCCGCGACCGCCCGCTGGGTGGCGCGCCGCGGGCCGGAGGCCGTGATCGCGTCCCTGACGGACGCGCTCGAGCGTGACTTCGCGCGCTGGCCGGAGCTCGACAAGCGGCCCCGCATCGCGACGCACTCGCACGAGGGCGTCATCGAGCTCATGCCCACGTCGGACGAGGAGACCTACGGCTTCAAGCTCGTCAACGGCCACCCGAGCAACCCGGCGCGCGGCTTCCAGACCGTGACGGCGATCGGGATTCTCGCCGAGGTGCACAACGGCTACCCGTCGTTCCTCGCGGAGATGACGCTGCTCACGGCGCTGCGGACGGCCGCGACGTCGGCGCTCGCCGCGCGGTACCTCGCCCCGGCCGGTGCGCGCACCCTCGCCCTGATCGGGTGCGGTTCGCAGGCGGAGTTCCAGGCGCTCGGCATGCGCGCCGAGCTCGGGATCGAGACGCTGCGCGTCTTCGACGTCGACCCGGCGGCCATGGACAAGCTGGCACGGCACGCGAAGGCGCTGGGGTTCGACGTCGTCCTGGCGCACGACGCCGCCGACGCGGCCCGCGGGGCCCAGGTCATCACGACCTGCACCGCCGACAAGCAGAACGCGACGGTGCTGCACGACGCCGACGTGCCCGCGGGCGTCCTGATCAACGGGATCGGCGGCGACTGCCCGGGCAAGACGGAGCTCGATCCCGCGATCGTCGCGCGGGCGAGCGTCTTCGTGGAGCTCACGGAGCAGACGCGGATCGAGGGCGAGATCCAGCGTCAGGCGCCGGACTTCCCGGTGACCGAGCTGTGGGAGGTCGTGACCGGGCGCGCGCCGGGGCGCCGCAGCGAGGACGAGCTGGTCGTGTGGGACTCGGTCGGGTTCGCCGTCGAGGACTGGAGCGCGCTGAGGTACGTGCGCGACGACGTGACGACGTCGGCCCCCGAGCTGCTGCAGCACCTGGACCTCATCGCGGAGCCGGCCGACCCGAAGGACCTGTACTCGCTGGTGGCGGAGGCCTGATCGTGGCGGATGCCGCCACCTGAGGGGGGCGACGGAGCCCCAGTACGCGACCAGGCAGCTGTTCCCCGTCTCGGGCGGATTCGGGCAACGGCTGCCTGGTCGCGGCATGTCACACAGCGGCCGACGCGTGCTGTCAGGCGGGCACCCGGGAGTACGTCAGGTACAGCGCGCCGCTGCCGAGGACCGTGTGGTCCGTGAGCTCCCAGCTGCGCGCGTCGAACGCGGCGTCCCGGCCGAACAGCGGGATGCCCGCACCGATGGTCAGGGGGGCCAGCTTGACGACGAGCTGGTCGATCTCCCGGTACAGCGCACCCGCCAGGGCGCCGCCCCCGACGAGCCAGAGGTCCTTCCCGTCCTGCTGCTTGAGCTCCCGGACGGTGGCCACGGGGTCGCCCGACACGACCTCCACGGCCGGGTCCGGGCTCTCGCCGAGGGAGCGGGAGAACACCAGGTGGCGCAGGTGCGGGAAGGCGTCGGTCACGCCGGCCTTCAGGCCCACCTCGTAGGAGTTACGCCCTTCGAGGACGGTGTCGAAGCGTGCCCCCTCAGCCGTGATGCCGAGCGCCTGCCGGGCGGGGCCGGGCAGCGTCTCGGGGTACTCGGAGACCAGGTGCAGCAGGTAGTCCTCGGGGATGGGCCAGAAGCCGCCCGGGCCGGTGGGGTCGGCGCCGTCGGGACCGGCGACGAACCCGTCCAGGGTCGAGGCGACGAAGTAGACGAGCTTGCGCATGTGGGACCTTTCGTCGGGGGGCAAAGCCCCTAGCATCCGTGACGACGTCCTGACCTGCAACTATGCCCTCGTCCGACTCAAGGTTGAGCACCCTCCGCCGCCGCCAGGCCCGTGTCCAGCCGCTCCAGGAGGTCGGCGAGCGCCGCCTGGTCAGCGGCACCGAGCCCCGCGACGAGCGTCTCCTCGTGGGTCAGCAGCTCCCCCACGACGCGCTCGACGAGCCGGTGCCCGGCGTCGGTCAGGGTCACGGCGACCGCCCGGCGGGAGGCGTCCGACGTCGTCCGCGTCACCAGACCGTCCCGCTCCGCCCGTGCGACGCGCTGCGAGATCGCGCCCGCGGTCACCAGGGTCTGGGCGGCCAGCTCGCGGGTGGTGAGCCGCCAGGGCTCGCCCGCGCGGCGCAGGGTGGCGAGCAGGTCGAGGGTCGCGGCGTCGACGCCGAGCCGGTCGAGGGTGCGGCGCCGGTCGTCGGTGAGCCGCTTGGCCACCCGTCGCAGCGGGGTGAGCACCCGGATGGACGACGTCGGCACGCCGGGCAGCTCGCGTTCCCAGGCGTCGGCGATGCGGTGGGGCGGTACTGCGCCCCGGTCTGCGGCAGTCATCGGCAGGTCCTCGGCTCGGCTATGTTTAGATCTAAACCTAGTGGATCGGAGAGCCACCATGCCTCGTCTCGTCCTTGTCACCGGCGGTTCCGGCGGGATCGGCCGCGCCGTCGCACGACGCCTCGTCGCGGCGGGCGACGACGTCGTCCTCACCGGCCGCCACGCCGACACCCTCGACGCTGCTGCCGCAGACACCGGCGCACGTGCCGTCGTCTGCGACGCGGCCGACCCCGCGCAGGTGGAGGCGCTCGTCGGCGGCCTGCCCCGGCCGGTCGACGTGCTCGTCGCCCTGGCCGGAGGCAACACGGACTTCGACACGACGGGCACGCCCGCCGGCCTCGCGGGAGTCGCCGACGCGTGGCGCGCGAACCTCGACGCCAACCTGATCAGCACGGTCCTGGTCACCACGGCGGTGCTGGAGACCATGCCGTCCGGCGGGACGGTCGTCACGGTCGGGTCCATCGGCGCCGAGTACGCGTCGTCGTCGTACGGGGTCGCCAAGGCGGCGGTGCAGGCGTGGACCGCGGGGCTGTCGTCCGCCGTCGGGCCGCGAGGCATCACGGCGAACTGCGTGGCGCCCGGCTACATCGAGGACACGGGCTACTTCAAGGGGCGGCTGACGGCCGAGCGCCGGGACGCCCTGATCGCGGCGACGCACGACAGGCGCCCGGGCACCCCCGACGACGTCGCCGCGCTGGTGCAGTTCCTCGCCTCCCCCGGCGCCCGGCACGTCACGGGCCAGACCCTCCACGTGAACGGCGGCGCCCGGACGACGCGGTGAGCCCGGGCGCGACGAGCCGCGTCAGTGGGTCAGCTTGAGCCCGATGACGCAGCCCACCAGGCCCGCGAGGAGCAGCAGGCGGACCACCGAGAACGGCTCCGTGCCGGTGACCATCGCGTAGGTGACGGTGAGTGCTGCGCCGATGCCGACCCAGACGGCGTATGCGGTGCCGACGGGCAGGTCGCGCATCGCGTAGGCGAGGCCCGCCATGCTCGCGACCAGGCTGGTCCCGAAGACGAGGGTGGGTGCCAGGCGCGTGAAGCCTTCGGTGCGGCCGAGGGCGGTGGCCCATACGGCCTCGAGGACGCCGGAGACGACGAGAACGATCCAGGACACGGTGTACTCCCCTGAGCCGTCTTGTCGCGCACCGGGTACGGCATCCCTCGTCCGGGGACCGCTGGGAGGTCCTGAGAACGACCCTGTCACACGGCTCGACCCTGGACAAGCGCCCGCGTGGTGCCGTCGCTCACCATGCGGTATGCGCGGTGTGGGACTCTGGGCTGGACGTTCGGAGGCGTGATGGACGAGGTCGCAAACCTGATCCCGGGCCGACGCGCAATCAAGCCGCCCGACAGGCCCTGGATCCGTGGACGCCTATCCCGCTCCCGCCGTTCCACTGGATGGCGTTTCTGCAGGTGACGGCCACATACGTCTGTCACTGATGACTCTGGCCCGCATTGGATGCGGGGTGGGAAGTCACCCTCGTGAGTGCGATTGTATTCCAGTGGTAACGGTCAGTGACGGCTGAATCTGTCGGGTTTCTGTCGGGGTCGAGTGGCGTATGACGTCGGTGCAGCAGCTACCGGTCAGCAAGCAGGCCGCTCCGCGTTCGGTCCCTCTACTCGTTGTCCCCGCCGGTGCCGAGCGTAGCGTCAACCTGGCCGCCGTCCGCCAGGTCCTGGGCGTCCGGCCAGACCCAGTCGCGCACCTCGGGGATGTCGTCGCCGTGCTCGCGGGTCCACGCACGGGCCCGGATTCGGGCGTCCTGCATGCGCTGACGCAGCCCGGCCTGGGCGCTGCCGAGCGACGGAACCCGGTCGATGACATCGATCACAAGGTGGTACCGGTCCAGATCGTTGAGCATGACCATGTCGAACGGCGTCGTCGTCGTGCCCTCCTCCTTGTACCCACGCACATGCCAGTGCTGGTGCCCCGTGCGGCGGTAGGTGAGGCGGTGGATGAGCCACGGGTACCCGTGGTACGCGAAGATGACGGGCCGGTCGGCGGTGAACAGGCCGTCGAACTGGGAGTCCTCGAGGCCGTGCGGGTGCTCGGACGCGTCCTGCAGCCGCATCAGGTCCACGACGTTGATCACGCGGACCTTGAGGTCGGGCAGCTCGCGGCGCAGGATGTCGGCCGCTGCGAGCACCTCCAGGGTGGGTACGTCGCCCGCCGCCGCGAGCACCACGTCCGGCTTCTCGCCCGGCACCTCCGTGCCCGCCCACTCCCAGATCCCCAAGCCGCGCGAACAGTGCTCGACGGCCTGCTCCATGGTGAGGAAGTTGGGGGCGGGCTGCTTGCCCGCGACCACGACGTTCACGTACTGGCGGCTGCGCAGGCAGTGGTCGTAGGTGGAGAGGAGAGTGTTGGCGTCCGGGGGTAGATACACCCGGACGATCTCGGCCTTCTTGTTCACGACGTGGTCGATGAAGCCGGGGTCCTGGTGGCTGAACCCGTTGTGGTCCTGCCGCCACACGTGGCTGGAGAGCAGGTAGTTCAACGAGGCGATCGGCCGTCGCCACGGGATGTCGTTGGTGACCTTCAGCCACTTGGCGTGCTGGTTGAACATCGAGTCGATGATGTGGATGAACGCCTCGTAGCTGGTGAACAGCCCGTGCCGGCCAGTGAGCAGGTAGCCCTCCAGCCAGCCTTGGCACTGGTGCTCGCTGAGCATCTCCATGACCCGGCCGGCGCGCGCCATGTGCTCGTCCACGTCCTTACCGAGGAAGTCGGCGTTCCACTGCTTGTCCGTGACCTCGTACACCGCCTGCAGGCGGTTCGACGCCGTCTCGTCCGGCCCGAAGATGCGGAAGTTGGTCGGGTTGAGCCGGATCACATCGGTGAGCCACTGGCCGAGGACACGTGGCGCCTCCGAAAGCGAGCCTCCCGGCGAGGGCACGTCCACCGCGTACTTGCGGAAGTCGGGCAGCCGGAGGTCCTTGAGCAGCAGGCCGCCGTTGGCGTGCGGGGTCGCGCTCATCCGCAGGTCGCCGGCCGGCGCCAGCTCCGAGATCTCGGGCAGCACCCGACCGTCGTCGTCGAACAGCTCCTCCGGCCGGTACGACCGCAGCCACCGCTCAAGGACCTTCAAGTGCTCCTCGGTGTCGCGTGCACTCGCCAGCGGCACCTGATGGGCACGCCACGAACCCGTCGTCTTCTTGCCGTCGATCTCGGCCGGGCCGCTCCACCCCTTGGGAGTGCGGAACACGATCATCGGCCACATGGGGCGCGTCAGGTCGCCGTCGGCGGCGCGGGCCTTGATGGCCGCGATCTCGTCGAGCACCTCGTCCAGCAGGGCGGCGAACCGCGCGTGGAACTCGGCGGGAGCCTCCCGTGAGCCGTCCTCCACGGCGAAGAAGTACGGCCTGTGGCCGTACCCGACCATGAGGCTGCGGAGCTCGTCCTCGGGGATGCGTGCCAAGACGGTGGGGTTCGCGATCTTGTAGCCGTTGAGGTGCAGGATCGGCAGCACGACGCCGTCCTGCGCCGGATTGACGAACTTGTTGGAGTGCCAGCTCGTGGCGAGCGGGCCGGTCTCCGCCTCGCCGTCGCCCACCACCGCCGCGACCAGGAGGTCCGGGTTGTCGAACGCAGCTCCGTACGCGTGGCTGAGCGCGTAACCAAGCTCACCCCCCTCGTGGATCGAGCCCGGCGTCTCCGGCGCGACGTGGCTCGGAATCCCGCCCGGAAACGAGAACTGCCGGAAGAGCCGCTTGACACCCTCCGTGTCCTGCGTGATGTCGCTGTAGACCTCGGAGTACGTGCCGTCCAGGTAGGCCGAGGCGACCAGACCGGGACCGCCGTGTCCCGGACCTGTGATGTAGATGGTCTTCTGCTCCCGTTCCTTGATCGCCCGGTTCAGGTGCGCGTACAGAAAGTTCAGGCCCGGCGTGGTGCCCCAGTGCCCCAGCAGCCGGGGCTTGACGTGGTCCCGGGTCAGCGGCTCGCGCAGGAGCGGGTTGTCGAGCAGGTAGATCTGGCCGACCGAGAGAAAGTTCGCGACCCGCCACCACGCATGGATGCGCTCCAGGTCGGCGGGCTCCAGCTCGGCGACGCCCGCGGCGCGCCACGCGGTGGCCGTGGAGTCGGGGACAGTGATTGTCGTCATCGCATCTGCTCCTGTTTGCAGGTTACGTGCGGGATCCGTGCCGTCTGACGACAGCGCCGTTCGGGAGGTGATGAGGGGGCCGCCTACGAGAACTGGCAGCGGTACCAACATCGCTCCGAAGGCCCGGCGCGGGAAAGGGACGAAGGTCCCCATGCACGACGGAGAAGGTCCCGTCGATCCGTGACACTCAGCCCTGCCGCCGACGGCTCGCCTCCGGGCACTCTCGAAAGAAACACCGAGTCGAGGGACGGTTCGTCATGGGTACCACGCAGAGATCGGCTCCTGCCGTCGTCGTCGCCGTCGACGGGAGGGGACAAGGTTTGGGAGCGCTCCGGTTCGCCATCGACGAGGCCCGCGCCCGGGGCACCGGTGTGCGGATGGTCCATGTCCTGGACCGCGACGACACGGGCCAGATCATGGACCCGTACATGACGGAGGCGTGCGTCGCCGCATCCGACGTCGAGTTCGACTGGCGTTTCAGGCGCGGCCCGCTTGCGGACGAGCTGGTCGCAGCCGCTGGGGCCGGCGACCTCCTGGTCCTGGGGCAGACGACACCGTGGAGCCCCGAACGGCCCGGCGTCAGCGCTGTGATCACGGAGATCGCCGCGCGCACGGTGGCTGCCGTGGTGGTGGTCCCCGCCGACTGGCGAGCCCGACACCGCCACCGCATCGTCGTCGGGGTCAAGTCGTGCGCGAAAGCCGGAGGGCTGCTCGCGCGTGCGTTCGCGGAGGCCTCCGCACGGGGGGCCACCCTGGAGATCGTGCACGTGTGTGACACCGCAGATCCCGCCGCCGTCGCCCGGGTCGACGTCCGCCCGGGCGACCGGCACGGGTCTGAGGGCAGGTCGCTGGAAGCGCTCGTGCGCGACTGGTCCGACGTCTTTCCCGGCGTCGCGGTGGAGACGTCGTTCGCCCACGGGCAGCCGGCGCGCGTCCTGATCGACGCCGCGACCGGCGCGGACCTCCTGATGATCGCCCGGCACCAGCGGGACTTGCGGCACCTGACCCGCCTCGGGCCGCTGCTGCGGGCAGTCCTCGGGGCCTCGGACGTTCCGGTCGAGGTCGTTCCGCTGACCGGTGCGCCGACCCCGGCGCCGCTCGTGCTCGCACGAGCGGGCACGATCCTGAAGAACTGACGCATCCAACGTCGACAGCACCGTGGCGATGCCACGGTGGCAGCCCAGCGACCGGTCAGGACCGGCGCAGGTAGTCGATCAGCAGGTCGAGTATCGACTCGAGTTGGTCGGTGCTTCCGGTCGCACGCAGTACCTGGACGCCGCCCTGGATGCCGGCCACGAAGGCCCCGGCGATCCGGTCGGCGTCCAGGTCCGCCCTGACCAGACCGTTGCCCTGCATGGTGACGACCCCCGTACTGACCCGCTGCTGCCACTGGCCCAGCAGCTCGGACACCACCGCGGCCGCGCCCGGCGTGCTCGACACCTGATCCATGAGCGCGCCCAGCGGGCAGTACCGGCCCTGGGCGCGGTACCGGACCAGGAGCGCGTCGCGCCAGGCCGACCACGACTCCCACGTGTCGAGCGCGCTGAGGTGCGGCTCCTGATCGGTGAGCACCCGGTCGGCCTCGTGCTGCGCGACGGCAAGCAGCAGCTGCTCCTTACCGTCCGGGAAGTAGTGGAAGATCTGACCTTTGGAGGTGCGGGTCACGGCTCGGACGTCGTCCAGCGTGACAGCGCCCGGATCGTTGCTGCGCAGGTACTCGGCGGCACCCTCGACGATGCGCTGCCGCGTCGCCTGGCCCTTCGGCGTGAGCTTCACGGTCCCGACGGTACGAGCGATCTTCTGGACTTGCTAGTCCAAAATCGGCTCCCTACCGTCCCCTGCATGGCACAGCAGACCACTCGGTACGCGGCACGGCAGCGGCTCCAAGACCGGACCGCCCTCGTGACCGGATCCACCAGCAACATCGGCCGGTCGATCGCGCAAGCACTCGCGGCGGAAGGAGCGCACGTCGTCGTCTCGGGGCGGAACGCGCAGCGAGGGAAAGATGTGGTGGCAGACATCCGCGAGCGGGGCGGCAAGGCCGACTTCGTCGCCGCCGACCTGGACGGCAGCCCAGCGGCGAGCCACGCCCTCGCGGCCGCAGCGGCCGAGGCGCTCGGCGGGCGGATCGACATCCTCGTGAACAACGCCGGCATCTACTCGCCCCCGGTGTCCCTGGCCGACACGGACTCCGAGACCTTCGACCGCTACTACGCCGTGAACGTCAAGGCGCCCTACTTCCTCACGCAAGCGGTCGCGCCGCGCATGGTGGCCGACGGGGGCGGCGCGATCATCAACCTCGGCTCGTGGGTCGCCCGGCTCGGCACCCCGCTCGGCGGCCTGTACGCCTCGACAAAGGGCGCTCTCGAGACCCTCACCCGCGCCTGGGCCGCCGACCTCGGCCCACAGGGTGTGCGCGTCAACGCGGTCTCGCCAGGCGTGATCCGTCCGCCGGAACTCGACCCCGCCGTCGACTTCGCGGGCGCCATGACCCGCGGCACGCCCGCCGGAGACGCCGGCCACCCGGACGTCATCGGCCCGGCCGTGGTCTACCTCGCCTCGGACGACGCGCGGTTCGTGCACGGCACGGTCCTGGACGTCGACGGCGGCCGCGCCGGTGTGGCCGTGATAGCCAACTGACCACCATGCATCCGGCAGAGCAAAGCCTCGGCGCTGGTCGTCAGTACGTCGTCAGGCCGTGCGCCCGAAACTGGTTCCGCACGCGCTCGGTCAGCTCGGCCGTCGGCGGCCGGGTCGCCTCGAGCTCGTAGGTGCGCCCGAGCGCGGCCCACTTGTAGCGTCCCATCTGGTGGAAGGGCAGCACCTCGACCCGCGTGACGGTGCCCGGCCGGATCTCGTTGAGCTCGGCCACGTAGGCGGCGACCCGCTCGACGTTCTCGACGTCGTCGGTCAGGTCAGGGACCAGGACGAACCTGACCCAGACCTCGGGAGCGTGGCCCCCGGCCAGTCCAGCCCTGGCGAGACGCCGCCCGAACGCGAGCGTCGGCGCCAGCTCACCGCCGGTGACCCGGCGGTACGTGTCCGGGTCACCGGACTTCACGTCGAGCAGGACCAAGTCGGTGTCGGCGAGCATCTGGTCGGTGAGGTTGGCGCCGAGGAAACCGGAGGTGTCGAGCGCGGTGTGGACGCCGAGCTCCTTGGCCCCGCGCAGCAGGCGGGCCGCGAAAGCCGGCTGCATCAGTACCTCGCCACCGGACAGGGTCAGACCGCCGCCGGTGGCCCGGAACACCGGAAGGTAGCGGCGCACCCGCGCGAGGATCTGCTCGGCCACGACCGGCTCGCCGTCTTTCATCTCCAGCATGTCCGGGTTGTGGCAGTACAGGCAGCGGAGCGGGCAGCCCGACAGGAACACCGTGAGCCGCGCGCCTGGCCCATCCACCGCGGTGACCAGCTCCCAGGAGTGCACGGAACCGAGCTCGCCGGATCGCATCGCGGCCAGCCGCTGCGAGCGCAGGGTGGCGGTGACGGGCGCCGGCGCCTGGAGGGTCATCAGAGCGACCCGTGGAAGGTCCTGCTGAGCACGTCGAGCTGCTGCTCGCGTGTCAGCCGGACGAAGTTGACGGCGTATCCGGAGACCCGGATCGTCAGCTGCGGGTAGTTCTCGGGGTGCTCCATGGCGTCCTCGAGCGTCTCGCGGTTCAGCACGTTGACGTTCATGTGATACCCGTCCAGGCCCACCGAGGCGTCCAGCAGACCCGCCAGGTTGGCGACCTGCTCCTCCCTCGTTCGGCCCAGACCGGCCGGTATCACCGTGTTGGTGAGCGAGATGCCGTCCTGCGCCTGGTCGTACGGCAGCTTGGCCACCGACAGCGCCGAGGCGAGCATGCCGTGCGTGTCGCGCCCGTTCATGGGATTGGCGCCCGGTGAGAACGGCTCCCCCGCGCGTCGCCCGTCAGGCGTGTTGCCCGTGGCCTTGCCGTACACGACGTTCGACGTGATGGTCAGGACCGACTGGGTGGGCAGCGCGTCCCGGTACGTCTTCCGGCGCCGGATCTTGTCCATGAAGGACTCGACGAGCTCGACGGCGATGGCGTCGGCCCGGTCGTCGTCGTTCCCGTAGGCCGGGAACGATCCCTCGACGTCGTAGTCGACCGCGACGCCGCGCTCGTCGAACACCGGCGTGACGCGGGCGTACCGGATCGCGCTCAGCGAGTCCGCCGTCACCGCCAGCCCGGCGATGCCGCAGGCCATGGTGCGCAGCACGTCGCGGTCGTGCAGCGCCATCTCCAGGCGCTCGTACGCGTACTTGTCGTGCATGTAGTGGATGACATTCAGCGCCTCGACGTAGGTCGCGGCGAGCCAGTCCATCGTCGTGTCGAGACGGCGGCGGACGTCGTCGTACTCGAGCGGGCGGCCGGCGGGGACCGCCGGGAAGGCCGGCGAGACCTGTTCGCCGCTGACCTCGTCGCGCCCGCCGTTGATCGCGTACAGCAGGGTCTTGGCCAGGTTCACGCGAGCGCCGAAGAACTGCATCTGCTTGCCGACCGCCATCGGGGACACGCAGCACGCGATGGCCGCGTCGTCTCCCCAGGCGGTCCGGATCTGCCGGTCGGACTCGTACTGCAGCGCGCTGGTGTCGATCGAGACGCGGGCACAGAAGTCCTTGAACCCGCGGGGCAGTTCCTGGCTCCAGAACACGGTCAGGTTGGGCTCAGGAGCAGGGCCCAAGTCGTACAGGGTCTGCAGGTAGCGGAACGAGGTCCTCGTGACCAGGGTCCGTCCGTCGTCGCCCATGCCGCCCACGGTCTCGGTGACCCAGGTGGGGTCGCCCGAGAACAGGGTGTCGTACTCGGGGGTGCGCAGGAAGCGCACGATCCGCAGCTTGATGACGAGGTCGTCGACGAGCTCCTGGACCTGCTCCTCGGTGATGCGGGCCGCCGTCAGGTCCCGCTGGAAGTACACGTCCAGGAAGGTCGAGGTGCGGCCCAGCGACATCGCGGCGCCGTTCTGCTCCTTGACCGCGCCCAGGTACGCGAAGTAGAGCCACTGCACGGCCTCCCTGGATGTCCTGGCCGGTCCGGAGATGTCGTAGTCGTACGAGGCGGCCATCTCCTTGAGCTCGTCCAGCGCGCGGATCTGCTCGGCGTGCTCCTCCCGCTCGCGGACGACCTTCTCGGTGAACGGCTGTGTGTCCAGGCTCAGCTTGTCCGCCTTCTTGGCGTCGATCAGGGCGTCGACGCCGTACAGAGCCACCCGGCGGTAGTCGCCGATGATCCGGCCCCGGCCGTAGGCGTCCGGCAGGCCGGTGATGATGTGGCTCCTGCGGGCGGCGCGGACATCCGGGGAGTACGCGTCGAAGACGCCCTCGTTGTGGGTCTTGCGGTACTTGGTGAACGTCTCCCTGACGGCCTCGTCGACGTCGTAGCCGTAGGTCGCCAGCGAGGTCTCGACCAACCGCCAGCCGCCGTTCGGCATGATCGCGCGCCTCAGCGGCGCGTCGGTCTGCAGACCGACGATCAGCTCGGCGGAGCGGTCGATGTAGCCCGGCGCGTGGGCGGTGATGGTTGCCGGGGTGTGCGGGTCGACGTCGTACACGCCCCTGGCGCGTTCCTCCGGGAACAGGGCGCTCACGGTGTCCCACACGTGCGTGGTGCGGGCGGTCGGTCCGGCGAGGAAGCTCGAGCCGCCCTCGTACGGCGTGTAGTTGCGCTGGATGAAGTCGCGCACGTCCACGTCCTCCTGCCAGGGTCCGCCGACGAATCCCGCCCATGCGGAGCTCGGTTCGGTACCCGGCGCGGGGACGGCCGGCGCGTCATGGACGGTGGTCATGGTTCGCTCCTGCGTGATAGTCGGGCTCAGAAGCCGAAGACGATGCGGGCGGGCACCCGGCCGACCAGCACGTCCGCGAAGGACTCGTTGACCTCCTCGAGCTTGCGCTCGACGGCCACGACCTCGGTACGTCCGGCCGCGTGCAGCGCGAACACGTCGGCGAGGTCGTTGCGGGTGCCGACGATCGAGCCGATCACCGAGATGCCCTTGAGCACCGTGTCGAAGATGGGCAGCTGGATCCTGCCCTCGGCGGGCAGCGCCACGCAGACCAGCCGGCCTCCCCGGCGCAGCGAGTGGAAGGCCTGGTCGAACGAGGCCGACGACGCGGCCAGCGCCACCGCGACGTCCGCGCCACCGAGCCGCTGGATGGCCTCGACCGGGTCCTCCCGGGCGGCGTTGACGACGTGGTCCGCACCGAGGCGGGTGGCCAGCTCCAGCTTGTGGTCCTCGACGTCGACCGCGATCACGAACGCGCCGGCGATGCGCGCGTACCGCAGCGCGAGGTGGCCCAACCCGCCGATGCCGAACACGACCACCGTCTCCGCGGGCGACACCCGGGCGACCTTGATCGCCTTGTAGGTGGTCACACCCGCGCAGCTCAGCGGAGCGGCGTCCGCGGAGGACACACCGTCGGGGACCGGCACGGCAAACGCTGCCCGGACCACCGCGTACTCGGCGAACGCGCCGTTGACGGAGTAGCCGGAGTTCTGCTGCTGCTCGCACAGGGTCTCCCAGCCGGCGACGCAGTAGCGGCACTCGCCGCACGCACTGCCGAGCCAGGCGATCGCCACACGCTCGCCGACGGCGCGGCTCGTCACACCGGAGCCGAGCTTCTCGATGCGGCCGACGCCCTCGTGCCCAGGGACGAACGGCGGGGTCGGCTTGACCGGCCAGTCGCCGTTGGCGGCGTGAATGTCGGTGTGGCACAGCCCGCTCGCCTCGATCCGGACCAGGACCTCGTCCGGGCCGGGCTCCGGGACGGGGATCTCCTGGATCTCCAGCGGGGCGGTGAAGTCGGTGACGACTGCGGCTCGCATGACAGCTCCGTTCGGGCGGTGGTACTGGACTGGCGACCGCCGGGTGCGGCGGTAGCTCCAACGTCTCTCCACACGGCCCGCGCGGGGCAGGGACGAAGGTCCCCCGTGCTGCAGAGAAGGTCCTGAGAGCTCCGTGACCCTGGTCCTGCACAGGGCCCGCGGGAACCGCAGGGTCCACGGGTTCAGGGATGCAGGCCCCAGACCACCAGGAGCGGGGCCAGATTGAGGGCGGTGGACACGGCCGTCACGACGATCGCGATGACACGCAGGTCCCGACCCGCCGGGTCTCCGAGCCGCTCGGCCCTGCGTCCGCACCAGGCCGCTACGGCGGGCGGAATGACGAGCACCGCGAGTGCGGGTACGCCGGCACGGAGCGCGACCCCGAAGGGCATATCCAGGTCAGCGCGCAGATACCAGCCTTGCTCTGCCAGCGATCCGCTCCACAGGAACATCGCGGCGGTCAGGGCGACCGGGAGCAGGGCAAGGAACAGCCATCCCGCCCGGAGGAACCATCGAGCCGAATCGGGTATCCCCGGCTCGACCGGCCTCGGAGAGCTCATAGGACTCGACATGACAACGCACCTCCGTTTGTTGTGGGTGTCAGCCTCGATCGGAGACCAAGGGCACTGCCCCACTGCCGCCGCGGGCTCTGACGGCCTTGGCGGCAGCGTCCGCCAGCACGACAGCAACTGGCGCGGCGAGCACGACGGCCCAGCCCGCCAGGGGTGGGGAGCTGCCGCCGAGCAGACCTGCCAGCGGGGGCGCCAGGAACACAACCAGCAGCACGATCTCGACGGCGACCGCCCAGAGCAGCATCGGGTTGTCGGTCATGCGGAGCGCGCCGGCCCAGCGGGTCTCGCTCCGGCAGGCGAAGGCGTTGCCGAGCTGACCCAGCACGACGGCAGCAAAGGCAGCGCCGGACGCCGCAGCCAGCGTCTGCGCGGAGGGTTCTGCGCCGAGTGTCCAGCCGGCCAGTCCGAGGACCACGAAGAACGCAGCCATCTCGACGGCTGCCTCGGCCGGGCCGAGAACGCCGAAGACCCGCCCCAGCACGCCACGGTCGATCAGCGCGCCGGTCGACGGCCGCTGCCGCATCGTCGTACGGCTGGGTGGCTCCGCACCGAGCGCGAGGGCGGGCAACAGGTCGGTCCCGATGTCGAGGGCGAGGATCTGCAGCACGGTCAGGGCCAGTGGGATCTCTCCGCCGCTGAGTGCCCAGAAGAGGAACGGCGTGAGCTCGGCGACGTTGTCGGTCAGGTGGTAGGTCAGGAACCGGCGGATGTTGGCGAACGTCGCGCGGCCCAGCTCGATCGCGGCGACGATGGTCGCGAAGTTGTCGTCGAGGAGCACGACGTCCGCGGCCTCGCGGGCGACGTCGGAGCCGCTGCGTCCCATGGCGATACCGATGTCGGCCTCGCGCAGGGCCGGGCCGTCGTTGACCCCGTCCCCCGTCATCGCGACCACGTGGCCTCGGGCGTGGAGGGCACGTGCGATCCGCAGCTTGTCCTCGGGCGTGACCCGGGCGATGACCACGCCGTCGCGGTCGACCAGCTCACCGAGCGCGGCGTCGTCCGCCGGAAGGTCGGAACCTTCGAGGACCGGCCCGTCCCGCAGCAACCCCACCTCGCGGGCGATCGCGGTCGCCGTCCCGATATGGTCGCCGGTGACCATGGCGAGCTTGATGCCCGCGCTGCGGCACGCGGCCACGGCGGCGTGGACGTCGTCGCGCGGCGGGTCCTCCAGGCCGACGAGACCGAGCAGCTCCAGGTCCTTCTCCACATCAGGGACGGACGCGTCCAGGTCTGCCGCAGCAGCGGCGCGACGTGCGATCGCCAGCACTCGCAGCCCTCTTGCCGCCATCTCGGCCACGGCGGCGGCCGCGTCTTCGCTCGCAAAGGTGAGACCGAGCACCGAGTCCGGTGCGCCCTTGACGTACACCTGGTCCCCGGCGACGACCGACATACGACGTCGGCGGGAGTCGAACGGCAGCCGCCTGCGCAGCGGCCGCGCCGCCTCCTCGGCGGACATGTCGACACCGGCGCGCAGGGCGAACACGTGCAGGGCGACCTCCATCGGGTCGCCGTGCGCCGTCCACTGCTCACCGCTGCGGACCATCCGTCCGGTCGAGCACCGCACGGCGGCCAGCGCGACGTCGCGGAGGGACGGAACCACACCGTTCTCGGCGGTGATCCGAGCGGTCGGCGCGTAGCCGTGCCCGATGACCGACGCGCTTCCCCGCGGCATCCAGACCTCGACGACCGACATCTCGTTCCGGGTGAGCGTGCCGGTCTTGTCGGTGCAGATGAACGTCGTGGACCCCATGGTCTCCACCGAGTCGAGGCGACGGACCAGCGCGTTGCGGGAAGCCATCCGCTGCGCACCCCGCGCCAGCGAAAGGGTCACGGTCGGCAGCAGACCCTCAGGGACCAGCGCGACCATCACGCCGACGGCGAAGAGGAACCCGTCCGACACCGGCATGCCGAGCACGAGGGCGAGGACGAAGAACGTGGCGCCGACGGCGATGGCGATCCCGGCGATCATGCGCACGACGCGACGAAGCCGGATCGCGAGCGGGCTCGCGGAACGGCTCGCGGTCCGGGTGAGGGCCATGATGTGGGCCAGCTCTGTCGCCGTTCCTGTTGCGGTGGCCTCGACGGTTGCCTCGCCCTCGACGACATAGGTCCCCGCGTGGACGTCGGCGCCCGGCGATGGATGGGTCGTGCTGCTCTCGCCGGTCAGAGCGGACTCGTCGAGCGCGAGGCCGGTCACCGAGACCACGCTGCCGTCTGCTGCGACGCCGTCGCCGGCCTCCAGGAGAAGCAGATCCCCGACGACGACGTCCGCCACCGGGATCTGCCGGCGACGCCCGTCGCGCAGGACGGTCGCCAGGGCCGGCATGAGCTCGAGCAACTTCTGGCCGGCCTTGTCCGCCCGGTACTCCTGCAGAAAGGCGAAGACACCGTTGACGACCACCACCACCGCGATGGCGACCGCGAGCTCGGGAATGTCGGCGATCCAGGCGAGGACCGCCGCGGCCCACAACAGCAGCGCGAAGAAGTGGAGCATCTGCCCGAGCAGGAGCCGCACCGGGGACGGCGGCCGAGCCTTCGGTACCGCATTCGGCCCCAGCTCCAGGAGGCGATGAGCCGCATCGGACGACGACAGGCCCACGCGTTCCCCGGCGTCCGACGTACCTGTCCCTACCGTTTCCATCGTCACTCCCGACGCGGTTCGCCCTGTGCCCTTCCAGCCTGTGGTCACGGCCCCGAACCCGACAGGGTCGACCGTCACGCTTCGACGGGACCTTCGCTGCGAACCTCGGGACCTGCGCCCCTGCCGTCGTCTTCGGGGACTTCGTCCTGGGGTTCCGGGCCGTTCGTCCCTGGTACGGCCGTGAGAGGGCGAGGAATGCTGGCCGCACGGTTGCGCCCGGCATACCGCCGGCGAAGACCGTGGAGTCAATGGCATGAGCACGCGACTGCGGGCGCAGACCGATGGAGGCGCAATGACCACGCATGCGGACAGCCGGCCCCTCACCACGAGCACACCGGTAGAAGCGAGGGGCGAGCGATACGTCTACGACCTGTCGGAGGGGAACGCCGGGATGAGAGCGCTGCTCGGCGGCAAGGGTGCGGGCGTCGCCGAGATGACGCGCATCGGCGTGCCCGTCCCGGACGGCTTCACGGTGACCACCTCGGCGTGCGTCGCCACGATGAGGAACGGCGGTGCCTGGCCCGAGCAGCTGTGGGACGAGATCCAGGCGCACCTGGGCGCCCTGGAACGGCGCACGGGCCGCACGCTGGGAGCGGCCGAGCGGCCGCTGCTGGTGTCGGTGCGGTCGGGCGCCGTGCGCTCGATGCCAGGGATGATGGACACGATCCTCAACCTCGGCATCTCGGACGAGGCAGCCGACGGCCTGGCTGCTGAGTCGGGCGATCCGCGGTTCGCCTGGGACTGCTACCGCCGGTTCGTGCAGATGTACGGCGAGGTCGTCGAGGGCGTTCCGGGGCAGGTCTTCGAGGATGAGCTGACAGCGCTCAAGGAGCGCCGGGGAGTCACGCAGGACACCGACCTGACGGCGGACGACCTGCGGGAGCTGGTGGCGACGTTCCGGAGCGTGGCCCGCCGGAGCACGGGCCACGACCTGCCGACCGACCCGCGCGAGCAGCTCCGCCGTTCGGTGGACGCGGTGTTCGGGTCGTGGAACAGCCCGCGCGCGCAGGTGTACCGCAGGCTGAACGACATCCCGGACGACCTGGGCACCGCCGTGAACGTCATGCAGATGGTGTTCGGCAACAAGGGCGACGCATCCGCGACAGGCGTGTGCTTCACGCGCAACCCGGCCACGGGCGCGAAGGAGCGGTACGGGGAGTTCCTCCTCGACGCGCAGGGCGAGGACGTGGTCGCGGGCATCCGGACGCCGCGTCCCCTGCCGGAGCTGGAGTCCGTGCTGCCCGACGCGTACGCGCGGCTCATGGCTGCGATGGACCAGCTGGAGCACCACTACAAGGACATGCAGGACATCGAGTTCACGGTCGAGGACGGCACGCTGTTCCTGCTGCAGGTGCGCACCGGCAAACGCACCGCCGCGGCGGCCCTGAAGGTGGCGCGCGACCTCGTCGCGGAGGGCGAGATCGACAAGGAGACCGCACTGCGGCGGATCGACCCGGCCCAGCTGGACCAGCTCCTGCACCCCACGCTCGACACCGCCCGGGCCCCGGCCCCGCTCACACACGGCCTCAACGCGTCCCCGGGCGCGGCGGTGGGCACCATCGTGTTCGACGCCGACACCGCGGCCGAGCGGGGCGGAGCCGGTGAGCACGTGGTGCTCGTGCGCTGGGAGACGACGCCGGACGACATCCACGGCGTGGCGGCAGCCCAGGGCGTGCTCACCGCGCACGGCGGCATGACGTCGCACGCCGCGGTGGTCGCGCGGCATGGGCAAGCCGTGCGTGGCCGGCGTCGGCGACCTGCGCATCGACGCCGACGCCCGCACGCTCACGATCGGCGACACCGTCCTGACCGACGCGGACACGATCACGGTGGACGGCACCACGGGCCTCGTCTACGCCGGCGCGCTCCCGCTCGTGCCGCCGCAGATCACCGACGACTTCTCCACCGTGCTGGGCTGGGCCGACGACGTACGCCGCCTGGGCGTGCGCGCCAACGCCGACACCGGCGAGGACGCCGCGAAGGCCCGCGAGCTGGGCGCCGAGGGCGTGGGCCTGTGCCGCACCGAGCACATGTTCATGGCCACGGACCGCCTGCCCGTGGTGCAGCGCATGATCATGGCGGACTCCACCGCCTCCCGGCAGGCCGCCCTGGACGAGCTACTACCCATGCAGCAGGCCGACTTCGAGGGCATCGTCACCGCGATGACCGGCCTACCGGTCGCCGTCCGGCTCATCGACCCGCCGCTGCACGAGTTCCTCCCCGACCTGGTCGAGCAGTCCCTGCTGGTGCAGCGGCTGGAGACCGACGGAACGCCCGGGGAGCTGGAGAGCGCGCGAGCGCTCCTTGCCCGCATCACGCGACTGTCCGAGACGAATCCCATGCTGGGCACCCGTGGCGTGCGCCTCTCGCTGCTGTACCCCGAGATCGCCGTCATGCAGACCCGCGCGATCATCCGCGCGGCGCTCGCGGTGCGCGGGCGCGGCCTTGACCCGCGCGTGGAGATCATGGTGCCGCTCGTCGGGTTCGCCGAGGAGCTGCACAGCGCGCGCGAGATCGTCGTGGCCACCGCCGACGACGAGCTGGACCGCACCGGAGAGCCGGAGCTCGACTACCGGGTCGGCACGATGATCGAGCTGCCGCGAGCAGCCCTTACCGCGGACCAGATCGCCGAGCACGCCGACTTCTTCTCATTCGGTACCAACGACCTGACCCAGACGGCGATCGGGATCTCTCGTGACGACGCCGAGGAGTCCTTCCTCGCCGCCTACCTCGAGGCGGGCATCGTGTCGGCCGACCCGTTCGCGTCCCTCGACGTCGAGGGTGTCGGCGAGCTCGTCCGGATCGGCGTCGAACGCGGGCTGCGCACCAGGCCCGACCTCGAGACCGGCGTCTGCGGCGAGCACGGCGGCGACCCCGCGTCGATCGCCGCGTTCGACGGACTGGGCCTCGACTACGTGTCCTGCTCGCCCTACCGCGTCCCGATCGCTCGCCTGGCCGCTGCGCTCGTCAGGCTCGACGCGGCAGCGCACGACGAGGCAGCGCACAACGCAAAGTGACCGCTACGGCCGTCAGCCCCGCGGTGAGGACCGCGGGGCTGACGGCTGCCTGGTACGCCGGCTACTCGGCGCGGCGGGACATGTCGTCTCGGAGTGCACTGGCCCGGCGGGGTGCGCTCGTCGGCCTCGGGCTGTTCCCGAGCCGCATGAGCATCTGCGGGAAGCTGCCAAGGGACAAGGCCTTGCGCAGGTCGTGACGCGTCGTGGGATTCTCCAGGACGGTGGTCGCGAACGACGCGTGGACGAAGTGGGTGGTGGCAGCCAGCAGCGCGTGCTCCAGCGCCTGGCCGGCCGCGGTCCATTCCCTGGGCGAGTCGCCGGAAGTGCTCAGGACCGCCAGCGTCGAGTCCCGCTCGAACTGTTCGCGGCCCACGCTGGCGGGGAACCGACGCACAGGTGCGTCGGGGTTGCTCGGCGCGCGCCCCAGGAGGTGTGCGGGTATGCCGTCGTCCCGCCCCGGCCAGCTGGTCGTCCACGCCGCCTCCTCGCCGCGGCCGGCCATGTCCTCTGCCGCGATCGCCTCAGCCCTCCGCATGAGGCCGATCACCTCGGCACGCGAAGGGTCCGAGGGCTGGATCGTGCGCAGGCTCGCCCCTTCGGCGTGGGCGGCCCGCTGGATGACGACCAGGACGTCCCCGGGGAGCGGCCGGTCGTCGAAGGGCGTCCGGGACGTCGCGCGGTGCTCTATCGCCAGGGACAGCTCGAGCTCGTCCGCGCTCGGGTCGCCACCCGGCTCGAACACGAGCTCGGCAACGAGCATCTCGTCCTCCGGATCGGGCAGCACCGTCACGACCGCGGTCAGCGACTCACGACGGGCCGCAGCTCTGGCGTTGAACAGGAACGCCCCGCAGCTGATGAACATCTCACGGCCCTGGGGGTCGTTGTGCCGCAGCCGCCGCGACGGGTCGGCACGAAGGGTCAGGCTGGAACCCGAGACCGCCACCTGCCAGGGCTGGGTGTTCAAGGCACTCGGGGCATCTCCGGCCGCTTTCAGGATCCTCTCGATCCGTGCGTCGACGACATCCATTTCTCGTCTCCTCGGTTCTTGCTCACTCGAGCGTCGGCCCGACCCGCCGGGACCGGAATCGCCGTCCCGGCAGGGACCGACTCGTGCTACTGCCCAGGACATCACCCGCTACCCCGCGCCGGGCAGGGTAGGTGGTCCCCGCTTCACCTGACCTTCGTCCCGGATGGGACAGACCAAGGCCCCGCAGCGGCCGGACGATCGCCTCTGCCACCCCGCGCCGTCCGGTTGATGTCCTGGTGACGAGCAGGAGGAGGGCGATCATGAACAGCTCCTTGTACCGGAGCCTTGTCGCCGCGGTCGCCGCGATCGCGGGCACGTGGGCCGTGCGTCGTGCATCCCTTCGCTGGGGTGCCGAGGCCGGCGAGCTCAAGATGCTGCTGCCCGGCGACGACTGGCTGCCCGCGCCTGATCTGCAGGCCACCCGAGCGATCACGATCAACGCCCCGAGCTCGCACGTGTGGCCGTGGGTTGCCCAGCTCGGCCAGAACCGCGGCGGCTTCTACACGTACGACTGGCTCGAGAACCTCGCCGGCTGCGACATCCACACGTCAGACGTCATCGTGCCCGAGCTCCGCATCCGCGCCGTCGGCGACGAGGTCAAGCTCGCCCCTTCCGCAGCGCTGAGGGTGGTCGCCCTGAAGGAGGGGCACCACCTCGTGCTGCGTGGCGCGGTCGCCGGGGACGGCACGGACGCCCCTGCCCCCTATGACTTCACCTGGGCCTTCGTCCTCACCGACGACGCCCCGGGCATCACTCGGCTCATCGTCCGTGAACGATTCGTGTACCTGGCCGACTGGGCGCCCGTGCTCGCTGAACCCGTCGAGATGGTGAGCTTCCTCATGTCGCAACGGATGCTCCGCGGTATCCGGGAGCACGCGGAGCGCTGGACGGCGATCGAGGCCTGAGAAGCGACCCATGCACCCACCGGACGAACGAGCCACCCACGGAGGTGTAGACCAGCGCCGACCGGATCGACACGATCGGCGCCGGTGGATCCTGGCTGTCTCCGTGGGCGAAGGCGTCGGCTTCGCGATTGCGACGTCCCTGGCGATTCTCGGCCTCGTCGCCGGGATCGATGGTCCGGGCCGGCTGGCGCTCGCGATCGCCGGTGGCGCCCTGGAGGGTGCGGCCCTTGCGTCGGGACAGTACCTCGGCATGCGCGCGCGTCGCCCAGCCGCATGGCGGTGGATCGGCGCCACGGCACTCGCGGCGGCACTCGCCTGGGCGCTCGGGATGATGCCGAGCACCCTTGGCATGGACCTCCGCGAACCGGTCGTGCTGATCGCGCTGGGGGTCGGCGGGATCGTGCTGCTCACGAGCATCCCCGTCGCGCAGTGGCTGGTGCTCGCACGACCGGGCACGTTCCGGTGGGTGCCGGTGAATACCGGGGCATGGTTGGTCGCGATCCTCTGGACCTTCGCGCCGTCTCCGTTCATCGACGAACAGAGCCCGATCATCGTGGTCGCCACCCTCTACGTGCTGGCCGGGGTGCTGATGGCCGTCACCTTCGCGTCACTCACCGCAGGCGTCGCGGGTTCCCTCTTCCTTCCCGGCACGACGCACCGGGTCGGCCGGAGAGCCGGCCGAGAGCCTGGTGACTGAGATGCGCCCAGCAGGACAGCGGCTCGCCGCGGTCGACGAGGCGAACCTCGTGCTTGACCACGCCGGCCAGGTCAACGTCTTCCTCGTCGCGGGTCTCCTCGGCGCGGGTGGGTTCGTCGGTCCCGGCGCCACCCCTGACCTCGCGGCGCTGCGTTCCGCGCTCGGCACACGGGTCACCGAGCTGCCGCCCCTCCGTCGAGTTCCCGTCGTCGCCGGTCGCAGGCACCGCTGGGACGAGAGGTCGCCCGACCTGGACGAGCACGTTCGGCTCGTCGATCCGGTCGATGGCCTCTCGGGCCTCGAACGGCTGTGCGCCGAGCTGATGAGCGCGCCACTACCGCTCGATCGCCCCCTCTGGGAGCTCTTGGTCGTCCCGGGCGCGAGCCCTGGACAGACGTGGCTCGTGCTCCGCATCCACCACGCGGTCGCAGATGGAATGGCCGCGGTGGCGATCGCGCAGGAGCTGTTCGATCCCTCCGAACGAGGGGATGCCTCTGCGTGGGCGCCTACGGTTCCACCGTCCCGGCAGAACACGCAGGCACGACCACGACGCGATCTGCGACGCCTTCTCCGCAGCGTCGACTACGGCTCTCGCCGCATTCGCAAGACGCTCACGGGCCGTGAGCTGGGGTCCACGGTGCTGCTCGGCGAGCGCAACCGGTGCCGCGGCGTCGCCTTCGTGGACGTGGACCTCGCAGCGCTCGAGGCGCGTGTGCGGCCGTTCGGCGCCACCGTCAACGACGCGCTGCTCGCGGCCGTCACCTCGGGCTACCGGGCTGCTCTGCCCGCCGCCGGTGAACGCATCCCGGCGCGACTACCCGTCTCCGTGCCGGTCGCGCTGCGCCGGCGTGGCATGTCGGGCAACCAGGTCGGTGTCATGCTCGTGCGGCTGCCGCTCGACGTGCCCGCGCCGGGCGATCGCCTTCGGCTGATCGCGGAGCAGACCCGAGCGGAGAAAGTGCAGGCGCGGGAGCAGGGCACGCTCGAGCTCATGCGTGGACCCGTCGGAGCGCGCCTCATGGACCGCGTCGCGCGGCGGCAGCACCTCGTCGGCGGGTTCGTCACCAACGTGCCGGGTCCGGCCAGCACGTTGCGCCTCGCGGGCGCTCCCGTGATCGCCATCTGGCCGGTTGCGGTGCTCGCCGCGAACGTCCGACTCGGCGTGGCGGCGGTCTCGTACGCCGGCCGGCTCTCCTGCAGCGTCCACTTCGACGCGGCGAACGTGCCCGGTGCCGTCTTCGCACGCGCGATGAACGAAGAGCTGGTGCGCCTGAGCGCGTGACCCTCCGCCGGGACGGCACGTGTCTCGGTCCTCGCGATCGGGGGACGTTGGTCCCGCTCGTGCGGGCCGCTCGTCTCTGCCGCCGGGACGAGCCAGTTGGTGTCCTGGTAGTGAGCAGAGGAGGACGATCATGAACAACACCTGGTACCGGAGCGTCGTCGTAGGAGTCGACGGTTCGGACGAGAGCCTGGCGGCGCTGAGCTGGGCGACCGTCACCGCGGACCTGCACGGGGCCCGTCTCGCCGTGGTTGCGGCGCACCCCGTGGAGGTCGACGCCGAGCCGGCTGCGGCAGGTCTCGTCGAGGAGGCGCGCGAGCGGGCGCACCACGCGGCCCGTGCCGCCCGGGAGCGGCTCCACGGATGGCGTCCTGGGGGCAGGGACATCGAGATACGTGTGCTGCCGGGTAGTGCGGCTCGCGTGCTGGCCGCACAGTCGACCGCCGACGACCTGGTCGTGGTGGGGCGCCGCGGGCTGCGCGCGTTCGACCGCGCGCTGCTCGGGTCCGTCTCTTCGGCCCTCGCGGCCGGCGCACCCGGGACGATCGCGGTGGTACCGGCCGGCGCGGCGACCGACGAGCCCCGGAAGATCCGTGTGGGAGTGGGCCCGGTCGACGAGCCGGACGTCCTGGGTACGGCGTTCGCGGAGGCGGACGCGCGCGGGCGCCCGCTCGAGGTGCTGCACGTGACGGGGACCGACCCGATCTCGTCGGCCCTGCTCGACATGGATCCCGTGGCCGCGTCGTGGCACGAGGCCGCAGCGGTCGACCTTGCTGATCGGCTGGCGCGGTGGTCGGACAAGTACCCGACGGTCACGTACACCGTGGTGATCCGCCGCGGGGACCCGGTCACCACCCTGCTCCACGGCCTCGTGCGGAACGACCTCATGGTCGTCGGCGGACGCAGCCACTCGGCGGTCGCCGGGCGCCTGCTGCGCAGCGTGCCCGACTCCGTGGTCCGCGGCGCACAGTGCCCGGTCCTGGTCGTGCACGCGCACCGTCATCCGGTCGGCTGACCGGACCCGGTTCGAGCGGAAGGAGAGAACGATGATGTACGGAAGCTACGGGACGGGCATGTGGGGCGCCCTGCTCATGGTCGTCTTCATGGTCGTCGGCGGCCTGTTGCTGTGGGGGCTGATCGTCGCCGGTGTGGTGACTGTTGCCCACTACCTCAGGGGCCCCGACAGGTCGCGTGGGACGTCGGAAGCAGGCACGTCCGCACGACAGGTGCTGGCCGAGCGGTTCGCCCAGGGCGACATCGACGAGGTCGAGTACACCCAGCGGTTGCACGTCCTGGACACGACCGGACCGCGACCGCACCCTGCGGACACGACCCGGCAGAGGAGGTGACGTGATGGGAGACCGGAACACGGGCGCGGCCGCGGGCGGCGGCGCGATCTACGGGCTCGGCATCTTCGGTGCCTTGGTCTATTTCTGGCAGCAGGCTGACGGCTTCTGGGAGTTCGTCTGGGCGATCGTGCAGGGCATCTTCTGGCCGGCGTTCATGGTCTACGAGGCCTTCGCCGCGCTCGGCGCCTGACGCCCAGAATCGCGGCAACCGCCGATGCCCGCATCGGCGGTTGTCGACGTTGGTGTTGTCGCCGGTGATCCCGTCAGCTCTTCAGGATCTCTCCATCGCTCTCCAGCACCAGCGGTGCCGTAGCCGGTTCACGCTTCAGCGGCACCACCTCGACCGGTGTGTCCGAGACACCGAGCACGGCGCGCGGCGTCCGGCCCAGGCGCACAGGGTGCCGCAGGTCGCGGTGCGGCCGGGCGAGCATCAGGAGGTCCGCATCGGCCGAGGCGTCGACGAGGGCGTCGACCGGGCGGCCCTCGACCGCTGTCGTCTCCACCGTCACGTCCGGAAAGGCGTCCCGCCACTCGTGGGCAGCGTTCTCCAGCATCCGTCTGCCGGAGCTGAGGGAGTCGTCCGCGTAGGCGTCCGCGATGCCGATCTCGGCCGCGAGCTCGGGAATCTCGACGACATGCACGAGGCGCAGGGTGGCGTGCCGCGCGGACGCCATCGAGAACGCGCGGGCCAGGAGCTCCCCGTCAGGCAGGGCCGACTTGATCCCGACGACGATCCGGCCGTGCTCGCTCTCTCGCCAGTCCGCCGGCACGACCACGACGGGAGCTGCCGCACGGGCGACCACTCCAGCGGTCGTCGTTCCCGCGAGCAGTCGCTCCGCTCCCCTGCGGGTCTCCCTGCCGAGCACCATGAGTTCACCTGTCGCCGCCGCGGCGGCAAGCTCCGCCACACGCGAGCCTCGGCCGAGCAACGACTCGAACCTGATGTCGGGCGCACCGGAGCGTGCTTCTGCCACCGCCCGCTCCAGGATGCGCTCTCCTGAGCTCCGCAGGTCTTCGACGTCACGCCCTGCCGCGGGCCAGAGACCGCCCTCCGGAAGGGGTGTCGACGCGACATGCACCAGCTGGACGGTGCGCTTCTGGGTGCGGGCCTCACGAACCGCGTACCGGACAGCGCCGGCGCTGCGTTCACTGCCGTCGACAGCGACGACGACCGGGGCGGGCTGCTGGGTTGTTCTCATGACGGATCTCCTTCTCCTGTGCGCACTGCGCTCTTCGAGTCGTGGTTCCTGAACTGCTCGTGCCCAGCCTGTCGGCCCTGCCACGCCCTTTGCAGGGTCGACGGTCTCCCGCTCACGGGACTTTCGCCCCGTGCAGCAGCGGTAGGCCCGGTGGGCGGGCCGCCCAGCGCACGGAGGGCGTACAGGATCGTCGCCAGGTCGACGAGCTCCTGCACCAGGGCGCCCACGACCGCGGGGATCGCCCCGGTCATGGCCACCAGCATGAGACCGGTGCTCAGCGCGATACCGATCCAGATCGCGGTGAGTGCGACACGCAGTGTGTGCCGACCGATCGAGACGGCGTCGACGACCTTGGCGAGCGAGTCGACCAGGAGCACCACACCGGCGGCGTCCCCTGCCGCGGTCGCGCCCTTCGCGCCCATGGCGACACCGACGTCGGACGCCGCCAGCACCGGGGCGTCGTTCACGCCGTCCCCGACCATCATCACCGGCCGCGGGCGCAGCTCTGCGGCGAGCCGCACCTTCTCGGGAGGGAGGAGCTCCGCGTGGACGTCGTCGATCCCGACCTGCCGGGCGATCGACTCCGCCGTCGGCCGGGCGTCCCCGGTCAGCATCGTGACGTGTTCGATGCCGTTGGCCCACAACCAGGACACGACCGCGGGCGACTCGGGGCGCGGGTCGTCCGCGAGGACGACAGCGCCGGCGAAGCGTCCGTCGACGGCGACGTAGGCCGCTGCCTCTCCGGGGCCCAGGGCTACCCGGGTCGTGCCCGGCGCGATCGACGCGACGTAGGCGGGCTTGCCGACGACGACGGTCCGGCCCCCGACGACCGCTGTCACGCCGTTCGTCGCGACCTCAGCGGCATCGGTGGCGGACAGCAGGTCGAGGCCGCGCTCGGTGGCTGCACGACGGATGCTCTCCGCGAACACGTGCGACGAGTACTGCTCGGCCGAGGCCGCGAGCCGCAGCAGCTCGTCGGCGGTGAACCCGTCGGCGGGCCGGACGGCGACGAGGTCCGGGCGGCCCTGCGTCAGGGTTCCTGTCTTGTCGAAAGCGGCGGACCGCAGGCGTGCCAGCTGCTCGACGACCGTGCCGCTCTTGATGATCACTCCGCTCCTGGCCGCACGCGAGAGCCCACCGAGAAAGGCGACCGGTGCCGCGATGAGGAGCGGGCACGGGGTCGCCAGCACGAGCACCTCGGCGAAGCGGGTCGGGTCCCCGGAGATCGTCCACGCCGCGCCCGCCAGGATGAGCGCGACCGCCGTGAACGGGACCGCGAAACGATCGGCGAGCCGGACGACCGGCGCCCGTGACTCCTCGGCGGCCCGCACGAGCGCGACGATCTGCTGGTACTGGCTGTCCGCACTGCGGCGTACGGCCTGGATCCGCACCGCCCGTGTCCCGTTCACGGCGCCCGACAGCGCCTCCTCGCCGACCCCGCGGGTGACCGGCAGGCTCTCCCCGGTCAGCGAGGACTCGTCGAACGTCCCGCTGTCACCGAGCAGGACGCCGTCGACCGGCACGATCTCGCCGGGCCGCACGAGCAGCACGTCCCCGATGGCGACGTCGTCGACGGCTACGTCCTCCAGCTCCTCGGCCCGGGATGCGCCCGGGGGCCGCAGCACGTGCGCGACTCGGGGCGAGCGATCGAGCAGGGCCGTCAGGTCACGCTTGGCACGGCGCCCGGCGAAGTCCTCGAGCGCTCTGCCGCCTGAGAGCATCAGCACGATGATCAACGCCGCGACGTACTCCCTGACCGCAAGGGTCGCGACCATCGCCACGACCGCGAGGACGTCGAGCCCGACGTGCCCGCGAAGCACGTCGCGCACCATCCCGACGAGCGTCCACACGATGAACCCGCCGACGTACGCGGTGGCTACCCATCGCGCGACGACGCCGTCGCCTGCCGCGCGGAGCAGGAGCACCGCCACCAGCGCCACGATCGCGACCGTGATCCCTGGATACAGGCGCAAGCCGCGGAATACGCGCATGGTCACGTGCCCTCCGTTCCGTCGTACTCGTCGAGGTCGCTCCAACGCACCGCCCAGGTCTCCCCCGGCGCCAGCGCACGTTCCCCGCCGTCGAGCGCGACGGTGATCGGCCGCTGCCGCGACCGGGACAGACCGATACGTGCGCCGTCGTGGTCGCACCGCACCGTGACGCCCCAGTGGTCCTGGTAACGGAGCCGGAGCTCCAGTGCATCAAGCTCCGCGGGCAGCCGCGGGTACAGCCGGAGCACGCCACCGGTGAGAGTCAGGCCGGTGTAGCAGCGTTGGACCAGGTCGACGGCGCCGGCCATCGCGCCGAGGTGTATCCCTTCGGCGGTCGTCCCTCCTTGGACGTCGGCGATGTCGCTGTCGAGTGCCTCGCGGAAGAACCGCCAGGAGGCGCTGCGGTCCCGGCTGGCGAGGACCCAGGCATGCACGACCGCGCTCAGCGTCGAGCCGTGGCTGGTGCGCGCCAGGTAGTAGTCCACCGTGCGGCTCAGCGCGGCATGGTCGAGCTCGTACCCGAGCGATCCCAGCGCCCCGCGCACACCGTCCTCGCCGAGCAGGAACACCAGCATCAGGACGTCTGCCTGCTTTGACACCTGGTAGCGGCTGACGGCGTCGTCCTCCGCCTCGAGGATCCGGTCCAGCCGCCGGATATCGCCGTAGCGCGATCGGTAGGCCGGCCAGTCCAGCTCCGTGAGCTCGTCGTAGCCCTCGAACTGGCTGATCACACCGTCGGCGTGGAACACGACGCGGATCCGCCTGCTGACGTGGTCGAACAGCTCCGTCTCGCGTTCGTCCAGCCGGAGCCGGCGGCGCAGCGCGTCCCCCTCCGGCGCGGAGAGCAGCGCGAGCGAGTCCAGCGCATTTCTCAGCACCCGGGCGACCATCACGTTCGTGTACGCGTTGTTGTCGATGCCAGGCCGGTCGGCATCTGGATAGCGATCGTGGTACTCGTCCGGCCCCACGACGCCGCGGACGTCGTACCGATCCGCCCCGGCGTCGTACGTCGCCAGGCTGCACCAGAACCGGGCGATCTCCACCAGCATCTCGATGCCGTGGTCGCGCATGAACTCCAGGTCGCCGGTCGCCTCGTAGTACTGCCACACGTTGTGCGCCACGGCGATCCCGACGTGCCGCTGCAGATCCGTGTGGTCCTCGAGCCACCGGCCGGACGCGGGATTCAGGTGCATCCGCTGCGTCTCCTCCCGGCCGTCGCTCCCGCTCTGCCAGGGATACATGGCACCCCGGTAGCCGGCGTCGGACGCCGCGCGGCGGGCCTGCGGCAGACGCCGCCACCGGTACATGAGCAGCGACCGCGCCACGTGCGGCAGGCGGAGCAGCAGGAACGGGAACACGAACAGCTCGTCCCAGAAGACATGCCCCCGGTACGCCTCGCCGTGCAGACCGCGGGCGGGCATGCCGACGTCGAGTTGCGCCGTGTGCTCGGATAGGACCTGCAGCAGGTGGAAGACGTGCAGGTCCAGCGCCTGCTGCGCCTCGCCCGGTACGACGACGGCGCTCTCCTGCCACAGCCGGTCCCAGGCGCGGACGTGGTCCGCCAGGAGCTCGTCGAAGGACGGGAGCCGTGCCGCGTGCCGGCGCGCTGCGTCGAAGGGCTCGGAGATCGCCCGGTCCTGCGACGTGTACATCGCCACCCGCTTCTCGACCGTCAGGGGCACACCCTCCGCGAGCTCGGGCCACAGCCGCACGGCCGGCTCACCGACGTCGTGCTCGTAGGTAGCGGTCACCGACGGACCCGTGGCCGAAACCGTCATCGCCTCTGCGATCCGGATCTGCGACGTAGCGGTGCGGACCTGCAGCCAGGCCACTCCCTCGTCCTTGTCGTAGCCCTCCGCGACGGGGACGAGGTGCCCGCCGTCCAGGTCCCGGTAGCGCGCGACCCCGGAGTTGGTCACCCGCCCGTCGAGGCTCGCACGCACCTCGAGGGTTCCTGACCAGTTCTCCGCCACGAACGTCGTCTCCAGGGCGGCCACGTGGGGGTCGTGCATCGACACGAGCCGCCGCTGGGTGACCGCGAGCACGCGGCCGAGCGCGTCGCGGAACCGGGTCCGCCGGGTCAGCAGCCCGCGCCGGGTGTCGAGATCCTGCCGGTGGTCCAGGACCAGCCCCCCGGTGAGGTCCAGCCAGCCCTGCCCGGGCGTGCAGAACGTCAGTGGCAGCCAGTTCGGCGCGTTGACGAGGTCCTCGTTCTCGACGCTGCGCCCGGCGACCGTCGACGTCAGCCGGTCGTAGCAGCCGGCGAAGTAGGTGCCCGGGTAGTGGACGTCGTCGGCGTGCGACTCGGGTGCGGCGCCGCGGGTCGCGACGTAGCCGTTCCCCAGGGTGCACAGGGCCTCCCGCAGGCCTTCTGCCGCCGGGTCGAAGCCCTCATACGAAAGCATCGCGTGTTCCATCGCGCCTCCCGGTCACGGTGAGGTCGGCGAGATCGTCGACGACGATGTGCGCTCCCCTGTCCGCCATGTCGTCGCCGATCCGGTGGTGCCGGTCAACCCCGACCACCAGCCCGAACCCGCCCCGGTGGCCGGCCTCGATCCCGACCAGGGCGTCCTCGACCAGCGCACACCTGCGCGGAGCCACCGTCAGGCGCCGCGCGGCTTCGAGGAACAGAGCCGGTTCCGGCTTGCCGGGGAGCCCGAGCCGAGCTGCGTCGAGGCCGTCCACCCGCACGTCGACCAGGGCGTCCACACCAGCGGCGCGCAGCACCGACCCACAGTTGCGGCTGGCCGAGACGGCCGCGATCCCGGTTCCGCGGTCCCGTAGCGTGCGCAGGAGGGCCACGGTGGAGGGGAACGCATGGACCCCGTGTCGGACCTCGTCGAGGAAGTATCGGTTCTTCCGCTCAAGGAGCGACTCGAGCGACTCGGTGCCATCGGCGGCCTGCTCCGGCAGCACGATCCCGCGTGACGCGAGGAAGCCGCGAGCGCCGTCCTCGCGTGACCGGCCGTCGACGAAGCGCGGGTAGTCGGAGTCGATGTCGAACGGTGGCAGGTCGGCGCCGGCCCCACGGCCCTGGTCCCGCAGGAGCTCGTCGAACGCGCGCTTCCAGGCGGCTGCGTGAGTGCGAGCGGTGTCCGTGATGACGCCGTCCGTGTCGAGCACCACGGCGTCGACGAGCCCGAGGTCCAGCACTGCGCGGCGCGGCGCGGCCATGTCGTGTCCCTTCACCGGGGAGGTCAGGAGCTCGGTCTGCTGGGCCGGCGCGCCGCGACCTCGGAGCCCAGGGCCCTATCCCAGTCACGTGCGCGATCGACCTCACCGTCGACCAGAGGACCGGCGACATCCGTGACCCGGAAGCTGGTGAAGGCTGCCGTGAGGTGGTAGCCCAGCCGGGCCAGCCGGTGGCTCGCCGCGCGCGCCGCGGAGCCGGTGACCCGCGAGGTCACCCGGGTGTCGAACGTCGTCGCCGCCGTGTCTGCCGTCGCGGCCGGAAGGCTGCCGAGCCACTCGCGGATACCGCGGTCGCGGGAGACGAGGGTCGTGGCCCGCTGGGCGGCGTCGCGCCGGGTCGTGGGCCAGGACATGCTGAAGGCGTGGGTCGGCCCGCCGACGACCAGCAGTGTGACGTCGGCCGGCACCGTGTCGGGCGCAGCACCACCTCGACGACATCGGCGCGCATCGACGCCTCGATCCCCTCCCCGATCGCCCGCGCGATCTCTTCCGTGTTGCCGAACATGGACTCATAGACCACGAGTGCACGCATCGCTGTTACCTCCTGTGCTGTCCACCTTCCTCGCCCGGGCCCGGGGACATCAGGGCCGTCCGGCCCGGGTCGGCGGGACGTTCGGCCCTGCCTCGCGTGAACCGTGCGACGAAGACTGAGATTGCCGGCCGCGACCGCGGTCGAGCGGCCCGAGGGAGTGATCGGTCATGAATCGCCTGAACGACAGAACTGCGCTGGTCACCGGTGGTGCGAGCGGCATCGGTCGCGCAATCGCGCTACGGCTCGCCGCGGAGGGCGCTGCGGTGCTGGTCACCGACATCCAGGACGACGAGGGTCAGAAGGTCGCCGACGAGATCGTCGAGAAGGGTGGCCGAGCGGTCTTCGTGCACCATGACGTGGCCGACGAGAGCGCGTGGACCGTGGCGGTGGAACGTGCCGTGTCCGAGTTCGGTGGACTGGACGTGCTGGTCAACAACGCCGGCATCGGCGACCTCGGCACCATCGAGGACACGACCCTGGACCAGTACGAACGCACGATCTCGGTGGACCAGACCGGTGTGTTCCTCGGGACGAAGGCCGCCGCGGAACAGCTCAAGGCGTCGGGTCACGGTTCGGTGATCAACATCAGCTCGATCTTCGGCACCAGTGGTGGACTGGGTACGTCGCCGGCGTACCACGCAGCCAAGGGTGCGGTGCGCACCCTCACCAAGAACGTGGCGCTGGCCTGGGCGCGAGCCGGGGTCCGGGTCAACTCGATCCACCCGGGGTTCATCGACACGCCGATCCTCGACGCGGCCAGGGGCACCGCGTTCGAGACCGCCATGGTCGATCTGACCCCGATGGGTCGCCTGGGCCGGCCGGAGGAGGTCGCGGCCGCCGCGGCGTATCTCGCCGGCGACGACGCATCCTTCGTCACCGGCGCCGAGCTCTACGTCGACGGCGGGTACATCGCCCGCTGAGCCCCAACGCAATCCTGCGGGAAGGGCAGCCCGGACCGGTGCGATCCGGACGGTCAGCTGAAGGGAGAGACATCATGGGCATCGTCGACTCGCGGGTCGAGCGGATCTTGAGGGCAGCAGCGAGGGCCCCGAGCGTCTACAACACCCAGCCGTGGCAGGTGGACGTCACGGGCAACACCGTGCTCCTGCGCGCGGACGCCGCGCGTCAGCTGCGGCACTCCGACCCGCACGGCAGGGAGATGCTGATCAGCTGCGGGGCATTCCTGTTCAATGCGAGGACGGCCGCTCGGCGGGACTCGCTGACAGCCGTCGTCAAGGTCCTGCCGGACCCGGACGACGAGCTCCTGGTGGCCGAGATCGAGCTCGAACCGGGCCCTGCTCCGAACACGGACGAGCTCGAGCTGTCCGTGGCGATCGAGCGGCGCACGACGTCACGAGTCCCCTTCGACGACCAGCCACTGTTCACGGACGTGCTGATGTCCATCCTGCAAGCAGCTCGGGACGAAGGAGCGGAGCTGCGACTGATCCAGCCCTCGGAGCCGGTACGCGAGGACGTGCTCGGGCTGGTGCGCAGAGCGGAGGCGCTCGCCGCCGAGGACCCAGCAGCCCGCGCCGAGGAGGAGGCATGGACCACCACCGACCCTGGGCGCGACGACGGCGTCCCGCAGGACCTGCTCGGTCCTGCCGCCGACGACGACCAGGCTCCGGTGCGACAGTTCCATGCCAGCACCGGCAGCGTGCCGTTTGAGCAACGGTCGACGTTGGCGGTTCTCTCGACCGCCGGTGACTCCGCCCGGGACTGGGTGACGGCGGGCCAGGCATTGCAGCATGTCCTGCTGGTCGCCACCACCTACTTCGTCCACGCGTCGTTCGCGACCACGGTCCTGGAGAACCCGACGACTCGTCATGACCTGCGCCAGGTCCTGTCGCTCGACGGGGCACCGCAGATGCTCATGCGGCTGGGGTACAGCGCGACGCAGAAGCGCACACCGCGCAGGTCCGTTCCAGGGGTGGCCGCCCACGATCCCGGGTAGCCAAGTCGGCGGCGCGTCGTGGCAGGTACCGGACGGCCGCGCCACGACGTACCGAGGCTCAGGAGATGTTGCTGGCCCGGCGGGCCGCTACCTCCGAGCCCAGTGCCCCGCCCCAGGTTCGAGCTCGATTGAGCTCCCCGCCCGCAAGAGGACCGGTGAGACTGGCGACCCGGAAGCTCACGGGAGCGGCGACAAGGGGGTAGCCGAGCCGGTCGAGCCGGCGGCTGGCCGCTCGTGCGGCAGAACCGGTGAGGTGTGACGTCGCCCGTGTGTCGAACGTGGTGGCCTCGGTCCTGGACCCGGCCATCACGCCTGGAAGCGCCCCGAGCCACTCGCGGATCCCGCGCTCGCGTGAGATGACGGAGGGTGCTCGACCGGCGGCGTCCCGTCGGGTCGACGGCCAGGACATGCTGAACGCATGCGTCGGCCCGCCGACGACCAGCAGTGTGACGTCCTGGGGCACGCTGTCGAGCGCCGCGCCCACCTCGAGGATGTCGGCATGCATCGACGCCTCGATCCCTTCCGCGATGGCTCGCGCGACAGCCCGGGTGTTCCCGAACATGGACTCGTATACGATCAGGGCACGCATGGCGGTTTCCTCCGTTGAGATCGGGTCACGTGAAGACGATCTGGCCGCCGGCCGCGAGGTCGTAGAACTCACCGACCGTGATGACGTCCTTGACCTGGCCGATGAAGTCGTCCCTGGCGAATCCGAACAGGTCGACCGAGGCCTGGCACGCGTACAGTCCCGCGCCGGTGTCGGCGATCATCTCGACGAACTCGGCGATCGGCGGGATGTCGAGCCTGTCCATCTTCCGCGCCATGTACCGGGTCATCGCCGCGGAGACGCCGGGCACGCTGCCCACCCAGGTCGGCAGGTGCAGACCAGGGTTGCCCACCGTGGCCAGCTTGATGTGCTCGTACCGGTCCTTGTGGATCGCATCGAGACCGAAGAAGGTGAAGAACAGGTTCGCCTCCATCCCCTCGGCGCGAGCGCCGTTGGCCATGATCAGCCCCGGGTAGATGCCCTCGAGCGAGCCCTTGGAGATGATGATCGAGACCTTCTCGATCCTGCCGTCGCCTGCCATGACACACCGTCCTTCCGGTCGTTCGTGGTCTTCAGATATAGCCGCGGGGCTTCGGGACGCCGGCGATCTTCGCCGCCAGCTTGGCCGGGCCCTTGGGGAAGAGCTCGTAGAGCTCCTTGACACCGACGCCGGAGCTCTTGCCCAGTGCGCGGACGGTCGGGCCGGAGCCCTTCTCCTCGTACTCGTGGCGCACGTGCTTGACGACGCGCAGGTGCTGCTCGGTCAGCGGGTCGATGTCGGCCTCGCGAGCTATCTCCGGCGCCATGTCCTCGCGCCACTGCTCGGGGTCGGTGAAGAACCCTTCGTCGTTCACGGACACCTGGGTGCCCGCATAGGTCACGTTCGGCATGTCGCGTCGCCTCGTTCTCGTCGTCGTCCGACCGGTTCAGGCCTGGTCAGCCGCTGTTCACGGCATCGTGCTTGCCCGCCCGCGGCATGGCGGAGCCGACTCCGGGAATGTCCCTCCCGGGCAGCAGGCTGTGCCAGTACAGCCAGGCGAACATCAGCTTGCCGAGGTGGTTGAGCCGTGACTCCTTGAGCAGGGGCAGCCCTACGGCCGCCGGGTAGTGACCTGGCAACGGCTCGGTGTCGTAGTTGAAGTCGATGAGCAGCGCCTTGCCGGAGCCCGGCTCGACGAAGCAGTTGGCGTGCCCGTCGAACCCGGCCACCAGCTCCTGGCCGGCGAGGAACCGGGCGACGTTCCGCACGAGCGTCTCGCCCTCGAAGTGAGTGACCGAACCGGCCTTGGACGCGGGGAGCGCCGTGGCGTCGCCTATGACGAAGATGTTCGGCCGCACCGTGGACTGCAGGGTGTGCGGGTCGGTGGGTACGAAGCCGAGCTCGTCGCCCAGCCCCGGCGAGGCGTCGACGTAGGCCGCCCCGCCATGCAGTGGCACGACGACCGCCAGGTCGAAGGGCACCTCGCGGCCGTCGAACGACACCAGACGACGGCCCGAGCCGCCGTCCGCGCCGTAGACGGTGCCGGTGTTGAACTCGGTCACCAGCTCGACGCCCTTCTCGGCCAGCAGGCCTGCCAGCGCCTGGGCCGCGACCGGTTTGGTGAAGGCCGCGTCCAGCGGGGTCACGTACGTCAACGAGACCTTGTCGCGGATACCGCGGTCCCGGAAGTACCAGTCCGCGAGGAAGCAGAACTCCAGCGGTGCGACCGGGCACTTGATCGGCAGGTCCACCACGTCGACCACCAGTCGGCCGCCCTGGAAGCGAGACAGCGCACCGGCGAGCGCCGTGGCGCCGGCGTAGTCGTAGAAGGTGTGTACCGACTCGCCCCAGCCCGGGCCCGTCAGGCCGTCGGTCTCCTCGGGCAGGAGCCGGGCGCCCGTGGCGATCACCAGCACGTCATAGGGCAGCGTCGCACCGTCGTCCAGGTGCACGCGGTCGTGGTCGACGTCGACCTGCCGGACGCCGGCCCGGTGGTAGCCGACGCCGGCGTGCAGCTGACGGCGGCGGGACCGGACGAGGCTGCCCGCGCCGGCCGGACGGAAGGGCAGGAACAGCAGCCCGGGCTGGTAGACGTGCTCGTCGTCCCGGTCGACGACGGTTATCTCCACGCCGTCGCCGAGCCTGCGCCGCAGCCGGTTGGCCGCCAGCGTGCCGCCGGTTCCGCCACCCAGGATCACGATGCGCTCTGTCATGCCTCCAGTCTTCGCAGGTCCGGCCCGGCGCGGGCAGGGGCGTTGGTCCTGCCGGGCCGGGCCGAAGGTCGCGGGTTCGTCCCGCCGCGCGATCAGCCCTCGGCGATCACGCCGATGACCGCGCGGAGACGCTCTCCCGCCTCGTCCGCGACCGCGGACAGCGCCGAGTTGCCGGTGACACCGACCATGATCTGCGGGTCCAGGACCTCGACGGTCGTCGTGCCGTCGCCCTCGTCCCGCACGACCACGTTGCACGGCAGCAGCAGTCCTATGGACTCCTCGGCTTGGAGCGCGCGGTACGCAAGGGGCGGATTGCAGGCTCCGAGGATGACGTGGGGCCTGATGGCGACGTCGAGCTTCTTCCGCATGGTCGCCGCCATGTCGATCTCGGTCAGGACGCCGAACCCTTGCTCGGCGAGCGCCTCGCGGACCGCTTGGACGGTGTCCTCGAAGGGCCGGTGGACACGGGTGGTGATGCCGTAGCTCATCGTGTGCTCCTCACAGTGGTGCTGGGCTCTTGCGGTATCTCGTGGTCGTCGCGCGCTGGTGCAGGCGTCGCTCGGACGGCGTCACGCCAGGTGAGGTAGCCGCCGTCCAGGTTGCGCACGTCGTAGCCCAGCTGGGTGAGCAGCCGGGCGGCGGTGTGCCCGCGCTGCCCGACCTGGCAGTGCACGACCACGGGCACCCCGGTCGGGATCTCGGCGTGCGCGCGGGCACGGAGCTCGTCGAGCGGGATGTTGCGCGCCTGGCGGCGTGCGCCGCCGATCGTGGTCTCGATGGTGCCGCGCGCGCGCTCGGCAGCGGTCCGGACGTCCACGAGCGTTGCGCCGCGGCTGACGAGCTCGTCGAGCTCGTGCCACTGGAGGCTGCGGGTCTCACCGGTGCGGAGGTTGTCCGCGACGTAGCCGAGCATGTTGACCGGGTCCTTGGCGGACCCGTAGGCGGGCGCGTAGGCGAGCTCGAGGTCCGCGAGGTCGGACGCGGTCAGCCCTCCGGCGATGGCTGTGGCCAGCACGTCGATGCGCTTGTCGACGCCGTCGCGGCCGACCGCCTGGGCACCGAGGATCTGGTCGGTGTCCGGGTCGACGAGGAGCTTGAGCGCCAGCGGGACGGCGCCCGGGTAGTAGCCGGCGTGCTGGCTCGGGTGGGTGTGGATCGCACGGTAGGGGCGGCCCTCGGCCCGCAGCCGCTTCTCGTTGCGTCCCACCGCGGCGGCCGTCAGGTCGAACACGCCCACCACGGCGGTGCCGATCGACGGTCGCATGCCGGTCCGGCCGAGGATCACGTCCGCGACGTGCCGACCGTGCCGGTTGGCGAGGTTCGCGAGCGGGATGAGCGCGAACGGCTCCGGCTCTCCCTCCACCGCGAACGCGTCACGCTTCACCCCGGCGTCACCGACCGCGAAGACGTCCGGCACCGAGGTGCGCAGGTCCTCGTCGACCAGGATGCCGCCGCGCGGGCCCAGGGCGGCGCCGGCCAGGGTCGCCAGCTCCGTGTCGGGCCGGACACCGACCGCGGCCACGACCAGGTCCGCGGACACCTTGCCGACGTCGGTCCCAGCGGTGTCCGCAAGGACCGCTGTGTCGGGCGTGAGCGCGGAGACCTGCGTGGACGTGCGGACATCGACGCCGTGCGCCTCGAGCTCGTCGCGGACGCGCACGGCCAGTTCCGGGTCCAGCGGTGGGAGCACCTGGTCACCGAGCTCCACGAGGGTGACGGTCAGACCGCGGCGGACGAGGTTCTCCACGACCTCCAGGCCGACGAAGCCGCCACCGATGACCACGGCCGTGCGCACGCCGTCCACCACGTCGACAAGCCGGTCGGCGTCGGCGACGTCACGCAGCACGAGCGCACGTTCGATGCCGGGAACCGGCGGCACGACCGGTCGGGCACCAGGGCTCAGCACGAGGTGGTCGTAGGCCTCGACGTACTCGTCACCCGTTCCGGCGTCGCGCACGGTCACGGTGTGCGCCGCGGCGTCGACACCTGTCACCTGGCTGCGGATGCGCACGTCGAGGCGGAACCGCGCCGCGAGTGACTCCGGCGTCTGCAGCAGCAGCGCCTCGCGGTCCTGGATGACTCCGCCCGCGTAGTACGGCAGCCCGCAGTTGGCGTACGAGACGTGGTCACCGGCCTCCAGGACGACGATCTCCGCGTCCTCGGCCAGGCGGCGCAGCCGGGTGGCCGCCGACATGCCCGCGGCGACTCCCCCGACGATGACGATCTTCATGTGGTCCTCCTTGGCTTTGACACGAATAATACCCCAGGGGGTATTATTCCGAGCAACCGAGCGAGGGAGACACCGTGTGCAGGGCTGTGACATGCAAGACGTGCGGCAGGACGACGTGGGCCGGCTGCGGTCAGCACGTCGACCAGGTGATGGCCGGCGTGCCGCGCCGTGACCAGTGCCAGGGACACGCCGAGGAGTCTGCAAAGGGCTCGTTCCTGTCCCGGATCTTCGGACGCTGAGAGGGCCGCTCGTGGAACTCGATCCGAACGAGATGCGAAAGGTCTCCAACCGGCTCAAGCGCGCCCAGGGCCAGCTCGCCGCCGTGGTGCGCATGGTGGACGACGGCGCGGACTGCGCGGATGTCGTGACGCAGCTGTCCGCCGTCTCGAAGGCGCTCGACCGCGCGGGCTTCGCCGTCATCTCCTCGGGGCTGAAGCAGTGCCTCGCCGACGAGGAAAACGGCACGGCCGACCTGCAGAAGCTCGAGAAGCTCTTCCTGTCCCTCGCGTAGGCGTCACCCGACACGCCTAAGCAACCGCACGGGGGTGCCGCGTCCGCCAGAGCAGCTTGCGGAGCTCGTCGAACCAGAGCACGGACGAGGCCATGGCGACCGCGACGCCCCAGTGCGCCAGGTCGAGCCCCGCGGTGCCGAACGCGACCTGGAGGAACGGCACCTGCACGACCGCGACCTGGAGCGCCACGCCCAGCCCGATCGCACCCCAGAGCCAGCGGCCCGCGAACATCCGGTGGAACGCGCTCGTGGTCTCCGACCGGGAGTTGAGCACGTTGAACAGTTGAGCCAGGACGAGGGTGGTGAACCCGGCGGTGCGGGCGACGGTGAGGTCGTCGCTGCCCTCGACCAGGCCGCCCGGCAGGAAGATGTCGATGGTCGCCAGGGTGGCCACGCCCATGACGAGCCCGATGCTCAGGACGCCGGTCCACATGCGTGCATCGATGATGCGCTCGTGCGCTCCGCGCGGGGGCCGGGCCATGACATCGTCCGTCTCGGGATCCACGCCCATGGCAAGGGCCGGCCCGGAGTCCGTGACGAGGTTGATCCACAGGATCTGAGTGGCGAGCAGGGGGACGACGACGGCCTCGCCGCCGGCGGCTCCGTCCAGCCCGACGACCCCGGCGAGCACGACCCCGAGCAGCACCGTGGCGACCTCGCCCATGTTGGACGACAGCAGGTAGCGCAGGAACTTCTTGATGTTGTCGAAGATGATCCGGCCCTGGCGCACGGCGGCCACGATGGTGGCGAAGTTGTCGTCACCGAGGATCATCTTGGCCGACTCCTTGGTCACCTCCGTGCCGGTGACGCCCATGGCCACGCCGATGTCGGCGGTCTTCAGGGCGGGGGCGTCGTTCACGCCGTCGCCGGTCATGGCGACCACGTGCCCGTCGGCCTGGAGCGCGTCGACGATCTGCAGCTTGTTCTGCGGTGCCACGCGCGCGTACACGGAGACGGTGCGCGCCGTCTCGCGCAGGCCCGCGGCGTCGAGGCCGTCCAGCTCGACGCCGGTCACGGCCCGGGCCCCGGGTTCCACGATGCCCAGGTCGCCCGCGATCCGGAGGGCGGTGATCGGGTGGTCGCCGGTGATCATCATGACGCGGATGCCCGCCCGGTGGGCCTCCGCCACCGCCGCGGTGACCTCGGGCCGTGGCGGGTCGATGATGCCCACCACCCCGAGGTACACCAGGCCGGACTCGTGCTCCTCCAGCCCCTCGGGCCCGATGCCCTCGTCGACCCGCCGGTAGGCGACACCGAGGGTCCGGTACGCCTGCCGGGAGAGCCGTTCGACGGCGGCGAGCGCGGCGGCCCGGCGCTCGTCGTCGAGCGGCACCGTCTCCTCACCGACCTGGACGTCGGTACAGCGCGTCAGGAGCACGTCGGGCGCCCCCTTGGTGACCAGCGCCCAGGCGCCGTCGCCCGGCGGGTCCACCAGCGCGGACATCAGCTTGCGCTCGGACGTGAACGGGACCTCGCCGCGCCGCTCGAAGCCGGCCACCCGGTCGACGGTGCCGCTGAGCTTGTGCGCCGCGACGAGGAACGCGGCCTCGGTCGGGTCGCCCTGCACCGTCCACTCGCCGTCGTGCTCGACGAGCTGGGCGTCGTTGGCCAGCGAGCCGCCGCCCAGCACCATGGTCACCTCCCGCACGAGCACCTCGTCGATGAGCTCCCCGGCGGCGGCGTCGTCGTCCGGGCCGGTCCACACCTCGCCGTCGGGCCGGTAGCCGACGCCGGTGAGCGTGACCTCGCCGGAGGCCGTGACGACCCGCTGGATCGTCATCTCGTTCTTGGTCAGGGTGCCGGTCTTGTCCGACGCGATCACCGACGCCGAACCGAGCGTCTCCGCGGAGTGCAGCTTCTTGACCACGGCGTTCCGGCGCGCCATGGTCTGCACCCCGACGGCCAGGACGACCGACAGGATGGCGGGCAGCCCCTCGGGGACGGCGGCCACGGCGAGCGAGACGCCGAGCAGCAGGACGGTGACGAGGTCGGCCGCCGAGCGCACGTCGTTGACCAGGACCGCGAGGACCATCACGACGACGGCGATGCCGATCACCGTGAGGCCCAGCACCTTGCCGACGCGCGAGATCTCCCGCTGCAGCGGGGTGACCTCCTCCTCGGTGGCGTCGAGGAGCTGCGCGATGGCACCCATCTGCGTGCCCATGCCGGTGGCCACCACGACGGCCCTGCCGACGCCCTGGGCGACCGCGGTGCCCTTGTAGACCATGTCGAACCGGTCGCCCAGCGGCGCGGGGGCCGCGAGGGCCGCGGCGTCCTTGAGGACCGCCTCGCTCTCACCGGTCAGCGACGACTCCTGGACACGCAGCGCGGTCGCGCTCAGCAGACGCGCGTCGGCGCCGACGGCGTCGCCCTCGGTCAGCACGAGCACGTCCCCGCGCACCAGCTCGGCGGACCGCACGGTGACCCGACGGCCGTCCCGGAGCACGGTGGACATCGCCTCCGTCATGGACCGGAGTGCCGCGACGGCGTTCTCGGCCTTGCTCTCCTGGACGAGCCCGAGCACGGCGTTGAGCAGGATGATCGCCGCGATCACGACGGCGTCCACGGGCACACCGTCGGCACCCTCGACCCACCAGACGGTGACCGAGATGGCCACGGCGACCAGCAGCAGGGCCACCAACGGGTCGCGGAACTGCTCGAGGACCTTGCGCCAGAGCGGCACGGCTGGCTTGGACCGCAGCTCGTTCGGGCCGTCGGCCGCCAGACGGCGGGCGGCCGCGGCGTCGTCCATCCCGACGGCGGGATCGACGCCGAGCTCGCGAGCGACGTCGGCCGCCTCCCGCACCGACGGGTCGGACGGATCGGAGGCCGTCGACGAGACGGACGACGGGCGGCTGGGTCGGGACGAGGTACCTGAGGTCACGGGTGCAGCCGGACCGGGCGGTGCTCGATCTGCGCGATGTCGTCCGACGTCGCCCGCAGCAGCCGGTCTGCCAGGTCCCGCAAGGCACGCGCGGCGGCCAGCTCCTCGCCGATCTCGCGGACCTGGGGGTCGTCCGGGTTGCGCCGGGCGCGTCCATGGCCTTCGAGCGACGTCCCGCTCGACGTGGTCAGCACGGCGTGCGCGGCGGTGAGAGTGCCGTCCCGCTCGATGTCGTCCGCGTCGAACAGGCGGATGGTGACTTTCCAGGTGTGGGTCATGGCGGTGCTCCTGTCGATCGGTTCCCCTCCCGTTGCGGAAGGACGAGCGTGCTCCCCAGCGTTTCGCGCGGGCGGGCACGCACACCAGGGACCAATGACCCGAGGCATCGGGACCGACGGCACAGGACGATGCCGGAACCGGCTGCCTAGCGTGAAAGACGCCCGGTGAGCTGCCGGGATCGGCACGACGCACGACACGGAGGAACCATCATGCGCACCATCGTCGTCACCGGCTCGGCCTCAGGAATCGGCCGCGCGACCCTGCGGCTGCTCGAACAGCGCGGCGACCGGGCCATCGGCGTGGACCTCCACGACGCCGAGATCGAGGCTGACCTCCGCACCCGGGACGGCCGGGCCACGATGGTGGAGGAGCTACGGGCACGCCGGGACCACATCGACGGCATCGTCGCCAACGCCGGGGTGGCACACCAGACCCCGGACGACGTCGCGGTCAACTTCTTCGGCACGGTCGCGACGCTGGAGGGGCTGCAGCCCTTGCTCGCCGGCTCGCGAGCCCCTCGCGCGGTCGCCACGGCATCGATGGCCAGCCTCATGCCGTCGGATGCGGAGCTGGTGGACCTGTGCCTGGCCGGCGACGAAGCCGGCGCGATGGAGCGCGCCGTCAAGCTCGTCGAGGCGCGGCAGAACGACCTGATCTATGCCAGCAGCAAGGTGGCCCTGTGCCGGTGGCTGCGCCGCGCGGCTCCCGGGAAGGAGTGGGCGGGTGCAGGGATCCCGCTCAATGCCATCGCGCCGGGAGTCGTCGAGACTCCCATGGTCGCGAACATGATCGGTACGGAGATCCAGCGCGCGGCCATGTCCGCCCTGGTACCCATGCCGCTGAACGGCTTCATGCGGCCCGAGGTCCCGGCGCACCTCCTGACCTGGCTCGTCAGCGAGAAGAACTCGCACCTGTGCGGCCAGGTCATCTTCGTCGACGGCGGGTCCGACGCCGTCATCCGCGGCGACTCCACCTGGTAGACGCCGCCCAGGGCCATCGGCCCGTCCCGGCGCGGGACCAAGGTCCTACCGACAGGAGCCAGGTGGCCCTGCACCCGTCCACATCGTTCGCGGGACCGTGGTAACAGGCAGCCGGAACCGTTCCGGCGCATCCCCAGGAGGAACATCATGAGCTCCATCAGCCACTCCGCACCGGCGGCGCACGGGCCGGTCGCGCGTGAGCGTGCCGCCTCGGCCGCCACCACCGTCACGAGCACGGCGGTCGCCCGGTACAGCTTCGCGGGCGTCCGGCTGCTCCTCGCCGTCGAGCTCCTCTGGGCGTTCGGCGACAAGCTCTTCGGCTGGGGCCTCGGCACCCCCACCGAGCGCGCCTGGATCAACGGCGGCTCCCCGACCGAGGGCTACCTCGGCGGCGTCGAGGGTCCGTTCGCCGGATTCTTCGGCTCCCTGGCCGGCAACGCCGTCATCGACTGGCTGTTCATGCTCGGCCTGCTCGGCATCGGCCTCGCCCTCGCGCTCGGCATCGGGATGCGGATCGCGGCCGGCGCCGGTGCGCTGCTCATGCTCCTGATGTGGATGGCCTCGCTGCCGCTGGAGAACAACCCCTTCGTGGACTACCACCTGGTCGACGCGGTCCTGCTGATCGGGCTCGCCGCCTTCCTGGCCGGTGACACGATCGGCCTCGGCAAGCAGTGGGCCCGGCTGCCGCTGGTCAAGCGGTTCCCCGTCCTGCGATGAGCTCCGGCCCCGCGGTGCCCGTCCCGGTAGTGACCGGGACGGGCACCACAGCTACGGTGGGACCCATGGACCGGGACGTACGCGTGTTCCTCGTGGACGACCACGAGGTGGTCCGCCGCGGCGTCGCCGACCTGCTGGAGTCAGAGCCCGGCGTGCGCGTCATCGGTGAAGCGGGTACCGCCCGCGAGGCGCTCGCCCGCGTCCCCGCCCTCGCCCCCGACGTCGTGGTGCTGGACGTCCGGCTGCCCGACGGTGACGGCGTCACCGTCTGCCGCGACCTGCGCTCCCGCATGCCGGACCTCGCGTGCCTCATGCTCACCTCGTTCTCCGACGACGAGGCCCTCTACGACGCGATCCTCGCCGGAGCCGCCGGCTACGTCCTCAAACAGGTCCGCGGGACCGACCTCGTCCAGGCGGTGCTGACCGTCGCCTCGGGCGGGTCCATGCTCGACCCGCGCGCCGCGGCCCGTGTCATGGAACGCATCCGCGAGGGCGCCCACCACGAGCCCGACCCGCTCTCCGGCCTGACCGACCAGGAGCGCCGCATCCTCGGCCTGATCGGGCACGGCCTGACCAACCGGCAGATCGGCGCCGAGCTGTTCCTCGCCGAGAAGACCGTCAAGAACTACGTCTCCAGCATCTTCGCCAAGCTCGGCCTCGAACGGCGGGCACAGGCCGCCGTCCTCGCCGACCGCCTCGAACAGGACGAACGCCGGCCACACTGAGACGGACAGCCCCTGATCGGACAACTCTGAGCGCTGCCGGAGAAGACGCTCGAGTCATGCCTCCAGGGAATCGTCGGTGGGCATCGGCACCCGCCACACCAGACGTGTCCCAGCCCGGTCAGCGCTCGGGTCCACGGGCTCGATGAGGAGTGACCCGCCGAGCTCGTCCGCACGCTGCGCCAGGTTGCGCAGCCCGCTGTGTGCGGCCGACGGCGGGACACCCGTGCCGTCGTCGCTCACGACGAGCACGAGGTCATCGGCCACACCCAGCCGCACGTCTGCCCGGGACGCCGACGCGTGCCGGGCGACGTTCGACAGCGCCTCGCGCACGACCGCGACGATGTGGTGGGCGACGTCCGGGGGTACCAGGGTGTCCACCGCGCCCTCGAAGCGCAGCCGCGGCGCGAACCCGAGCGAGACTGCGGCGACGTCGACCTCGGTGATGACGCGTGAGCGCAGACCGACCCGGCGAGCGTCGGCACCACCGGACCGTTCACCTGGCTGCAACCGGTAGATCGTGGTCCGCACCAGGGCGATCGTCTCGTCGACCTCCTCGACCGCCGTCGTCAGCTGCGCGGCCACCTCCGGCGGCGCGGTACGCGCCACTCGCTGCAGCGAGAGCCCGGTCGCGTACAGCCGTTGGATCGCCAGGTCGTGCAGATCCCGTGCGATCCGCTCGCGATCACGGAGCAGGACGAGCCGTTCGGCGTCAGCACGTCCCTCGGCGAGCTCCAGCGCGACGGCGGCCTGCGCGGCGAAGGCGCTCAGTGCCTCCACCACCACGGACGAGAACGGCTGGCTGCCCCGCACGCGTGCCGCGGCCAGGACACCACGGACGCGCCCCTGCTCGCCGAGCGGCCATACGGCCAACGGGCCGAGCTCGACCGGCAGGTCCAGCGCGAACTCGGCGCGTTCGTCCTTCGTGGCGTCGTCGGTGACCATCGGCACCCCGGTGCGGAACGTGAGCGCGGCGAACGTCCCGTCGGCCGACAGGACCGAACCCACCCGGTCCTCCGCCCCCAGCCCGGACGCCGTCTGCAGCAGCAGGCGACCGGTGTCCGGATCCGGCACGGAGACGGCCGTGAGGTCTGCGTTGGCCACCTCACGTGCCTGGCTGCCGATGAGCGCCAGGACCTCGTCGGGCGACGATCCGGCCAGGACCTGGCGTGAGATCCGGTCGTTGGCGCGCGCCCAGCGCTCGCGCAGCTGCGCGACGTCGTACAGACGCGCGTTCTCGATGGCCACGCTCGCAGCCGAGGCGAGCGCTTCCAGCACCCGCTCGTCCTCGGCCGTGAAGTCTCCCCCGTCGCGCTTGTCCGTGAGGTAGAGGTTGCCGAACGGCGCACTGTGCACCCGCAGCGGCATCCCGGCGAAGGTGTGCATCGGTGGGTGGTGCGCGGGGAAACCGACCGAGACGGGATGGGCGGACAGGTCGTGCAGGCGCAGCGGCACGGGGTGGCGGATCAGCTCGCCCAGCACGCCGTGCCCCGTGGGGTAGGGACCGATCGCGGCGATCTGCTCGTCGGTCAGGCCGACGGTCAGGAACCGGGCGATCCGGCCGTCGTCGCCCAGCACGCCCAACGCACCGTACCGGGCATCGACGAGCTCGATCGCGGTCTCGACGATGTGGTGCAGCACCGTCTCCAGATCCAGGCCACGGCTGACCGTGACGACCGCTTCCAGCAGCAGGTCGGTGCGGTCGCGTGGGGTGTCGGCCGAGCCCATGTGTGCCTCCCGGGGCCACCGTAGCGCGCGCGGACCGGGGCAAGCCGGTTGGGACCTTGGTCCTGCTCCCGCGGGTCCCCGGTCTCTGCCGGACGAGATCGGCCGCCTGGTGTCCTGGGAGAGACGAAGGAGGACGATCATGAGCATCACCTGGTACGACGGCATTGTCGTCGGGGTCGACGGGTCGGCCGAGAGCCTGGCCGCCCTGGCCTGGGCAGCCCGCGCCGCCGATCTGCACGAGGCCCGCCTGACGGTCGTGGCGACCTATGGCGTGCCGATCACCCAGGACCCGGGCATCGGCGGTCTGATCGGCGAGATGCGCGATCAGGCCTACAGGGCCGCTGAGGCGGCACACACCTGGCTCACGGAGCATCGCCCGGGCGAGCAGGACGTCGAGGTGGTGTCCGGCGACGCGGCCTACGAGCTGAGCCGGCGGTCCAGGACCTGCGGTCTGGTCGTGGTCGGACGCCGTGGCCTCGGGAAGTTCGACCGCATGGTGCTCGGCTCGACCTCCTCCGCACTGGCGGCGACCGCTCCAGGAGCCGTCGCCGTGATCCCGGCCGGCTCGACCGCCGGAGACCCGAGGCGGATCCGGGTGGGCGTGGACCGCGACGACGAGCCAGACGTGCTGGGCGCCGCGTTCGCCGAGGCTGCCGTACGTGACTGCACCCTGGAGGTGCTGCACGTGACGGACACAGACGCGATCTCCGCGGCTCTCCCGGAGACGGACCCCGTCGCCGCTTCGTGGCGCGAGGCGGCCAAGGCCGACCTGGCCGACCGGGTGGCGCGGTGGTCGGAGAAGTACCGGCAGGTCGCCTGCACGATCGTGATGCGTCGCGGCGACCCCGCCTCCGTGCTGCTGTACGGGCTCACCCCGGACGATCTGGTCATCGTGGGCGGGCGTCGGCACCAGCCGCTGATCGGCCGGATGCTGCGCAGCGTGGCTGACGCCGTGCTCCGGTCGGCACCGTGCCCGGTCGTGGTCGTGCACGCCCACCACGACGCGCACCGATGATCCCCGACGAACATGAGGAGAGGATCCCCATGAACCAGACGGGGCAGCAACCCGTAGTGGTCGGCGTGGACGGCTCGGCCTCGGCCACGCAGGCAGTGCTCTGGGCGGCCAAGGAAGCTGACCGCCGTCGCGCTCCATTGGTGCTGGTCCACGTGTGGACGCCGATCCCCGTCGCACCTCTGCACGTGGGATCGCTCGTCCCGTATCACGACGCGCTCGTGGAGCAGGGTGGCCAGTGGCTCAGGGAGGCTTCCGCGGCGGCGCGGGAAGTGGCGCCCGGCGTCGTCACCAGCACCCAGCTGGTCAGTGGATCGGCGGCCGGCCAGCTGATCGCGAGCTCGGCCTCGGCCGGACTGGTGGTGCTCGGCTCACGTGGTCTCGGCGGGTTCGCCGGGCTCGTCGTCGGATCGATCGCCGTGGCGGTCGCCACCCACGGGCACTGCCCCGTCGTGGTCGTACGAGGAGCCGATCCGGATACCGCGCCCCGGCAGGACGGGCCGGTAGTGGTCGGTGTGGACGGATCGCCGAACAGCCGAGCCGCGCTCGACTTCGCGTTCGAGGCGGCAGCCCTCCGCGGTGCACCCCTGACAGCCGTGCACGCGTGGAGCGACCTGCCTGTCGTGACCGTCTGGGAACTGACGACGGACTGGCACCTGGTCCAGCAGAACGAGTCGGAAACGTTGAGTCAGTGGCTCGCCGAGGGCCGCGCACACCACCCGGACGTTCCCGTCGAAGAGGTGGTGGTCCGCGACGGCCCGGCCCACGTGCTTCTTGAGCACGCCAGGACCGCCCAGCTGGTCGTGGTCGGATCGCGCGGACGCGGTGGATTCCGTGGGCTCCTGCTGGGATCGACCAGCCAGGCCATGATCCAGCACGCCGCCTGCCCGGTGGCCGTCGTCCCACCGTCGCGAGCGCTGTGAGCTGGGCATCGACGTCGGTGTTCTCGGAGGAGTCGGTTCACGATCACCTAGCGGTTTTAGCAAGTGCTAAAGTCACGGGGTGGATACGCAGCCGCTGTATGCGATCAAGGCAGAGCTGTTCAAGGCCCTGGCCCATCCGGTCCGCATCCGGCTGCTGGAGGTGATCGCGGCCGACCCGGACCTGGCCGCCCCGGTCTCTCGCCTGCTGGACGTGACAGGTGCTGAACCCTCTGCGCTCTCCCAGCACCTGGCGGTCCTCAAACGCGCGGGAGTCGTGGACTCGACCCGCACGGGCAATGCCGTGCTGTACCGGCTGACCGAGCCCTTGGTCGCAGACCTGCTCGTCGTCGCCCGCGCCTTCTTGCTGCGTCGCCTGGCCGGCCACGACACGGATGCCGACCGGCTCGCGGCCGCGCAACATCTGCCGACACTGCCCGGCGCAAGCGCCCGGGCCGTGCTCGAAGCCGCCCTGGCCAAGAGCCCCACGGCCGAGAGGACGGCGAAGCCGTGACGGTCCGCGACGTGCTGTTCCGGCTGGACGTGCGCGACCTGCTGCCTCGGCGTGACGACTACGACCCGCGCCCCCGGGCGATCGGGGCCGACCTGCTCGCCGGGTTGACCGTCGGCGTAGTCGCACTGCCACTGGCCCTGGCGTTCGGTGTCAGCTCCGGTGTCGGGCCGGCCGCAGGGCTGGTGACCGCTGTCATCGCGGGCGTGGTCGCGGCCGTGTTCGGCGGTTCTCGGTTCCAGGTCTCCGGCCCGACCGGCGCGATGGCCGTCGTCCTGGCGCCCGTCGTGGCCGCGTACGGGCTGCCCTCTGTCGCCCTGGTCACGATGCTCGGCGGGCTGATCGTCCTGGCTGCCGGGTTACTGCGGCTCGGTCGGGTGGTCACCTTCATCCCGTGGCCGGTGGTAGAGGGGTTCACCCTCGGGATCGCCGCAATCATCTTCCTGCAACAGGTCCCCGCCGCCATCGGGCAGGCCGCCACCGTCGGTGGCAACACCCTGGTGACAGCAGCCCGCGCAGTCGCCGACGCCGCCGGAGCCCTCGATGCGCTTGCCCTGGACGCGACCACGTTGTGGTCGCTCGCGACGGTGGCGCTGGTCGCCGCACTCATGCTCGCCCTTCCCCGGCTGCATGCCGCGATCCCCGCCTCGCTGGTCGCTGTCGTGGCCGCCACAGTGCTCGCCGAGGTCACCAGGACGCCGGTCGCCCGCATCGGGGCCCTGCCCGACGCGCTCCCGGTCCCGGCAGTGCCCGGCGTCAGCGCGACCGGGCTGGGCGACCTGCTGGGCGCGGCCGTCGCGATCGCGGCACTGGCCGCCATCGAGTCCCTGCTGTCCGCCCGGGTCGCCGCGTCGATGGTGCCCGGAGGCTCCGTCTACCACCCGGACCGGGAGCTGGTGGGTCAGGGCCTGGCCTCACTCGCCTCCGGCCTGTTCGGCGGCATGCCGGCCACCGGCGCCATCGCGCGCACCGCCGTCAACGTGCGTTCCGGAGCCCGTACCCGCCTGGCCGCGGTCATCCACGCGCTGGTCATCCTCGCCGTGATCTACCTCGCCACCGGGCCCGTCAGCCGCATCCCGCTGGCAGCGCTGGCCGGTGTGCTCATGGTGACCGCGTTCCGCATGATCGGCGCGAGCACGATCCGCGCGGTCGTGCGCTCCACGCGCTCAGACGCCGCCACGTTCATGGTCACGGCCGCCATCACTGTCGCGTTCGACCTCATCGAGGCAGTCCAGATCGGGCTGGTCGTCGCCGCGTTCTTCGCGCTGCGGCGCCTGGCCCACGCCTCGTCCGTGCACCGCGAGCCGCTGCCCGGCGTCGCACACGAGGGTGACGAGCACATCGCGCTCTTCCGGCTGGACGGCGCCATGTTCTTCGGAGCCTCGGACAGGATCCTCACGGAGGTCACCGATACCTCGGTACGGGAGAACGTCCTGGTCGTCATCCTGCGCCTGTCCCAGCTTGGCATGGTCGATGCCACCGGAGCGCGGGCGCTGGCAAAGCTTGTCGCCGCCCTCGAGCAGCGCGGCATCACGGTCCTGGTCAAGGGCGTGCAGCCCCGGCACCGCAAGCTGATGACCACCGTCGGGGTGCTGGACGAGCTCCGCCACGAGAGCCACCTGTTCCTCACGCTGGACGACGCCGTCGCCCATGCCCGCTCCCACGCACGACGCGCGGACGAAGGCACCGACGTCCCGCAACCGGACAGACCACACTGACGCGGCGCGGGTCCGCACCCCGACCGCCGCCTTGGTTCGTCCGGACCCGCCGTTACCTGTCGAGACGTAGGTCGCCGACCACCTCTACGACGCGGGCTCGCTGATTCTCGCCCAGGCCAGCCAACCGTTGAAGCAGGACGTCCGCAGTCGATGCCGGTGCCGTTCTTTGTTGCATTCTGTAGCTGATCCCCGTGGAGACGTTCCATGGAAGCGACGCGGCTACGACCGTGGGCTTGGCAGGTCGCAGGCGGTGTGGCAACGATGGCCGCTGGGTCCTTTGCGTTGGTCCTGCTTGCGTTGGTCGCGGCCTGCATCTCGCCGGCAATACCGTTGCACTGGAACAACTGGTTCGAGGGGCCGTTCCGCTTGCGCCTTGGTCGGTGCGAGCCATCGGCCTCCTTGCGTGGAGCGGGCCTCCACGCGCGCTCAAGAGACTGAGTGGTCTGAGATCGCCCTCACGACGGGACTGTGACACTGGGAGCGGCCCGCGCGGAAACGAACAGCAACCCATCGGCACGGCCGGGTGATGTTGCTTTGGGGCCGCGAGCGGATCGCACTGGATCAGCGATGCCCGATCTTGGCAAGACTAGATCGAACCGTTCAGATCGGGATGACCGCTTGAACGGGTACACCGATCTCCTGGGCGATTGGCGTATAGATGTCGATGCCGGTTCCCCGAGTACGTAGCGAGACCACGAGCCCGTAGCGTACGGGCACGTCAAGGCGGTCTCTGAGATTCTGGTATTTCCACCAGCCGCCCACGGGATAGACGGCGAGCGCGTCGCTTCGGGCGAGCTCACGTGCGGTACCCACCCAGATATCTTGATGCAGCGACCCATGATGGCGATTGGTGCTGCCAACAATCCACTGATCGCGGCCGGTGCTCCGTCCCGGGCGGCCTGTCTCGTCGTCGAGAGCAGCGGTGTTCATCCGGTCCAGGAAATCCCTGCGGCTTTCCGTTGGCGCCTGGAGGTCGAACCGGAGACCGTGCGACTGATAGGAGAACTTGTGACGCCAGCCCCGACGGGATGCTGACGGCTCGATGTAGTAGGAGAGCGTCACTCGCAGTTCGACCTCTTCATCTCCTAGTTCGTCGAGTGCCTCCATCGGCCACGGGAGTGAGTGCATGCGAAAGGTTCGCATCGCGTATTTGGAGTCGAAGGGCTTGAACTCGTCTTGCGTCACCAAGGTCACCGCTTGGCGAGTCGAGGAGATGACGTTCTCGATCGTCGGCACGCCCCACCCATAGCGTCGCAGCGTGGCCAGCTTCGCCTTCGTACGGCCGTCCTGGGGAACGATCGCTGAGCGCATCGCGGGAGTCCAGTCGGCTGCGTGAACGATAAGAGCCCGGATTGTCTCTGGCCAGTATTCGGGGTACCGCGCCATTGCGAGAGCGCACAGGCGAGCAGCTTGAGCAGTCGCCGCACTGGTCGCGTGGGCGCGCCCCAGGCTCTGATCACTCCGAGCATCCGTTGTCAGGAGAGATAGCATTGGGTGGTTGCTCGCGAAATTCCCATCGCTTAGAGCGTTACCTCCCTCCATGCAAATATCGGGCTTGTTGGGCCATTTAGATGGGAACATCACAGCCGTGCGGCTATACGGAGAGAGTTCGCCGGCCGCCGCCACCGGCTCGAAGCCCGCAAACTGCGGATCGCTGGGCACATCCTGCAGCTCGGTGTAGGCCGCAACAGTGAGCGCGTTCCACGCCTGGGCAGGATCTTCGATCGGTGACGTGTCCGACTCATCGAGGTGATTCGTGACAGCCGCCGCAATGTTCCCCGCAGCGATCACAAAGAGTCGCCTCGCTGAACTGTCGGGACGCGAAATCAAGCGGATATCACCGCCGTCCCGAACGACGTCGGTTCCTACAGCAAGCGCGTCTACAGTCGCAGACCAGAGTGTTGGCTCACCTGATGAATCTGGCGGTGTCGAGACTGGCATGCAGAAGACACGTGGCCTGTTCGCCGCGATCTCCGGTGCCAACGCAGCAGCTGCAGTCACCGATCCGTAATCGAGCGGATTGTGAGCACGTTCGCCAGGCCCAGGGAGGATTCGGACAGACTCCAGCCGATGCTCCAGGCGTATCTGGGCAGATGAGAGCAGGGGAACGTCGAGCGGGCCGTGTAGTGCCAGTCCAGCCATCATCGTGCCGTGACCATGGACGTCTGCCCCCGATACGCCCACTACGTCGTGGAGATCTCCAGGCGCCAGCGAGTCCCTCAGCAGCAAGTGTTCTCGCAAGACGCCGCTATCAAGATGGCAGACCGCAGGAGCGTGCTCTGGAGCCGGCTGAAGCCGTTGTGCCAGATCATGGACGTACTCGGCCTGTTCACTGTCGGACAGGTCATCGATCGCTTCGACGAACGAAGGACGACGAATCTCGGTCACGGGAGCTTTGGTGAACGGCAGCGCCTCCATATCGGGGAGTCGAGCCTCGATCCAGACCACGATGCGCCCGCTGACCTGAAGGGAGCGCTCTAGCAATCGCAGTCGTCGCACGGCGGCGAAATCTTGCACCTCAGCCAGTGCGTCTTCTGTATCGCGTAGCCACACCTCCCACCAATGAGTGCCGGACCGGGGAAGGTCGTCCTCCGACTGCCACAGATCTTCGAGTACTGTGTCGCGAACTCGGCCGATGTTTGCAACCAGGCCCTGATTCTTTGGTTTTCCGCCCTTGGTGTCCTCGTTCAGGTAATCCTCGAACAGTTCGAGGAACTCGGAGCGAGCGTTGTCGGAGACCCACACGACAGCGCGTTCCGGACCCTCGTTGGTTCCTGGGTGTGCGGTCGCCATGAACCACTTGCGGTCGATCGCCGACGACTTAGGTGCCTTGCGCTCCAGCCTCTCAATCGCCAGGAGATGCTGCGCCTCCGCGCCTTCTACGGTCACGAAGACGCCGTGAGCACGGAGGGCAGGTTCGATCGCCTGTCTCCTGTCGTCGGCGACGGCAAGCGCGGAATGGGACTGTCCGACGAGGGTAGAACCATGTGCACGCCGGTCAACGTTTCGTGTTCCACCATCACGGGCGTTGGACTTGCGCGAGTATGGCTTGTCCTCGGCTCGACCAGCGATCCAGATATGCGGGAGCCTCTCGCCCGTGTCAGGCAATGCTTGCTGCCCGTCTCACGTCCAGTGAATGTGCCAGGTCACCGGCCGTTACCTGGGTGTCACCGCGCATCAGGGCCGTCTTTGCGGCCGACTCAGCAGCTTTGACAAGGTCCGCATGGCTCAGTCCGACCGCGCTCGACCGCAGTTCTTCCCAGTCGATCGCGGGCATCAAGGCCCCCAACCGTTGCCGGACAACCGCGAGAGCCTGATCCGGTTCCGGCAACTTGTACGAAAGGACGGCGTCGAATCGGCGAAATAGCGCACGGTCGAGCAACCCGCGGTGGTTGGTCGCGGCGACCACGATGCTGTCAGGGTCAGCGTCTTCAAGGAAGACGAGGAAGGAGTTCAGGATCCTCCGGGCCTCCCCGACATCGTTGGACGATCGATCTGCACCCAGCGCATCAAACTCGTCGAAGAGATACACCCCGCGCCTCTCGGCGACGCTCTCGAAGACGGCTCTCAGTTTCACAGCCGTCTCACCCATGTATTTGCTCATGAGCGCATCGAGCCGGACCACGAGGAGCGGCATCGACAGTTCGTGCGCGATGACCGAAGCGGTCATCGTTTTTCCCGTCCCGGGCGGCCCCTCGAACAGCAAACGGTGCGCCGGGACAAACCCGTGCTCACGCAGCCGTTGCCCTTGCCTGTGCTCAGCAAGAACCCGAGCCACTTGCTGTGCTAGCGGCGTCGGCAGGACGATGTCGCGCAACGAGACTTCCGGATGGAGTGCGATGACAAGGTCGTCCAGGTCGCGTCGCGGCCTGACTAGCTGAGTAACTGTGCCGACCGGCTTGGTCTTGCGTGACGCGTCGACGGCTCGTTTGATCTCGGCCGCTGCTTGGTGATGGCCTTGTCGTGCTTCTCGTGCCGCGACCTGGAGCGCGACCGAATAGAAGGCGGCGTCGTCGCCGCCCGCATGTGAGCGGACGAGCGCCGAAATGTGCTCGCTCGTGCCAGCCATCGCCCCTCCTTCGCGCGCACGGTACAGGTCACGGCCATCGTAGGCTCAAGAGTGCGGTCGAAGCGGGTGATTCGAGGGCGATCCGCACCACAGGTGGCGGATCCGACTCCAGATCGAATGCCGCCACCGAACTCAGGCATCAGTGCGTGCGCATGTGTCCGGAGCTTCTGACGCTCGCTCCCTGCCTCGGTGTCTGGGGTTCTGAAGGCAGCTCGCGCTGATGTCTCGCAACAAGTCGAATACCGCCCGATCGAGGTTCAGCAACGTCCTGCACGGCTACCGTTCCCTCCCCCCACTGGAGCACCACTTCTACCAGTCACGGCTGATTACACGCTCACGTTCCCGCTCGGCGTGGTCACGGCGAGCGTATTCGTCGACGTCGCGGCGGATCTGGGCGGCGCGGGCTCGCGCGTCGTCCAGGACCACCGGGACACGCTCCATCGGACGCAGCCCTGAACGACCGAACTGTCGTATCCCGGGTTCCTGGTTGGTCGTGATGGCTTCTAGGGCACGAGCGGCAGCTGTGTATGCCTCGCCGCGCTCCCTTTCTGACACCCGCTGTCCGAGCGGGTTGGTGGGATCGGTGACCTGGTAGCGGTCTCGGAATGCCACCACCTGCCGCATCGCCGCGCGCCATGACTCCCGTGCAGGACCGTCCGGGGGTGGAGGGTCGATGCTCTCCATCCACAGCTGCGGGTTGATCACCGCATCGTCGACCAGGGCGTCCAGGCGGGTGGCGATCAGGTCGGCGTGCCGCGCGAGCCATCCCCGCACCAGCCAATCGGTCACTGGTCGATCCCCCCGGACTGGTGCCGAGCCGAGCTCGGCGGCGCGATCGGCCCCGGTGCCGGCGTCGGTCTGGGCCTGGTTGGTGATGCGGTCGGCGAGGTGGTCGGTCATGACCTTGCGGACCGAGCCGACATCGAGCTGCTCAGGGTTCTCGGCGCCTGGTGTGTGGCCGACGGTCCGGGCGACGTGCTCGATCAGGGGCCACCACTGGTCCAGCTCGACGCGCCCGTAGAGATGGTCGACCAGCGCACGCAGCATCGGGATCTGCCGCTCGAAGTGGTCCAGACCCCGGATGGTCTGCAGGTTGGGTTCCATCGCGAACCACGCCAACGGAACGGTCTCTGCCAGCGCGCCCGCCAGGGCATCGGGATCGTTGGTCGCAGTCTGGGCGGGATCAGTTGGCAGGTCCAGTGCTTGGGCGTGGGCGGCTTCCTCGGGGGTGAGCATGGCCCAGACCCGGGCGGCGGCAGTGCGCCCGGCGGTGTCGGGGTCCAGGGCGACGATCAGGTCAGTGAGATTCCGGCCGGTCGCGTCCCGCAGGGCTTGCAGCTGCTGTGTGGTGATGCCGGTACCGCCCGCGGCGACCGGCACGATCTGGACCCCGGTCTGCTCCGCGAGACGGGAAGCGGCCAGGTGCAGGGCGGCGTGGTCGGTCGGACCCTCGACCAGGACCGGTCGCGCCCCCGCCGCGAGACGCATGACAGCGTCGGGGTCCAGGCCGTAGACAAGCTCGCCCTTGCGGTACGCCGCTGTCTCGGGAGTGTTCAGGTACTTCGGGGCACGCCCATCGCCCGTCTCCGCCTCGGCGGGGTTGATGCGCCCGGTGACGCCGACGACCTGCCCGGTCTGATCGCGGTAGGGGAACACGATCCGGTTGCGGAACTTGTCGATGATCCGCCCTGTCTTAGTGCGGGTCGCGACTCCTGCGATGACGAGCTGGTCGGCCGTGTACCCCAGGGACTGCAGATGGTCAGTCAGGCTGGTCCACGTGCCGGGAGCAACACCCCACTCCGCGTCAGTCAGACCGCGGCGGGACATATATCGGGTCGCCCAGTGCTGGGTGGCCTTCTGCTGAGTCCACCAGATCCAGGCGCGGCCGGTGATCTCGACCACCGGGTCCCGCTCCCCCACGTCAGCGGCCATGGGCTCCTGGGCGTCACCGACCCCGCTCGCTTCGCGATCCGTGCCGGCCGGGACGCTCTGTGCATGCGTGGCGCCGCTGTCGATCCCGGCCTCGCGGGACGATGCGTCATGCGACGGCGTGGTCGCGACCGGGGCGCCAGGGCCGTCCGCGCCAACCGTCGGCGCGGCAGTGGCCCAGAGAATCTTGTCCGTGATGTCGGGCGCGGTCGTGACCCAGGCCGGCAGGCCCCGCTCGTCGTTGTCATGGGTTCGGGGCAGGCCGATGCGGTGGTGCAGGACCTTCGCGATCGACCGGGCGTCCCCGAACCCTGTCCCGGCTGCGCGCCGGACCACGGCCGCGGGGTCGGCACCCGCGGCCTCATGCATGGACAGCCGCTTGGCCAACACCGGCCAGACCTCGTCGGCCAATACCCGGTCCGAGACCCGCTCAGGAAGCACCGACCGCACAGCCTCGGCAAGACGCCCGCTACGGTCCGGCTCGAGGAACGTCATGTACGCGTCCTCGTACTCCGGGACCAGGCGCGCCAGCGAATGCGCGTAGTCCCACTCCTCCTCGATCACCCGCGAGGCGGACTTCTCCTCGCCATCCCGGTCCAGCACCCCCTTGAGCGCGTTCAGCACCGCCCGCTCCAGGTCCGGCTGCCGGTGCGGGTCCAGGTCCAGAACGTCGTCGGTCTCGACGTACACCCGGTTCGAGACCCGGCCGCGGGTGATCGCGGTGTAGAGCTCGTTACGGGTCATCCCCACCCCGACCATCGCGTGCGAGGTGTCCACGGTCATGCCCTGCACACGGTGGATCGTCGCCGCGTACCCCAGCTCGACATGCGCCGCGACGTAGTCGCCCGGAAGCGCCACCGTCGCCCCAGACTCCATGTGCCGGGCCTGCAAGACACCGTCCTCACCACGAGCGACGACGCGCCACAAGTCGCCGTTGCGGACCCAGTCCCGGCCCCAGTCGATGTGCCCGTCGTCGTGCTCAGCGCGCAGGTGGCGGTTGTTCAGCCGGGTCACGATCACGTCGCCGATCCCGGCCCGGTTCTCGTCGTGCAGGGTCACGCCGTCGTCTTCGACCTCGCCGCGCGTGACGCGGTGCAACCGAGCCCTAGCCGAGAGCTCGGTGACCAGGGTGTTGGTCGCGGCGATCATGACCGTCCCCAGGCCCTGGTCGGAGTCGGTCTGCCAGTTCGCGAACATCTCCTCCGCCATCTGCGCCGCCGACCCACCCTGGGTGCGGTGATGGGTGATGTAGAAGTCCAGACCCCGGTGGTCACCGTCACGGATCTGGAGGGAGGCGTCTGCTTCGCCTCTGGTGTCGAAGCGGTGGATCTGCGTCAGCTCGACCGCACCCGCCTGCTGCGCAATCAGGCGCAGCGCACCGCCAGCGGCGACAGCGCCGAGCTGGGCCGGGTCCCCCAGCAGCCGAACGCTCCCCCCGGCGGCATGGGTGATGGCCAGGACGTCGGCCAGGGCTAGGGTGCCGGCGAGACTCGCCTCGTCCACCAGCACCACCGTCCCCGGCTCAACCGTGAGGCGTTCCCGGAGCCGTTCCCCGCCAGCGCCTTGGTTGGCCAGGAGGAACATGTCCAGGGTCTCTGCGGCGATTCCTTCGCCGAGGTCGGCGCCGAGGACTTCCGCGGCGGCGGCCGACGGGGCGAGCGCGATGAGCTTGCCACCCGACTCCAGGACGGCGCCCGCGAAGGCGCGCATGGCGGTGGTCTTCCCGGTCCCGGCCGGGCCGATCCCTGCAGCCAGAACCGTGCACGTCGCGAAGTGCGCCACCAGGTCCCGCTGCCCACGGTTCAGCACCTGGCCCTTGTCCACCCGAACCTGCTCGATCGCGCCCTCCACCACGGCTGGGTCGGTGACCAGGCCACCGGGTGTGCGGGCGGCGGTCAGGAGCTGGTCTTCGGCTTCCAGGACGGCCAGGGACGTGTACCGGGTCGAGCCGTGCACGAAGTACACGCTCTCGCCGTCCTTGCGGCGCATGACGTCCGGCGGCTCGTTCAGGTCCGGGGGCGTGATCACGAGACTGTCGGCTTCGGCGTGCCCGGCGATTGTTGCGGCCAGGGCGAGCAGGTCAGTTCCCTTCGGGGCGTGCTCCCTGGCGAGGCGCGTGGCCTCGGCCTGCAAGTGGTAGGTCGTCCATGTCGCCCGCCTCCCCGCCACATTCGTCAGACAGGCATGCACCAGGTCGCCTCCGGCCAGTACCTGCGCGGCCAGGTCCGCGAGCACGGTCTGGCGGCCGGTAGTTGTCCTCCGCCGCAGCGGCCGGAAGACCTGAGCGTGCGGCGACGCCGCTGCGAGACGCTCGACCGCGTCCCTCACGTCCTGCATCGCCCACCGAGCGATCCCACGCCCAGTTAGGTCCTGCGCGACAGCCCGCCGCAGGTCACTCGGCTCGTTGACCACGACCTGTCCGGTGCTCGGGTGGGGGTTGAGTGCGCGCGCGAGCATCCGTGTCACCGCCTCCAGGTCGCCCAAGACCGCGGCTGCCATCTGCGCCCACTGTGGGAGCCGATGGCTCAGCCCGACGGGAGAGCCCTTGCCCTGCCGGGTGTCCAGGTTGGCCTGCTGCGTCAAGCTGTAGGCGGCCTTCGTGCCCGGCTCGTGCCCGTACTTCGCGCGGTAGGCGGCTCGGAGGTTCTCATAGGACTCCACGATCACGGCCCGTCGCCGGGAGAACGCGTCGCGGAGAGATTTCGGGATACCGACAATCTCGCGCACGCCTTGCTTGCCCCGGCCCCGGGACTCGGTGTGGAACGCGACCCCGAGACGCTCGACCAGGAGCTGTTCGATCCGGGTGTTGTACCGCTCCGACGCCGCGACCTTCAGCCCCAGCAGCACCCGACCGTCCAGGGAACGCCAGATCCCGTCCACGCCGAGAACCTTGGTGGAGACCGCGACGTGGGTGTGCAGATTCGGGTCACCCGCCCGGGAGTCCAGATGGTCGAACGCCACGGCGGTCAGGCCGTGGGTGTCGATCTGCCTCACCCCACCCGCGCCGCCACGCGTGAGCGCTCCCTCGGTCTCGATCCACGCCAGCGTGTCCCGCCAGGCCTGGGTATGCGCATTCGTGATCGCCTCACGCGTGGCCGCGTCACCCAGACCCCACAACACGCTGATCGACTTCGACGGCGTGAACACCAGGTCATACCCCGCCACCGCCTTGCGGGGCTGCTGCCCGCGCTTGGCCAACCACGTGGCGACGTCCTGGTCCGAGAGCTCGCCCGAGGCGCCCTTGTCGGTGTGCTCCCGCTGAGCGAGAGCGCGGGCGACGTTCCAGCGGATCAGGTCCCGCTCGATCCCCGCCTCTGGCGGACGATCGTTCTCGGCAGCGAACACGGCGAAAGCGGCCTCCAGCGCCTGCCGGTAGCCGTCGTCGGGCGGGGCCTTGAACTCCGGAAATGCTCGCCCCAGGCGGCCGGCGCGCTCCGCATCCTGCTTCGACAAGCCACGGGCCAGCGCCTCGACCTCGAGCCGGTCCGCGTCGGGGTGCCGGCCCTGCCCGAACAACGACTTCATCTGCTTCTCGAGCACCTGACCCGAGACCCCGAGCTGCTCCAGCCCCGACCCGACCCACTGCCCAGGCGGGTTGCCGTGCTGCATGTAGTAGTCCGTCAACGACATCCCGCGACCGCGTGGCACGTCCCCGCTGGCGACCTGCTGGTTCAGGTACGTGTAGCCGCTACCAGCGCTAAGCACATGGGCCGTCATCACGTCCCCCACCCCTCCCGGTCACGGCTGGGAGCGGGTCAACTCGGGTTGGCACAGGACCGCTCACAGCGCTGTGCATTAGGTGTGTTGCCCTTACCAGGGCGGTCCGCGGAACCTGCCGTCCTCTGCTCGCCTGCCCTAGCTACGCAGCCGCGTCCGTCGCGCCGCTGTGTCCGTCGCGCGTGCGTCGTCGCGTGCGTGTCCGTCGTCGCGTGCTCGTCGGCCGTGCGCACGTGCTGCCTGGCGGCGGAGGAAACGCGGGTGTGGGTCCCCGAGCATGCGAAGAGCCGCCCATACCCGAAGGGATGGGTGGCTCTTGGTGTCTGCCTGCCAGACACCGCCGGTCAGGTTCGCCCTGGGCCCGACCTAAACCGGTCGAGCCTGCGATCGAATGGCCGATGACGGCAGCGCCCGGACCGCAGTCAATGTGCGACACGAACGCCACAAAGGTGCAGCAGTGATGCTCTGGGATGCCTGTGTGCGGGGCGGTTGGATCGGAATCGGGCAGGCGTGGCGCCTGCTGGTCGTCGACATGGGAGGTACCTGATGGAGATGTTCGAGCTGCCGCGTAAGCCTGACCTGGGCTTCGAGACGCTGTTCTGTTCTCGGTCCGTGCGTTTCGTGCAGTCCCCCGAGGAAGCGCACGACTACAAGAAGGTCTCCGGGTCGTCCGACGGCGCGAAGACCTACGACACCACGGCCGTCTGACGAGAGGGGCCGAATCTCATGCTGCGGATGCGTATCGATACTCGTGCTGCCGGTCCCTTGATGTGGACCGGCACGAGCTACCAGAGCCAGGACGGAGCGACCCGGATCACTCCGGTCGTGAACCCCGCCGTCGAGCAGGTGGCCGTGACCGACCGGACCCGGACCCTGGTCGTGGTCCGCGAGAGGGCCTCCGGAACCAGGGCAACGTCGGCGGCCGTCGAGACCGTGACGCATGCGGTCTTCGAGCGCATCCGCAGCCTGGCCGTGCAGTGGCCCCTGGACTTCGTCGCGATCGAGCTGGCCGACGGCGAGCCGGTACGGGTAACGGCCGGGGCCGCTCGAGTCACGCCCTTGTATCTCGCCCATGACGCCCACGTCCTTGCCGGGTCGTGGGACATGGCCGACCTGGCCGGCTACGTGCGCGGGGTCAACGTCCGCGAGGCCGCACGGCTGCTGGTGTACCGGCCGCGCTACAGCACCGACACGTTCTTCGCTGGCATCTGGCACCTGACCGAGCGCGCCACCGCGTACTTCGCCGGCCACCTGGTGATCCGCTACCCGGAACCCGCGTTCCACCTCCGCCCCCGCGAACTATCCCAGGACGCAGCGGTGATCGACGCCTTCACCAGCACCATCGACGCCGTCCTGGACAAGCGCCCCCTCGACCCCGAGAGAACCTTGTTCCACCTCACCGGAGGCTTCGACTCCGGCACCATCGCGGCCCGCGCCGCCGCGCGCTGGCCCGGCCGCCTGACCACCGCGGCACTCCTGATCGGTGGCCCCGGCCGCGACTCGCAGATTCGACGTCGGACCGAGATGCGCACCGCCATGTCGTACGCCGAGACCGACATCCTGGTCGACGCGATGCAGCACCAGCCCCTGGCCGCCGACTGCCTGCGCACCCAGGGCGCGCGTATCAGCCCGGCCGAGGAACCCCTGCACCACCCGTTCACCCTCATGGCCCGCGCCACGGCCCAGTCCGGGGCGACCAGCGTCGTCACCGGCCTGGGCGGGGACGAGATGGTCGCCCTGTCCGTCGAGGAGTACCCCGACAAGAAGCTCCCACCCCTCGCCACGGCGGCGGATCTTCCGTGGATCGGAGTGCGAACCCGGGCTGCGCTGGAGTTCGCCGACGATGGCATCGCGCCACCGGCTCAGATCAACTCCATGACGCTCCTGTCCCTGGAGACCACCGCACCCGTCCTGCTCCGCGAAGGACTCTGGCCCGTCCACCCGTTCGCCGACCCGGACATGGTCGCGCTCGGCGAACAACTCCCCTACGACTGGCGGATGCTGAAGCAGCTCCAGCGCCAGCACCTGGCCTCGCACGGCATGTCCGGCGACGTCACCCACCCCACCGCGCGCGAGTCGTTCGCCGAGGTCGTCCAGCACGCTCTGACCACCCAAGGAGTCGCCTTGCTCAAGGAGATGCTCGACGAGGGATCACTCCTGTTCGAGGAGAAGTTCGTCGACCCCGACGGCATCACCTCTGCCGTGGACCGCCTCCAGTCCGGCACCTACGGTGAGGACCACGACGCCAAGCTCCTGGAAGTCCTCACTCTCCACCACGCAACCACTGCCTACTGCTGACCGCCCATGGCACTGCAAGGAGTCCCGACCGTGTTCACGATCCGACCCAGCACCACAGCCGACCGCCCAGGAGTGCGGGACCTCATCCTGGCCCGCTCGGACTGGCTCGAACAGCGAGGACTGGAGAGCTGGCGCGACGCTGGTGAGTCGGTCGCCAACCTGGCCGGCGAGGACGGAGGAGGGATGTGGGTCGTGCAGGCCGACCAGGAGATCATCGGGACGACCACCTTGCAGGACCAGGCTCCGCCGGAGTGGACAGCCGACGAGGCCGCACAACCAGCCCTATATCTGTTCACCACGGCGACCCACCCGGACTGGCGGGAGCACCGGGTCGGCACCCAGATCGCCTGGTGGGCCCTCGACCACGCCGCACGACGTGGCCTCGACTGGGTGCGCCGCGGGTGCTACTTCGACGGTCTGGCGAACCTCTACCGCGAGCAGGGCTACACCCTGGTGCGCACGACCCAACGTAAGACCCGCACCCTGCACATGTTCCAGCACCGCGCACAGTTACGCGGCGACGTCACCCTCACCGAGACCGCGAACGTGCCAGCAGCGAGCTGATCGCCGCCACTACCCATAGATCAACCGCGCCCGAGCGGTACGTCGGCGACCGTCTCCCATTCATACATCTGGTTGTCGCGGTTGAGGCGGATGAGCTGGGCGGCAGCGATCGGGATGGTTACGGGCTCGGTCTCGCGCAATGCTGCGACGCGCTCGCGGACGGGGCCGGGCGGGACGTCGGCGTTGCTGTAGGCGATCGAGACGTGCGGGTGGAACTGGGGGTCCTCGGGGACCTCGTCCCAGACCTCTGCGATAGCTCGGCGGATGCCGTCACGAACCTCCGTCACGGCTGCCCAAGGGCGGACGAGCAGGCCGGTCGCCTCGTCATCGGCTTCGATCGGACCAAGTGTCAGGTCGAAGGCGGGGACGGTGGCCAGGTGCTTGGTCGCGGCACGTGTGATGGCGTCCACGTCGGCGTCGGAGACCTCGTCGGTGAAGCCGAGCCCCTGCATCGTCAGGTGCAGCCACCTTTGCGGTATGAGGTCGAGTCCGTCGACGCCGGCAAGCCCGTCGTGGAGACGGTCGACGAGATCGTGCAGCGGCGCTGCCGAGGTGTCGTCGAACGTGAGGTGCCACGTGTAGAACGATCGGCCGACAGCCCATCCGGGCCGCCACCACCAGTGGTCGACCAGCCGCTCCAGCCGACCGAACTCGTCCCAGCGAGCAGTGAAGCTGTCCAACTCAGGTGTCGGCATCCATACCCTCCAAGGTGGTCCGTCCAGAGACGAGTTCTCGGACATCGCGGATCGCGGGCAGAGCCTCCCACGGCGCCGCGACTTCGACGAACTCCGCCACACGCTGCCGCACCGGGAACAAGGCAGCCCCACCGATCCGGAACGCATCGGCAACCAGGCTCGCAGCACGTTCGACGTCACCGCCGGCCGGGTTCAGGAGTGCTGTAGCGACATCGATTCGCGTCATGGCCTGCGGCCCAGCAAAGCCTTCAGCGTCAAATGTGTCCAGTGCGAGATTCGCATACTGCTCGACGCGCGCGGTGTCCCCAAGAGCGAGGTAAGCGGTGGCGGCGTTGCCTGCGGCGCGGGGCTCGCAGTAGACGACCGTAGTCAGGCTCGCAGTGAGAGCTACCTCCGGGTCGGGATGTTCGCTGCGGACGGTCCAGGCGTGACCAACGGCGTGGTCAACACCGGCGCGGTCACCCATCCGGGCCAGTGCGCGGGCTCGGCCGTTGACTGACAAGCGAACCGCGTGCGGTCCTCGGGGAGAGCGGGCGAGGCCATCGCTGGCCAGGGCGAGTGCATCGGGGTAGCGGCCTGCGTAGTACTCGACGAGGCTCTGCGCGGCGCGCGCCCAGGCCATGAGGTCCGGGTCTCCCGTGGCCTCTGCGAGCTCGAAGGCCTCGGCCGCGTGCGCGCGGGCGGAAGGAAGACGCCCCAGGTCGAGGCTGAGCGCGGCCTGCGCGCCCGACAGGTGGGCCGCGACCGCAAACAGGCGCATCGCAGTGCCCGGTCGCTGTGGGGCCTCCAACAACGGATGGAGATAGGACCGCAGGTCACGCGCTCTGGCCTGGAGGTCAACGGCCGGGATGCGTTCGTCCTGGTCGATGATCCACTCGACGGCGGGTGCCAGGTAGTCGATCTTCGCTGTGCTCACGTCCAACGAGGCGAGCCAGGACCGACGCTCGGCGACGTCGAGCAGCTCACTGTCGTCGAGCGGATACGGCGGGTATGCCGAGCCCTGGTCAGGCGCCGACAGCTGGCGATGGGTGACGTCCGTCCCGAAGACAGGGGGCGTCAGGAGCGCGGCAAGATCATCGAGAGTCACCGAGAGCGCGTTGGCTAGCGCGGGCCGCACCCAGGCGAGCGGTTCGACTTCACCCGCCTCCCAGCGTGTGACCGTCGTGCGCGCCACGCCGAGGCGCTCAGCGAGCGCTTCCTGACTCAAGCCCTGCAATCGGCGGCGCTCGGCCAGCCCGGTCCGTGGAGTGCGCACGCGGTTTCCCCTCCCGATCGTGCGGCCTGGTGACCTGGGTCACGATCGTACCTAGGTTGTCGCCTTTCTTGGCGGAGATGCCCGGTACATGGCGCTGACCGGGACGGGTCAGCGAAACGGTCCCGGCCAGCGCTTCCCGCCGGGCGGGGTATCTGGGCGTCTGGATGCGAGTTCATCGCCCCCAGAGCGGCAGCTCATAAAGGGGCGGTCCGTCGCCGGCCTCGATCCTGGTCCATCGAGCCCGAAGACCCAGGTCCGTGGTCGGGTACCCGAGCCCGGCCTGATCGGCGGCGTCGGTCATGGCTAGCATCGTGCCGGCGTCAGCGGCGGGAATCGGGGCGTGGCGTACCCAGGCTCGCGCAACGGCGGAATGGATCTCGGCTCCGGCGAGGTCAGCCCCGGGCCCGTACCAGCAGCGCAGTTTGGCCACACCCGGTGCGGACTCGACAGCGACCGCAAGCTGGGCGGCCAGGTCGGGTAGGGGCGTCGTGTCGATGTCTGGGAGCAGCGAGTCGAGTGCCGTCGCCGCTCCGTGCTCGTCGATGGTCCCGGTGACCTCGTCGGCAGCGGCGCGTACCGCCGAAGGCGCGTGACCCATGCTGATCCCACGCCCTGCCCAGACGATGGCGTCAAGGTCGTTCTCAGAGTCACCGACTGCGACTGTCGCCTCCGGCGGGATGTCGAGCCTCTCCCGCAGGGCTTCGAGCGCACTCGCCTTCGTGACCTCCGGCCCGGTCACGTCCAGCCAAGACTCCCCTGCCGGAGTCACCGTGACCCCGGTTTCTCGCAGCGCGTCCAGATGCCGTCGCAGCCCTGGTGCGGCCAACGCCACGCGCGTTGCCGGGCTGGAGCACAGGTCCGCGACTGATGCGGTCTTCTGTTCACCGTTGACTTGCCCCGGCTCGAACAGCGTGTTTACTCGCCAGCCCCACCCTGGCTCCTCGACCGCGACCCGTGCCGCTGGCTCCAGTTCCAGGATGCGACGGATCACAGCGGTCGCGTCGAACAGCTCGCTTCGTGCGAACCGGTAACCGCCCGGCGCGCCAGGGTCTAGACGGATCGTCAGGCCTCCGTTCGAGCAGACGACGTACCCATCAGTCAGACCGAGGCGCTCGATCAGCAGCAGAGCACCGGCCAGTGACCGCCCTGTCGCGAGCACGACCTGATGTCCCGCCGCGCGTACTAGCCCGATCGAACGAAAGACAGGGGTAGCGATGGTGCCATCGGACGACATGATGGTCCCGTCGATATCCAGTGCGACGAGCAGCCGGGCGCGGCTGCCGACGGCGATCACGACCGGCTCCCGAGGCCGACCAGGACACGTCCGTGGTGAGTTACCGGATGCGGATCTCCCAGCAGGATGCAGCGCATGCCGTGCCGCTCCAGTTCGTAGGCCAGTCGGGTGTATGCCTCGGCAAGCCTCGCTTCGGCCGGGATCACGACGACGTCCGCGCCATGGCTACGGGCAGCCTCGGAAACCTGGCTGATCGTGAGCCCGTCACGCGTGTCGTCGAGGACATTCGCGAGCGCCAGGCCCTCCGTCGCCGTATACGAGATGACCTTGTGGCGCTGCCGGTCGATCTCAGCGGCGGTAGGTGCCGCAACGTATCCGAGAGCGACCGGACGCGGCCCGGTCATCGGGCAGCTCCAGCCCGTGAACGGACGTGGCACTCCAGCCCGGCAACGGCCCCGGACCAGGTCTCGATGAGGGCGACGAACATGTCGCGCAACGACTCATTAACTGGGGGTCTGGTCTTGGCCTGCATGGTTCACGCTCCGGGTCTGGTGCGAGCCCGCTGGAGCACGGACCCTCGTACCTTTCCCATCGAACCCGGAACACCAACTCATCTGTAGCGCACGGCAGACGCGGCCATGACGCACCCTTGTCGCACCGGCATGCACCGCGCAGCCGGATAGGACTTCTCGCCCCTCTTTGAGCCGGAAGGCGGTGCGCTTACAGCCCGGGGGGCTTCCACACCTCCACAGTCGGGCCGACGCGGCGGGCCCACCGACGAGGGCCAGGGCTCGGCCTTCGTCGGTGTGGGCTTCGCGGGCCTCGTGGCACCTCGAGGGTGTAGCCCGATGCCCACTGCGGAAGCTCCGTGGCGGAGAGACACGACGAAGTGGTGTGCGCACTCTGACCTGCACAGATATGGCTGCACACCCTGGTGTGCGGCCATCTTGGTGTGCGCAGAGCGTGCGCTCGTTCGTCACCATCGACGTATGGATCCGTACGCGCGGGCAGGCCGCCCGGCGGAGGCCTGTGGACGGAGCAAGCTGGTCCAGCCGCCGTCGGGCGCCCGTGCACGAACGCGCTCCGATTCCCACGTTCCGCCTCTGAGCAATTCTCACGAGTTGGGGGACATACGTTCGCCCTGTTCACCGCCATGTCCCCCACCTGGAACGTGCCTGAAAGGGCTGCTTGGGGGACGTCAACTAGTACCTCGACGGGTACAGGTGGCGTGCACAATCGCAAGCATGAGGCAGGTAGGTGCAGATGTATGCGGGCTAACTCGGACATCCGCGGTGGTGGCAATTTGCCACCACCGTGCGACCTGCGGGTTCGCTCCGACATGCCGCGTGGTCACAGCTGGGCCGCCACCAGCCTCAGGGCTAATCCGGACAGCTGCGGTGGTGCCAATTTGGCACCACCGCGTGACCTGGGGTTCTACCGAACGAGCGACGTGCCACAGGCCCGTTCCGGCTCTGGAGAACAAACCGGACAATTATGGTTCTGCCAAATTGGCAGAACCATATGACCTGGGCAGACGTTCCAGGCCCAGCGCCGAAATTCGTGAGCCCGGGTGTCGATATCGGGCATCGGCCACCGCACCAAGACAACCGCCGACCGACCCGAGTTCCGGAAACGATCCGCATCGCGCCCTCGACGGACCCGAGGAACAAACCGCACAAGTACGGTCCCGCCGATTTGGCGGGACCGTACGACCTGCGCAAACGCTCCGGCGCCAATCGCGCACACGTCAGTGTGCCGACCGGATCTTCACCACTAGCGCCGACCAGTTCCGGCTGGAGATACCTCGCACGGGACATCACCGTCGCCGGCGTCCGCGATCCCGCCCTCCTCCGCTACGTCACGCAGCTGTGTCAGGCACCGCTCTTGGCGCGAGCGACTCCAGGATCTCGGCTGTCGCCTCGTTCACGGCATCAGCCCGGGCGATGTAATGCTTCTTGGTGATCACGGTCGACGTGTGACCGAGCATCTCTGCCGCGAGCTCTGCGCCCGCTTCCTTCTCGAGCGTGGTGGCGACGGTCCGCCGGAACGCGTGAGGCGTCACCCGGTCGAGCCCCGCCTCCTTGAGCGCGGCTCGCAAAGTACGCCGCACGTTGTTCCCCGAGAGCGGGGTGCCGTTGCGAGAGAAGAAGATCAACTGCTCCGGATCCGCGGGCACCTCGGCCAGCCGCTTGCGGATGACGTCCGCCGTGAAACCCGGGACCGTCACCTTTCGGCTCGACTCCGAGGTCTTCGGATGGTCCTGCCGGAACTGCGGCCGACTCATCGGCGTGATGATGGTCCCGTCCAGATGAACGGTCATCCGCTTGCCCGTGTCGTCGATGTCGCGCCGGCGGATTGCCAGCGCTTCGCCGATGCGACCGGAGGTGCCGATCATGACCTCGATGACCGCCTCGACCTGACCGTCTGGCTTTGGCCCCGGGCGCTTGGCAGCGGACCATGCCCGGACGGCTGCTCGTACCGCTTCGAGTTCCTCGATCGTCAGGGCGTTGACCGCCTTCTTGGGCTTCCGGAGCCGCTGCACGCTGCGAACCGGGTTGCGCTCGATCGCCTCGTACCGGACGGCGAGGCCCAGGGCGAGGTTGAGCACGACCTTGGCGTGCTGAGCCTTCGACAGGCTCTCCTTTGCCAGCTTCTTGAGGAAGCGGTCGACCATCATGATCGAGATCTCGCGCAACGTGTAGTCCTTGAAGGCGGGCACGACTAGCGTGCGCATGTCGCGCGCATACAGCTCGCGGGTGCTGAACGCGAGGTCTTGGAGGTCAAGGTCTTCGAGCCAGATCTCTACCAGTCGTGTGAACGTGCTGTCACCGCTCAACTCGGTCGAGCTGAAGGCGATCCGGCTGCGCCGTGCACAGACCGCCTTAAGCTTGTGCTCAGCCTTCTTCTCCGTGCTTGCCGTGGCCTGAACCGGGCGCAGCCGGCCGTCGTAGTCACGGAATCGGGTGTATGCGGTGACCGTGGTGGTCGTCTCGGAGGAGAAGTTGATCTCACCGAACGTTCCGATGGGGGTACGGGGCCGTGCCATCGCCGCTCACCGCCCCTCGGTGATGCCGTGTCCAGGCGACGTCTCGCGCCGTCCGGCGAGCCACGCCTGGACGTCCGAGGCGTAGAACTTCACGTGCTTGCCCAGAAGCACACCGCGAGGGCCCTTGCCCTCGGTGCGCCAGGCGTAGATCGTGCGAACCGGCAGACCGAGATAGTCCGCGAGCTCGTCGATGCTCAGCAGCGGGTCCAGCCCCCGCTCGGGCGTCTGCTGTGTCTCCATGGCCGTCAGGTGAGCGCGGAACACCTGAGGAATGGGCAACGATCGGAGACGACCGTCACGCTCTGCGAACCATGTCGCCGGGCGGGTCTCCAGGACACCAAAGTGTCGGGTTTCTGTCGGGGAGTTCAAATCTCGGGTCCGTTCTGGCCTGGCGAACCAGAGGCTCACCAGGCCAGACGTGTCGGGCTGACTGGATTCGAACCAGCGACCCTCTGCCGCTGGTGGTGTCGGCGGTGTCGCTGGATGGCGTGCTGCTGGAACGCGCCGAGTACACCTGGACCACGGACGACCAGCCAGGCTCCGTACCCGCGAGCATCCAGCGCTGGACGGGACCGGAGGGCCTGAGCGTACGCACCCGGACCTCCCGCGAGACCGAGGGCCTCGGCGACCTCCTTGCCGGCGAGGTGTTCGGCGAGCTGCTCGGCCGGGCCATGGTCGCCGGCTGGTCCAAGACCGAGATGCGGAGCCTGCCGGGACGCGCCGCGGTACCGGAAGAGGCCGACTCGGTCGTCGAGGTGGACGGCCGCGCCGTTCCTGGGGTCCGCCTCCCTCCCCTGGCTACGCCCCTCGGGGAGATCCGCGGCGCGGCGGCCCGCCTCGGCCGGGACACCCTGGTGGTCATCGTCGAGGGCGCGGAAGGATCGCGGGCCTCCGTGCGGACCACGCCTGCTCTGCCGGGCGAGCCCGCGGCGCACCTGCCCGCCGGCTAGGTTGCCGCCTCTGGGTCCGCTTCGAGAACGTCATCGGGTAGTGCTTCCTGGATCGAGGCACCACCTGATGACGTTCTCGAAGCGGACCGGCCGCCGCCGGAGCCCCGGTTAGGGTGTGCGCATGGTGCGAGCTGTGGTGTTCGACGTCGGTGAGACGCTGATCGACGAGACCCGGATCTGGGTCCGGTGGGCCGACCGGCTGGGCGTCCCCGCCCTCACGTTCCTCGGGGTGCTCGGCGGGTGCGCGGCGCTGGACCGGTCGCACCGCGAGGCGTTCGAGATCATCCGCCCGGGCATCGACCTGGACGCCGAGATGGCGCGGTGGGCGCTGGACGACCCGCACGGCCTGCGCACCGGGTTCGACGCCGACGACCTCTACCCCGACGTGCGCCCGGCGCTGGCCGCGCTGCGGGAGGCGGGCTTCGGCGTCGTCGTCGCCGGCAACCAGCCGCCCGAGGCGCGGGCCGCGCTGGAGGCGATGGACCTGCCCGTGGACGCGATCCGCACGTCCGACGAGTGGGGCGTGCAGAAGCCGGACCCGGCGTTCTTCGCGAAGGTCGCCGAGCTCGCCGGGCTCGACCCCGCCGAGATCGCCTACGTGGGCGACCGTCTCGACAACGACGTGCTGCCCGCCGCCGACGCCGGGATGCGGCCCGTGCTCGTCCGCCGCGGTCCGTGGGGCTACCTCCACGCGGAGCGGCCCGACGCTGCCCGGGCGACCCTGATCGACTCGCTGACGGAGCTGCCGGACCTCCTCGCGTCCTGAGCGCGCGTGGGTAGGGTGGCGTCATGTCCGACGCGCCGTCCCGCATCGAACCGTTCCTCCAGCAGACCGAGCCAGCAGCGCTCGACGACCTGCGTGCACGCCTCCGCGCGACCCGGTGGCCGGACGCCCCGGAGGACGCCGGGTGGTCGCTCGGCACCGACCTCTCCGCCCTCCGCGACCTCGTCACCTACTGGGCGGAGGAGTTCGACTGGCCCGCGCAGGAGGCGGCGCTCGCACGGCTCCCCCGCTACCGCGTCACGGTCGGCGGCCTCCGCGTCCACGTGGTGCACGGGCGGGCGTCGTCGGACACCCAGGCCACCCGCCCGGGGCGGGCCTTCCCGCTGATCCTCACCCATGGCTGGCCCGACTCGTTCTGGCGCTACACGAAGGTGGTCCCGCTGCTCACCGACCCCGGTGCGCACGGCGGCGACCCTGCGGACGCGTTCGACGTCGTCGTCCCGGACCTCCCGGGCTTCGGCTACTCCGACCCGCCCGCCCGGCCTCTCGACTCCGTGGCCGTCGCGGACCTCTGGGCCGAGCTGATGACCACGCTGGGCTATGAGCGGTTCGGCGCGGCGGGCGGCGACCTGGGCAGCCACGTCAGCCGGTATCTCGCCCTGAACCACCCCGAGCGGGTCGTCGCCGTCCACCGCACGGACGCAGGCCTGCCCGTCTACTCCGGCGACCTGGCGGACCTCACGCCCGAGGAACGGGAGTGGTTCGACGCCGTCGCGACCTGGGGCGCGACGGAGGGCGCCTACGGCGCCGTCCACCGCACCAAGCCGCAGACCGCGGCGTTCGGGCTGACCGACTCGCCGGCCGGCCTCGCCGCCTGGATCGTCGAGAAGCTGCAGTCGTGGAGCGGTGACGGCCTGGAGTCGTTCACCCGGGACGAGATCCTCACCAACCTGACGATCTACTGGCTGACTGGGACCATCGGCTCCTCGATGAGGATGTACAGCGCCAACGCGGCGATCCCGCCCGAGCAGCTGATGCGAAGGGTCGAGACACCCTCCGGGTTCTCGATCTTCGGCGGCGACGTGGTGCGGCCGCCGCGGGCGTGGCTCGAGCGCACCGCGAACGTGGTCCGTGCGACGGAGCCGCCCCGCGGCGGGCACTTCGCGGCGTTCGAGGAGCCGGAGCTCTACGCGGAGGAGCTGCGGGAGTTCTTCCGCCCGTTCCGGCACGCGACGGCCTGACCGACGGCGAAGGGTGTCCGGGCGTAACCTCGCAGGACCGAGCCCATGACGGACGACGACCGGAGCGGACATGACGAACATCGACCTCCTGACCGACGCCCACCTGACCACCGCGCTCGCCTCGCCCAACGGGCGGAGCACGGAGGTGGTCCTGCACGACGGACCGCTGCGCCAGTCCATCCTCGCCCTCAAGGCAGGCGTGGAGCTGGGTGAGCACAACGCGCCACCTGCGGCGTCGATCCTCGTCCTGCGCGGCCGTGTCCGGGTCACGGCTCTGGACGGCGACGAGGAGCTGGGACCGGGCGAGGTGCGTGCCCTGACTCACGAGCGCCACGGGGTCCTCGCGCTGGAGGACTGTGCGTTCTTCCTCACGACGGTCACCAGCATCCCGCGGCACGTCGAGGCGAGGGTGCGCTGAACCCGGTCAGGCCGGACCGGCCGCGGCCCGGTGGCCCGTCGGCGTTCAGGTCCAGGGCAGCGGCGCCAGGTCCTGAGGCCCGGCCTCGATCAGGGCGGCGAGGGTCTGGGTCGGTACGGGCCGACCGCCCCACGCGTCGACGCCGACGTTGAGCTGCCGGCCGCGCTGCCTCCACGTGGTGTGGACGTGCCCGTGGATCACCCAGCCGCCGTCGTCCACGGGGCGGTACTCCACGTAGCGGTCGGCGCCGTGCGAGTCGCCCTCGAACGGGAAGTGCGAGACGGCGGCCGAACTGCATGCGATCTCGAACCGGACCGGCTCGTCGAGGACCTCGTCGAAACCTGCGGCCAGGTACCTCTCCTTCGCCGCGGCGATCCGAGCCAGGCGCGCCTCCCCGGCGGCCTTGCGGATCACGGGGTCGCCCACCCAGCAGCGGTCGTGGTTGCCGGGGACCAGCACCTTGCGGCCGGCGAGCCGTGCGATCCAGGCCAGGGACTCGTCCAGCGCGCCGAGGGCGACGTCGCCGAGCACCCAGACGGTGTCGTCGTCGGTGACCGTCTCGTTCCAGAGCTGCGCGAGGCGGGCGTTCATCTGCGGGACCCCGGCGAACGGGCGGTCGCAGAACCGGATGATGTTGGCGTGCCCGAGGTGCAGGTCGGACGTGAAATAGGTCGTCATGTCAGGGGGTATTCAACAGGTGCCGGGTCCGAGGTAAAAGCCCGTTTCACGCCCGGCCCGACTTCGGTCAGTGCACCGAGGGACGCATGACGTCTTGCGTTAATAACGCAACACGTCATACTGTTGTGGGTGATCAGGTCATTCGCCGACCGCAACACCGAGCGGCTCTGGGGGCGAGAGCATGTCAGGTCTTACGACTCGAGGATCCTTCGAGCGGCACTGCGCAAGTTGGTGATCCTCAACGCCGCAGGATCCCTTGAGGACCTTCGGGTGCCACCAGGGAACCGACTGGAGGCCCTCAAGGGCGACCGGTCCGGGCAGCACAGCATCCGGATCAACGATCAGTGGCGAGTCTGCTTCACGTGGACCGACGCAGGGCCCGAGCACGTAGAGATCGTGGATTACCACTAGGAGGAGAGAGTCGGATGGACAAGGTTCTCCCGATCCACCCTGGAGAGGTCCTCATGGAGGATTTCATCGGACCGCTCGGGCTCACGCAGCACCGTGTGGCCGTCGCCATCGGCGTACCGCCTCGGCGGATCAACGAGATCGTTCACGGGCAGCGGCGTATCACTGCGGATACAGCTCTCCGGCTTGCACGGTACTTCGGGACGTCGGAGGTGTTCTGGATCAACCTCCAGAGTCACTACGACCTGGAGGTGCAGCGAGACGCACTGTCAGACCGGCTACGGGAGATCCGGCCGCTCTCGGCGTAGGCACGAACCATCCCGACCAGGCGGAGGTAGTGCCGTCCGTCGGACGGCACTACCTGGGTGTGTGCCCCACCGCCCGGTCCGCCAGCTCCATCAGGTCCTTCGCCCGGGCGCCCGGCCAGCCGTGCACGTCCTCGATCCATCGCTCCGGGATCGACGACGCGCCATGCACCGCCCCGAGCAGCGCTCCCGCGATCGACGCGACGGTGTCCGTGTCGTCGCCGACGTGGACCGCCGCCTCGATCCCCGCGACGAGCCCCTCGCCTCGCGCGTGCCGGATCGCCGACCACGCCGCCTGCAAGGCCGTCACGACGAAGCCGTTGGGACGGAAACGGAACGACGTCGGCTCTCCGGCCTCCGCCTCCGCGAGCCGGCCCTGCCAGAAGGCACGCCGGTCCTCGGGCAGGCGCTCGAGCCCGTCCCGCGGGTCGGGCAGCTCGCCGGTGAGCACCGCCTGCCGGATCGCGAGGCACCAGAGCACGCAGGCCTCGTGGGCCAAGGGGTCGCCGTGGGTCAGGGCGCTGACCGCCCGGGCTGCCTCGGCCAGCGCGTCGGGATCGTCCAGGTGCCGCAGCGCCACGGGCGACGTCCGCATGAGCGAGCCGTTCCCGGCCGTGCGGCCGGTCCGCTCGTGGAGGGCCTGGGCGACAGCGGTCAGGGCGCTCGCGCGGGCCCCCGAACCGGCCTCGCCGAGCACCGCACGGGTCTGGATCCCGACGTCGGGCGGGTTGCCGTCGAACCATCGGCCGAAGCCATGGGCCACCTGGTCGAGCGCCGCCTCCGCACGGAGGTCCGGGTGGGCGGCTGCCGCCTCGGCGACGGCGTACGTCTGCGCGGTGTCGTCGGTCCACTCGCCGGGTGCGAAGCCGCCGAGACCCCCGCCGATCATCGCCGGGCGCTGCCCCGGGGCGAGCGGAGCGGTCCCGAACTCGTACGGCGCGCCGAGGGCGTCGCCGCAGGCAGCGCCCAGGAGAGCACCCCGGGCGCGGTCGAGCTGGGCTGCGTCAAGGTCCATGCGCGCATCCTGGCACACACCGCCGGACACCTCGCGGACCGCCGCCGCGACCGTCAGCGCCAGGGGTCGAGAGCGTGCTTGCCGGAGCTGCGGCCCGCGCCGAGCTCCTGGAGCACCGCAGGCCCGTCACCCAGCGGGTGCACCTGCGGAGTCCCCGGCGGGTACACCCCTGCCGCGACGAGCTCCGCGAGCTCGTCCAGCACGCCGCGGTAGAGCGACGGGGCCGATGCCGCGAGCGCACCGAGGTGCAGCCCCTTGACCTGCACCGGATGGGTGAACACCAGGTCATGGGTGCTCAGGGTCGCGTCGCCGGAGGCGGCTCCGAGCACGACGACCCGGCCCACGAAGGGCTTCGACACGGCCAGGCTTGCCGCGAACGTGGCGCGCCCCACGGACTCGAGGACCAGGTCGACGCCGCCGGTCAGGCGCCGGACCTCCTCGGCAAGGTCGGGCCGCGTGCTGTCGACCACGTGGTCGGCGCCGAGCGCCCGGACGACGTCGTGCTTGGCGGGCGAGGCCACCGCGACCACCCGGGCGCCGTAGTGCCGGGCGAGTCGGACTGCCGCCTGCCCGACGCCTCCCGCCGCGGCATGCACCAGGACCGTCTCTCCCGCCACGACGCCGCCCAGCGGGCGAAGGGCGGCGAGCGCGGTCGCCCCGTTGAGCACCAGGCCGACGGCGGCCGCGTCGCTCCAGCCCGACGGGACCTCCAGAGCCGCGGCAGCCGGCATCACCAGGTACTCGGCGAAGGCGCCGGGACCGGTCCCGACGACGTGCGTGCCCACGGGGAACGGCTCGTCGACCCCGGGGCCGACGGCGACGATCTCCCCCGCCGCCTCGAAGCCCGCCACGTAGGGCGCCGTCGGCCCACCGCCGTAGGTACCCCTCGACCGCATGACGTCGGCGAAGTTGACTCCCGCCGCCCCGACCCGGACCAGGTACTCACCGGGCCCCGGTGTCGGGCGCGCCTGGTCGGACGTGAGGACCAGGTCGCCCGGCCCGCGGTGGGACCGCTGGACCAGGGCACGCATGGACTCGCTGCTGTCTGCTGCCATGCCCGGCACCGTAGAAGGGTGCCGCTTGCGGCAAGGTCAAGCCGTTGACGGGTCTGACCGGTCGGCCTCCAGCAGGAAGGCGTCGAGGGCGTCGTGCTGGGCGCTGAGGACGGCGATCCGGCCCGCCAGCCGGTCGCGGAAGGCCCGCACCTCGGCCACCAGGTCGGAACAGAGGCCGGCCGGCCCGGCCCCCGTCTCCGCCAGGTACGGCAGCACCTCCCTGATCAGGCGCAACGGCAGCCCCGACTCGAGCAGCGAACGGATCAGGAGGACGCGGTCGACGGTCGACGGGCAGTAGTCGCGGTACCCGTTGCTGCACCGGCCCGGCACGATCAGGCCCTCGTCCTCGTAGAGGCGCAGCGACCTGACGCTCGCACCGCTGACCCTCGCCGCGTCCCCGATCCTCACCTGTCCCACCAGTCCAGCGCCCTGGTGCCGTACAGCGTGAGCCACTTCGACCGCTCGCCCGGGGGCACGTCCACCTCGAACCAGGCACGGCCGGGGTGGCGACGCTCCTGGATCCACGTGCCGTCGGGCTGCCGGGCGGCGCGGATCAGCTCGATCGCGTCGGCCATCCGGGGGTCCGGGCGTCCGCCGTCGTGCAGCCTCGCCTGGCGGAAGTACTCGGCGGCGTTCAGCACGCTGTAGAACCAGCGGAACGGGTAGACGTACGTGTTGACCCAGTACTCCACCGGCTCGCCCGTGGACAGGCGGCGGAACAGCCCGCGCTCCAGCAGGTACTCCTCGGCCCCGCGCCTCGCCTCGCGCGTCTCGTCCGTCCCGCCGGTGGCCACGTCGTAGGCAAGGAGGCCCTTCAGCGAGTTCAGGGTCGAGTGGAACGACGACCGCGTGGAGCCCTCGACCCAGGCGCAGTTCCAGCCGCCGTCGGCCATCCGGTGCGCCAGGAACCACTCGACGAGCCCGTCGACGTCGGCACCGAGCCAGACGCCGTTCGCCACCGTGTACCCGTTGATGCAGCAGTCCACCTCGCCGCCCCAGTACGGCAGGTCGTCGTACTCCCACCGGCTGTTCTCGGCGAGAAGCTCGGCCGTGCGACGCTCCCGGAGCACCGCCCCGTCGAGCCCCCACTCGCGCAACGCGTTGAGCGACCAGGTCGTCGCGGTCCAGGGCTGCCCCTCAGCCGCCTCCTGACTTTCGACGTCGAGGTCGCCGGGAAAATAGGCGCCGCCCGCCCACTGTCCGTCGGGGTCCTGCAGCGCCAGGAGCTGCGCCCCGAAGCCCTCGGTCGCGATGCGCGCCCGGGTGGCCTCCCACACCTCAGCGGGCTCGACCAGCAGATCCCGCTCGACCTGCCACCGCAGCGCGGGGTCGGAGTCCAGGAGCCAGGGCACGAGCGCTTCGTCGACCATGGACCGACTGTAGCGACGGCCACCGACACGGGCCGGTCAGGCTCCACCCCGACGGTACTGTCTGCCACACGAAGCGGTCCAAGCCCCACCGGGCTCACAACCAGGAGGTACGCATGTCCACGACCACGTCCCCGATGCCGGGCGCCGCGTCGAAGCGCCAGATCACGCCCGCCCACGTCGCCGTCGTCACGATCGTCGCGCTCGCCCTGAACCTGGTCATCCTCTGGATCGGCCCGTTCGCCGGCGCGTCGATGAACGTCGGCCAGCCGGAACTGGTCGGCGCGCTCCAGGTCGCCCTCTTCACGGTCGTGCCGCTGCTCCTGGCGAGCGTCGTCGTCGGTCTGGTCGGCCGCCGCTGGACCGCCTTCCGCACCTTCGCGGCCTGGGCCGGCCTCGCCTTCGCGCTCATCACCTGCGGCGGCTCGTTCGCAGCCGCCGCGGACACAGCGACCGCCCTCACCCTCTCCGCCATGCACGTCGTGTCCGGCCTCGCCTGGTTCCGCATCGCCCACCCGGTCCGCTGACCTCCGGCGGCCCCGGGCCTGAGCCCCGCCTGGGCCTGAGCCCCGCCTGGGCCTGGGGCTGGGCCTGGGCCTGGGGCTTGAGCCCGCCCCTGGGGCCGCCACCGCGGCTCAGCGCCCCGCCCCGGGCCCCCCGCCGGCCTTCCGGTAGAGAAGGTGCGCCTGCGGGAAGCCACGCACGCGGTCCTCGCCCGGCGCGACGACCAGCCGTGCGACCTCCGCACACCTGTGCGCGGCGATCAGGCCACCCACCCGGTCAGGCGAGTAGCGCCACGCCGGGGACACCTTGTGGCCGAAGGCCTCGGCCTCACGCTCGGAGGTGTCCAGCGCCTGGAACGAGAGCAGCAGGTGACCGGCAGGAGCCACGACGCGGCAGAGCTCGGCGACGACCGACGGGAGACGGTCCGGCGGCGTGTGGATGATCGAGTAGTTCGCCAGCACACCGGCCAAGCTCTCGTCAGCCATGTCGAGGGACCCCATGTCCCCGACGTCGAACCGCACCCCCGGGTTCGTCCGCCGAGCCTCCGCCACGAAGGCAGGCGACAGATCGACGCCGAACGCGTCGGCCCCCCGCTCTCGCAGGTAGGCAGTGACATGCCCCGGACCGCATCCCACGTCGGCCACCGGGCGCCCGGCGCCCGCGACGAGCTCCGCGAACACGTCGATCAACGATCGGCTCAGCGGATCCGCGCGGAAGGCTCCACCGATGAACTCGATGTACGCCGCCGCCTTGGCGTCGTAGTCGGCGGCGACGTTCCGCCCGTGATCGGCTGCCGACACGATCAGCTCTCCGCCGCGAGCACCGTGAACCCTACCCGGCCGAACCGGACCCCGTTGATCTGGAGCTCGAGGGCGTGCTCCCCCGGGTGGTACCGGCGCGTGGTGATCACCCGGAACGAGTGCTCGCGTGCGATCTCCACGCTCTCCCCCGGGCCGACGACGCGAGTCGCCAGCTTGAAGGTCTTGCTCGTCGACGAGCCGTTCGCCTTGCGGTGGTGCACCACGTAGTCGATCGCCAGCCGCGTGGCCGCAGCCTCCTGGTTCCGGACCGACGCCGTGAACGCGAGCGCCTCGCCGATGGCCACCGTCGGCGACGCCAGCACGGGCCCGGTCACCTCGAGCCGGGCGGGCCGGAAGCCGAGCAGCTCCAGCGCACCCGGATGGCCCCGCTTCACCAAGGTCCGCAGCCCGTGGCGCACCAGCCGCGTGGTGCTGTCGGCGTCGTCCCCCGGCTCCGCCAGCCACGCCGCCGCCGTCTCGACGACCAGGTCCGGCGACCGGCGGCTGAGGTCGTTCAGGTGGTTCGCCACCGACCGGCGGACGTCCTCGCTCGCGTCGCGGTACAGCGCGTCGAGGATCGGCAGCGTCGACCGCGGCTCCGCCAGGATCCCGGGAACCTGCACCGCCCAGGGCAGGAACGGCCTGGTGCCCTCCGACGCGAGGCGGCGCACGGCCGCGCTGTCCGAGGCGGTCCAGCCCACGATCGTCCGCAGCGCACGCCCCAGGTCGTGGTTGAGCAGCGGACGCAGGGCAAACTCCGAGGTCAGACGGCCGGTCAGCTCGGCGAGCAGGGCGAGCGCGTCGTCGAACGCCTCGGCGCTCCCGTCGGTCACGGCCTTGCGCGCGACAGCGCTCGTTACCGGCCAGATCAGCCAGCCGGTGAACGACGGCGCCTCGTCACGCGCCGCACGCACGGTCGCCGCGAACGACGGGTAGTCCCCTGGGAGGTCCGCCAGGAGCGCGTCCCGCAGGAGGTCGCTGCGCTCGCGGAGCGACAGCGGCGCGAGCACGCTCTCGGCGGCTCGCACCCTGTCGAGGGGCGCACGGGGCGCGGCGATCTCCAGAGCGGAGACCAGCGCGCGCACGGTGGGCACGCCGATGATCTCGTCAGCAAAGGGCATGGCCGCTCCTGTCCGGTCCGCCGGTGTCTGTCCCCGAACTGTAGGCGCGGCGGCGCCGAGCAGCGAGGTTGGTCACGATCGGCCACGGGAGGTGGAGCGCACCCGGAAGCGGTTGATTGAATAGCGGGCCTGCCGCGGCGTGCGACCGCCCCGCGGCACCCCTCCTGCTCGAGAGTCCTTGTGCTGCCCCCTGCCTTCGGCGCGCGCCTTCGCGCGCTGCGAAAGACCGCCGCCCCCACGACCCCCTCCGCGAACCGTTCCCCGTGGCGCGCCCTGCGCCACCCCGCCCTGCGCTGGTGGACGGGCGCCAACCTCGTGTCCAGCGCGGGCACCTGGATGCAGATGACGGTCCAGAACCTGCTCGTGCTCCAGGTGACCGGCTCCCCCGCGTTCGCCGGTGTCTCGCTCGCCGTCCAGGCGGCGCCCGGCCTGCTCCTCGGCGTCCTCGGCGGGGCGGTCGTGGACCGGTGGCCCCGCAAGACGGTGGTCACCGTGAGCCAGCTGGCGCTCGGAGCCGTCGCCGTCGCGACCGCGGTGCTCGTCGCGGTCGACGCCCTCAGCCTGCCGCTCCTCCTCGGTCTGTCCGCGGTGACGGGCATCATCTCCACGATCGACGGTCCCGCCACGTCGCTCCTCGGCAACGACCTCGTCCCCGTCGACGACGTCCCCTCTGCGATCGGGCTCGGCTCGGTCACGCACAGCGCCGGGCGGCTTGTCGGCGTGGGCCTCGCCGGTGGCGCCGTCGCGCTGGCCGGCCCTGCCGCCGCGTACCTCGTGAACGGCGTCTCGTTCCTGCTCGTCGCGGCCGTGGTGCCGTTCCTGCGCCTCTACCGCGAGACCCCGAGGGCCGACGACGCCGCGGCCGCCCGGGCGGTCGCCGCACCCCCGGCGGTGGTGGAGGCCGCCGCGCCCCGGTCCGAGGCGCGCGAGGGGGTCCGCTTCTTCCTCGGCCGGCCGCGCCTCGTCGCCCTGATGATCGTCTCGGCGGTGAGCTCGGTCTTCGGCCGCAACTACACCCTCACCCTGACCGTCCTGGTCACCGGGGCGCTCGCCGGCAGCGCGCAGGACTTCGCCGCGGTCTCCACCGTGCTCGCCGTCGGCGGGATCGTCGGCGCGTTCCTTGCGGGCCGCCTCCGCAGGCCGTCGGTGCGCCTCGTGGTACTGCTGGTGGCGGTGGGCGCCACGCTCCAGGTGATCGCCGGGCTGACGCCGACCCTCGCGGTCCTGCTGGTCGTCGTCGCGCCCATGGCGATCGTCGAGTCGCTCTCGGACACGGCCGGCGCCACCGTGCTCCAGACCGACCCGCCCGCCGAGATGCGCGGACGCGTCCTCGGCGTCTGGCGCAGCGCGAGCACCGCCTGGGCCCTCGCGGGACCGCCGCTGCTCGGCCTGCTCATGGAGCTGATCGGCGTGCGGGGCGCCCTCGTCGCGGGCGGGCTCGTCGTCGTCCTGACGATCGGCGCGGGGCTGCTGCGCCACCGGCTGGTCCGGACGCGACCGGTCCCGGCAGAGGAGTCCCTGGCCCTGGCGGCCTGAGCTGCCGGTCGCGCGCCCCGGACCACGCCCTGGGACCTAGATCACAGCCCGCTCCTGTCACGAACAGGGGCCCCCGTTCGGTCTAGTGGGTATGAAGACCACCGAACGGCGCATCTCCACGTCAGTGCTCGTGATCGGTACCGGAGGCTCCGGCCTGCGGGCGGCGATCGAGCTCGCCGAGCAGGGCGTCGACGTGCTGGCCCTGGGCAAGCGGCCCCGCCTGGACGCCCACACCTCCCTGGCCGCGGGCGGCATCAACGCCGCGCTGGGCACCATGGACGAGGCGGACAGCTGGCAGCAGCACGCCGCCGACACCATCAAGGAGAGCTACTACCTCGCGAACCCCCGCACGGTGGAGCTCGTGGCCCGGGGAGCCGCCCAGGGCATCGCCGACCTCGAGCGGTACGGGATGGCCTTCGCCCGGGAGCGCGACGGCCGCATCTCCCAGCGCTTCTTCGGCGCCCACACGTACCGGCGCACCGCGTTCGCCGGGGACTACACCGGCCTGGAGATCCAGCGCGTGCTCGTGGACCGGGCGGCCCGCCTCGGCGTACCGGTCCTCGACTCCGTGTACGTCACGAGGATCCTCGTGCGCGACGGCGCCGTGTTCGGCGCGTACGGCTTCGACCTCACGGACGGCACGCGGTACCTGATCCACGCCGACGCCGTGATCCTCGCCGCCGGAGGGCACAACCGCATCTGGCGGCGCACGTCCTCGCGGCGCGACGAGAACACTGGCGACTCGTTCCGCCTCGCCGTCGAGGCGGGCGCCCGGCTGCGCGACCCGGAGCTGGTCCAGTTCCACCCCTCCGGGATCCTCGAGCCGGAGAACGCCGCCGGGACGCTCGTCTCCGAGGCGGCGCGTGGCGAGGGCGGCCACCTCCGCAACGCGCTCGGCGAGCGCTTCATGGAGCGGTACGACCCCGAGCGCCTGGAGCTCTCCACCCGCGACCGGGTGGCGCTGGCCGCGTACACCGAGATCAAGGAGGGACGCGGCACGGAGAAGGGCGGCGTCTGGCTGGACGTCTCGCACCTGCCGCGCGAGACCATCATGAGCCGCCTGCCGCGGGTCTACCAGACCCTGCTCGAGCTGCAGATGCTGGACATCACCGCCCAGCCCATCGAGATCGCCCCCACCGCGCACTACTCGATGGGCGGCGTCTGGGTGCGACCCGAGGACCACAGCACCGACGTGGCCGGCCTCTACGCGATCGGCGAGGCGTCCAGCGGCCTGCACGGCGCGAACCGGCTCGGCGGCAACTCCCTGATCGAGCTGCTGGTGTTCGGCCGCGTCGTCGGCCGCGCCGCCGCGGCGTACTCGGCAGGCCTGGAGTCGCAGCACCGGTCGCACGACGCCGAGGACCAGGCTCGCGCCGAGGTCGCCGACCTCCTCGCCGCCGACGGGAACGAGAACGTCCGCACCCTGCAGCGCGCCGTCCGCGACACCATGACCGAGCACGCGGGCGTGGTCCGCGACGAGGTAGGGCTCACGACCGGCCTGCGGGAGCTCGAGGAGATCGCGGGGCGCGCCGAGCACGTGGGCGTGCATCCCGACATCGCCGGCTTCCAGGACCTCGCGCACGCCTTCGACCTGAGGGCCGCGCTCCTCGCGGCCCGCGCCACGCTCGAGGCGGCGCGCGAGCGGCGCGAGACCCGCGGCTGCCACAACCGGTCCGACTTCCCCGACCTGGACCCGGCCCTCCAGGTCAACCTCGTCTGGTCCCCGGAGACCGGCGTCGTGCGTGAGGCCATCCCTCCCGTACCGGACGAGATCGCAGCGCTCATCCAGGACGTCTCGTCCGCCGGGAAGCTCGTCGAGTGACCCGAGACCGATCGGCACGACCACAGGAGGTAGAGATGCGAAGAATTCTCATCGTCGGCGGCGGCTACGCCGGCTTCTACACCGCATGGAAGCTGGAGAAGCGGCTCCGCCGCGGCGAGGCCGAGGTCACCCTCGTCGACCCGCGCGGCTACATGACCTACCAGCCCTTCCTGCCCGAGGTGACGGCAGGTTCCGTCGAGGCGCGCCACGTGGCCGTGTCCCTCCGGTCCCACCTGCGCCGCACCCGGCTCGTCACGGGCCACGCGACCGCCATCGACCACGCGCACCGCACGGTCACGGTCCGCACCCCCGACGGGCACCCGCACACGATCGGGTACGACACGATCGTCGTCACCGCCGGCGCCGTCACCCGTACCTTCCCCATCCCCGGGCTCTCCGACGAGGCGATCGGCCTCAAGCACGTCGAGGAGGCCGTCGCGATCCGCGACCGGCTGCTCCTCGCGTTCGACCGGGCGGCGGCGCTCCCGCCCGGCCCGGAGCGGGCCCGGCTCCTCACCGTGACGGTCGTGGGCGGCGGGTTCACCGGAGTCGAGACCTTCGGCGAGCTCCTCAGCCTCGGCACGAGCCTGCTGCGCTCGTACCCGGAGATCTCCTCCGACGAGCTGTCGTACCACCTCGTCGAGGCGAGCAACCGCATCCTCCCCGAGGTCACTGCCCGCCCGGGGCGCTGGGTGGTGCGCCACCTCGAGAAGCGGGGCGGGCACGTCCACCTCGACACCCAGGTCGTGTCGGCGGAGCAGGGCCGCGTCCTGTTGTCGACCGGCGAGTCCTTCGAGACCGGCCTCCTCGTCTGGGCTGCGGGCAACGGCACCAACCCCGTCGTCGCCCGTCAGACGGACCTGCCCGTCAACGAGCGCGGCCTCGTCCAGGTCCGCGCCGACCTCCGGATCGGCACCGACGAGGCACCGGTCCCGGACGCCTGGGCCGCAGGCGACAACGCGGCGGTGCCCGACCTGGCGTCGCCGGTCCCTGGCGCCCGCACGGTGCCGAACGCCCAGCACGCCGTCCGGCAGGGCAAGCTCCTGGCCGCGAACCTCGTCGCCGACCTGCGCGGCCGGCGGGTGCGGCCCTACAAGCACCACAGCCTCGGCACCATCGCGACCCTCGGCATGTGGCACGGCGTCTTCCAGTCCGGCCCGCTGGTGGTCAAGGGCCCGCTGGCCTGGCTGGTTCACCGCGGGTACCACGTGCTCGCGGTGCCGACCTGGGAGCGCAAGGTCCGTGTGCTGCTGGTGTGGACGGCGGCCTTCCTCTTCGGCCGTGACATCGTGGCCCTGCCCACGGTGCAGCAGCCGCGCGCGGCGTTCCTCGCCGGGGGCGACCCGGACGTGCTCAACCCGGCCGCCGTGCCCGAGCCGGTCGGAGCGACCGATGCGCGCTGACCGCCTCGCCGACCGCCTCGCCCGCCGCCTCGCCGACCGCAGGGTCCACCTGCACTGGACGCACCTCTTCGGCGTCGTCTCGTTCGCCTGCCTGCTCGTGCTGGCGGTGACCGGGATCCTGCTGGCGACCACCTACACGCCCTCCAGCGAGACCGTCGTCTACGACGGCAGCTACGCCCCGCTCGTCGGGACGGAGGTGAGCCGCGCGTTCGCCTCGACCATGGAGATCTCCTTCGAGCAGCCCGGCGGCCTGCTCGTGCGGCAGACGCACCACTGGGCGGCGATCGTGCTCCCGGCCTCCGTCATCCTGCAGATCCTCTCGATGTTCTTCACCGGCGGCTTCCGCGGGCCGCGGCGCCTGAGCTGGGTGCTGCTGGTCGGCGTGTTCCTCCTGGTCCTCCTGGGCGGCTGGAGCGGGTACGCGCTGCCCGACGACATGCTGTCGGGCACCGGCCTGCGCATCGTCGAGGGCGTCATGCTGGGCATCCCGGTGGTCGGCACCACCCTGGTCACCTGGCTGTTCGGGGGGCGCTTCCCCGGCGAGATCGTCGAGAACCTGTACCCGGTCCACGCGGTCGTGGCCCCCGCGCTGATCGCGGTGCTGCTGGTGGCCCGCGCCGTCGTCGGGCTGCGGAACCCCGCGCCTGCGCCCGCGCCGACCGTGCGCCCCACCCTGGGCCTGCGCCTCTGGCCCGACGCCGCGCTGCGCGCCGCCGGCCTGACCTTCATCACGGCGGCGGTGCTCCTGCTGCTGGGGGCCACGTCGACCATCAGCCCCATCTGGGCCTACGGACCCACGTCCGGGGGCGACGTCGGAGCGGGCAGCCAGCCCGACTGGTACATGGGCTTCCTCGACGGTGCCCTGCGGCTCGTGCCCCTCGGCTGGGAGACGGAGTGGCTGGGGTGGACCTGGACGTTCGCGATCCTCGCGCCGCTGGCGGTCGTGGGCGCCTACTTCCTGGCGGTGATCGTCTACCCGTACGTGGAGAGCTGGGTCACGCAGGACGTCGCGGACCCCCGCGTGCTGGACCGCCCCCGGAACGTCCCCGCGCGGACCGGGATCGGCGTCGCGGGCATCGTCTTCTACGGCGTGCTCTGGGGCGCCGCGAGCGCCGACATCGTCTCGACGGAGTTCCGGCTGAGCTTCGAGTCGGTCATCACGGCCCTGCAGGTGGCGCTCGTCGTCGGGCCGCCCGTGGCGTTCGAGGTGACGCGCCGCGTGTGCGTGGGCCTGCAGCGCAAGGACCGGGAGATCGCCCAGCACGGTCACGAGACCGGGCGGATCGTGCGGCTGGCGAACGGCGGGTACGCGGAGATCCACGAGCCGGCGTCGCCGGCGGAGCAGGCGGTCCTGACGGTCCGCGCGGTCGCGCCGCGCCCGGTCCGCCGGGCCGACGACGGACGCCTGTCGCCGCGAGAGCGTTTGCGCGCCGCGCTGGCTCGGGGCTTCTCGACAGGGCATGTGGCGGAAACTGGCCAAGAGAGCGTTTCCACGAAACTAGTGACAAATGGGAGGGTTCCTACCTAACATCGCACTGTCCGCTGACAGTGTGGTCATCACAGGAGGAATCCATGACCCGACTCCGACGTCTCCTCGGGGCCCTCGCCTCGCTGACGGTCGTGGCCGCGACGCTCGTCGCCGCCACCCCGTCCGCGACCGCGGTGCCCAGCACCATCCCGCTCACCATCACCAACGACTCCGGCCGTGCCGGGCCCGTGTACGTGTACGTGCTCGGCGAGACCGGGGGTCGCCTCGGCTGGGCCGACGCCTCCGGGACGTTCCACCCGTGGCCCACGGTCGGGGCCACCCCCGTGGACGCGCCGGACGCGTCCATCGTGGGCCCCGCCAACGGCCAGTCGATGACCATCCAGCTGCCCAAGCTCTCCGGGCGCGTGTACTTCTCGTACGGCAGCAAGCTCGTGTTCAAGATCGTCAACGACGGCCGGCTGGTCCAGCCCGCCGTGCAGAACCCGAGCGACCCGAACCGCAACATCCTCTTCAACTGGACGGAGTACACGCTCAACGACGGGGGTCTGTGGATCAACAGCACCCAGGTCGACTTCTTCTCCGCGCCGTACCAGACCGGTCTGCGCAAGGCCGACGGCACCGTCATCAGCACCGGCATGCTGAAGCCGGACGGCTACCAGGCGGTCGTCAACGCGCTGGCCGGCACCCCCGGCTGGTCCAACCTGGCGCAGCGCGCGCCCGACGGCAGCCTCCTCCGCGTGATGTCGCCGGGCCACGGCGTCGGGACCGGGCAGATCGCCTCCAACGTCATGGCGTCGTACGTGGACCGGGTCTGGTCCAAGTACTCCACCGAGACGCTCACCGTCGCCCCCTACGGGTACGACCCGAGCAAGCAGTTCTTCGGCCGCGTGCAGAACGGGGTCATGAACTTCACCAACACGTCTGGCGCGTTCGTCACGAGCTTCCCGAAGCCGTCGAGCGACTCGATCTTCGGGTGCTACCGCGACCTCGCCGCGCCCAACAACGACATCGGCGCGATCGCTCGCACCCTGTGCGCCGGCTTCAACCGCTCGACGCTCCTGCTGGGCACCGTGCACCCGGGCACGAGCACGTCCAACTTCTACCAGGACGCCACGACCAACTACTACGCCAAGTTCATCCACCAGCAGATGGCGAACGGCAAGGCGTACGCCTTCGCCTTCGACGACGTGCTGGCCCAGGAGTCGCTCGTCCACGACGGCAACCCCACCGCGGCGTACATCAAGCTCGACCCGTTCTCCGGCACCGCGACGCCGATCTCCGGGTCGGGCGGCGGCGGTGGCGCCTCGCTGCCCCAGGGCACCGGTCCTGTCCGCGCGTCCAACGGCATGTGCGTGGACGTGCCGTGGGCCGACCCGTTCGACGGCAACCCCCTCCAGATCGTGAACTGCAGCGGCAACGCCGCCCAGACGTGGACCCGCACCGGGACCACGATCCGCGCGCTCGGCAAGTGCATGGACGTCTCCGGCGGCTCCACCGCCGACGGCGCCGCCGTGCAGCTCTGGACCTGCAACTCCACCGGGGCGCAGAGCTGGACCTACCAGGCGAGCACGCAGGCCATCGTCAACCCGCAGTCGGGCAAGTGCCTGGCCGCGGTGGGCGGCACCCCGCTCCACGACGGCCAGCGGCTGGAGATCCGCACCTGCAACGGCGCCGCCCAGCAGCGGTGGACCTTCTGAGCAGCTGACAACCGGCGGCCCGGCTCCCTCCTCGGGGGGCCGGGCCGTCTCGTCGTCGGAGGGCGAGGTGCCGCGGAGCGGCGCAGGATGGCTTGCGAGGGGGCGCACCCATGCCGACGACACAGGAGGACCGGATGACACACCACGGCACGAAGAAGCGCGGCGGGCTCAAGAAGCTCGTCGGCCTCGTGACGATCGCCCTGACGGTGGCCGCGCTCGTCAAGGAGCTGCGGACCCCCGCCGGCGAGCGCACCTGGAACGGCAGGATCGCGAGCGTGGTCCCGTACGACTTCCGCATGCCGACGCTCGCCCGCGCCCGGGAGCGGCTCTGGAACCCGGACGCCGAGCACGTCGTCGGCCCGAGGGTCTTCGGGGTGGGCTGGGCCGTCAACGCCGGCAAGGTCACGGCCGTGGCCAAGGAGAAGATCGGCCTCGGGTCGGCGCGCTAGCCGCGGGCCCGGTCCGGCGGCGGGTAGGCGGCCCGGGCGGCCTCGACCTCGGCGGCCGACTCCTCCAGGAGGTCGGCCAGCGAGCGCAGCCGCTCGGCGACCTGCACCCCGAGCGGCGTGAGGGTGTACTCCACCCGGGGCGGGATCGTGGTGACGACCTCGCGCACCACCATGCCGTCGCGCTCGAGCGCCTGGAGCGTCTGCGACAGCATCTTCTCGCTGACGCCCTCCACGCGGCGGCGCAGGGCGTTGAACCGGTAGCCGCCCTCCCCGAGGGCGAGCAGCGCCAGGGAGGCCCACTTCGAGGTCACGTCCTCGAACGCGGCACGGGACGTGCACCCCCGGGCGAAGACGTCGGTCACCAGGGCCTGGGCGGGATCCCGGTCGGTGGCCATCACCCCAGGATAGCGCGGCACCGGGGAATGGAACGTACTGTGGATTCGTTAGTGCTTTCCGCTAGCCACTGCCCGATCCAAGGAGAAGCGTCATGACCACCTACGCCGTCACCGGAGCCACCGGTCACCTCGGGCACCACGTCGTCGAGGAGCTCCTGCGCCGGGGCGTCCCCGCGTCCGACGTGGTCGCCGTCGTCCGGACGCCCGGCAAGGCCGCCGACCTCGCGGCCCGCGGCGTCGACGTCCGCGAGGGCGACTACGACCGCCCGGAGACGCTGGCCGCGGCGCTCGCCGGGGTGGACCGCCTGCTCCTCGTCTCGGGCAGCGAGCCCGGGCAGCGCGTCGCCCAGCACACGGCGGTCATCGACGCCGCCAAGGCCGCCGGGGTGGGCCGCGTCGCCTACACCAGCATCCTCAACGCCGACCAGACCTCGAACCCGCTCGCCGGCGAGCACCAGGGCACGGAGCAGGTGCTGCGCGCCTCGGGCCTCCCGTTCACGCTGCTGCGCAACGGCTGGTACACCGAGAACTACACGGACCGGCTCGGCCAGTACCTGCAGAGCGGCGAGATCGTCGGCGCCGCGGACGGCGGCAAGGTCTCAGGCGCTCCGCGCGCCGACTACGCGGAGGCGGCCGCGGCCGCGCTCCTCTCCGACGAGGCCGACGGCAGCGTCTTCGAGCTCGGCGGCCCGGCCTTCGGCTTTGCCGACCTTGCCGCCACGATCAGCGAGGTCACCGGAACCACCGTGACGTATCGCGACCTCTCCGTCGACGACTACGCGGCCGAGCTGCAGCAGGCCGGGCTCGACGCCGGCACCGCGGGCTTCGTCGCCGCGCTCGACGCCTCCATCGCCGCCGGCGACCTCGAGACCAGCAGCGAGGACCTGGCCCGTCTGCTCGGCCGGCCGGTCACCCCGCTCGCGGACGCGATCCGCACGGCGCAGGCCTGACGGGTACCCCGAGCACCACGACCAGGTAGCTGTGGCCCGTCCGAGCGTCGGACGGGCCACAGCTACCTGGTCGGCACCGGTGAGGGAACACCTACCTGGTCGGCACCCCGCGCCCCGTCATCCGGCCGAACGCGCCCTCACTCCCAGCACGACCAGGCCGGCCGCCGCCAGGGCGACCACCGCGGCTGCTGGCACGGGAAGGGCGGAGACCCCCGCGACCCCCACGAGCGCCGACGCCAGGGCCGCGCCCACCGCGATGCCGCCGTTGAACAGCACCGGGATGAGGGCCCCGGCGAAGCTCCTGCGCTCGGGGCCGGCGATCCGCAGGATCAGCGTCTGGGCCAGCGGCGGCAGCCCGCCCGACGCCACGCCCCAGGCGACCACCACCACGAGCCCGGCCGCCGCGCCCGCGTCGACCCCCAGGCCCAGCACGGCCAGCGCGGTGGCCGCGACGCTCACCACCAGCGCCAGGCTCGTCCGCTCCCCGAACCGCCCGGCCAGCGCCACCCCCACGGCGGACGCGAGCCCGAACAGCAGCAGCACCGAGCTGGTCCCGCCAGGCAGTGCGACCGCGGCACCCTCGGTCAGCCGGGTCACGTAGGTGTACGCGCCGTAGTGCCCCACCAGGACGAGCGCCACGAGCCCCGTCACACCCAGGAGCAGCCCGGGAAGCCGTCGCCCGACGGCGGAGGGCCCGCCTTCCGTCGTCGGCCCGCCCTGGGTGGGGAGCACCGGGGCGACCACCACCCGGACAGCGACCGCGGCGACGAGGCTGAGCGCGGCGAGGAGGCCGAAGGCCGCGCGCCAGCCGGCGACGTCGGCCACGAGGCGTGCCGCCGGGGTCCCGACGACCATGCCGAGCGTGGCGCCGCCGAGCACCACCGACACCGCCCGGCCGAGCAGGCGGTCGGGGACGAGGTCGGCCACATGGGCGTTGACGGTGGCCCACAGCAGGCCGACAGCCGCCGCACCGAGCAGCCGCGCCCCGACCACGACGGGGTAGGTGGGAGCCAGGGCCGTCAGGGCGGCGGAGAGCGCACCCACCGCCATGGCGCCGGCGATCACGGCACGGCGGTCCCACCTGCGGGCCAGCCGGACCAGCGGGAAGCTTGCCACCACCACGACTCCGGCCCACAGCGAGACGAGCAGCCCGGTGCTCGACTCGGCCACGCCGAGCCCCGCGCTCATCGGTGCGAGCACCGCTGTCGGCAGCATCTCGGCGGTGACCATGAGGAGCGTCGTGGCACCGAGCACCAGCAGGGTGGGCCAGGGAAGCGCCTGCGGTGCGCGGGAAGGCTCGGCGCGGGCTGCGCCGGACTGCGTGGCGAGGTCGTGGGTCTCCATGTCAGCGACCGTAAACCTTGACACTGATGTCAAGGTCAACCCTCCGACACGCCCAGGGGCCCATTTCCCTGAATGGCGCGGATCACGGCGAAGACTTTCCCGACGGGCCGGACCTGGCTACCCTTTCGACCGGAATGTCACACCGATCGTCTCGGACGAAAGCAGGGTGCTCGTGAGGATTGCCATCGTCGGCGCAGGTTTCGCGGGACTGGCCACGCTCAAGACCTTGCTGGAGCTCGGTCACGACGTGACGGTGTTCGAGAAGGCGCCCGACGTCGGTGGCGTCTGGAGCAGGACCCGGCGCTACACGGGCCTCACCACCCAGAACAACAAGGACTCGTACACCTTCAGCGACCTGCGCATGCCGCGCGACTATCCGGAGTGGCCCACCGGCGAGCAGGTGCAGGCCTACATGGAGCGGTACGTCGAGCTGTTCGGCCTCGCGCCGAGCATCCGGCTGTCGACCGAGGTGGTCCGGGCAGAGCTCACCGACGCCGAGGACGGCTGGCTCGTCACGTCACGCCCTGCCGGCGGCGCCGTCGGACCCGCCGAGCCGTTCGACCACCTCGTGGTCGCGAACGGCATCTTCTCCGACCCGAGCTACCCCCGCTACGACGGCTACCCGGACCTCGTCCGCGCGGGCGGCAAGCTGATCGCGCCGTCGCAGCTCAACGACCTCGAGTCGGCCCGCGGCAAGAACGTGCTCGTCGTCGGCTACGGCAAGTCCGCGTGCGACATCGCCACAGCCCTGGGTCCGATCGCGGCGAGCACGCGCGTGGTGGCGCGCAACCTGCTCTGGAAGATGCCGAAGCGGATCGGCGGCTTCCTCAACTTCAAGTACCTGCTCCTGACCCGGCTCGGCGAGGGGCTCTTCAAGTACGAGCAGCCCGTGGGGATCGAGAAGTTCCTCCACGGCAAGGGCAGCTTCGTCACCCGCGGGATGGTCGCGACGGTCGCCGGGGTGACCACGCGGCAGCTGCGGCTGCGCAAGCTGGGCCTCCTCCCCCACGGCGAGTTCACCGACATCGCGCGGCACACCGTCTCGCTCGCGACCACCGGGTTCTTCGAGCAGATCGCGGCCGGCGACATCGTGGTGCACCGCGACGCCGTGATCGACCGGTTCGTCGCCGAGGACGGCAAGCCGTTCGCAGAGCTCTCCGACGGCAGCCGGGTCGCGGCCGACCTCGTGGTCTGCGGCACCGGCTGGCACCAGCGCGTGGGCTTCTTCGACGAGAAGCTCCAGCGGCGCCTGCACGACGACGACGGCAACTTCGAGCTGTGGCGCCAGATCCTTCCGCACGACGTGCCCAACCTGACCTTCGCCGGGTACAACTCGTCGTACTTCAGCCCGCTCAGCGCCGAGGCCGGCGCCGTCTGGATCGGCGCCTACCTCGCGGGCAAGGTCACGCTGCCGCCCGTCGAGGACCGCCGCCGGCAGGTGGCCGCGCGCCTGGTGTGGAGCGAGAAGCGCACCCAGGGACGGCACGCCCGCGGCACGTGCGTGATCCCGTTCTCGATGCACAACATCGACGAGACGCTCGACGACGTCGGCGTGAACGTCGGCCCGGTCACCAAGGTCAAGCAGTGGCTGCTGCCGGTGGACCCCACGGCCTACCGGGGGATGGTGGGCCGGTTCAAGGAGAAGGTGTCCAGCTGACCGGCAGGCTCGCCGGGTAGCGGGCCCAGGGCGACAGGCGGAGCTCCACGTCCCTCGGGTCGATCGCCAGGGTCATGCCGGGGAGGCGGTGCAGCACCCGCTCCACCACCACGCGGCCGATCAGGCTCCCCGCGCGCTGCGCCGGGCACCCGTGCGGGCCGGCGCCCCACATCAGCTGGAACCTGCTGCCCGCCGCGTCCTGGCCGACGGCCGCACCGTGCGCGCCGCCGCCCGCTCCCAGCACGGACGGCACGACGGCGTCGCCCGCCGCCACGAGCCGTCCGCCCAGCTCGGTGCTCTCACGGGCGTAGCGGGGCTGCAGGTTCGCGAACGGCGGCCGCTGCCGCGCCGACTCGTCGAGAGCCTCCGTCACGTCGAGGCGCCCGCCGTGCACCCGGGCGGCGAAGCCAGGCTCCGTCAGGAGGCGGTGGAGCGTCGCGGAGATCCACGCGATCTCGGCGTCGTGCGCCAGGTCGAAGGCGAGCACGACCGCGGCCTGGACCTCGAAGTCGTTGGTGTGGTTCGGGTGCTGCACCAGGGCCGTGGTGAGGTCGTCGCCGGGCTCGGCCCCGCGGCCGGCGACGTGCTCGATGAGGAGAAGCAGCTGGTCGGCGGCCGCCTCACGCCCCTCGTCGAAGGGCCGGTGCTTCGCGTCGACGAGGTCGTGCATGCGCTGGGAGTCGACGAGGCTGAGGCCGAAGAGCTCCCCCAGGACCATCACCGTGACCGGGACGACGAAGTCGCCGACCAGGTCCGCCCGGTCACGGCGCGCGAGCTGGTCCAGCACGGCGTCGACCGTGACCGCGACGGTGCGTGCGAGCACCGTCTCGTCCAGCAGGGCCAGGGAGTCGGCGAGCGCCGCTCGCAGGCGGCGCTGCTCCTCGCCGTCCAGGTGGTGGGCGTTGTCCTGCGGCCCGAGCCGGGACAGGAGCGGCGAGCCGGGTGGAAGACGGCGCTCGATGAGGTACCGCCAGGAGCGCGAGTCGCGGGAGTAGACCCGCTCGTCGCGCAGGACCGTCAGGATCTCGCGGTGGTCCATGACCAGCCACGCCGGGACGCCGGGCTCCAGGTCGACCGGGGCCACCGGGCCCCACATCGCCCGGAGCTTGTCGAGCGCCTCCTGCGCGTCGTCCGCACCGGTGAGGCCGGTCAGCGACACCCGGTCAGGGATGTCCTCCAACCTCTCGCGGTACGTGCTCGCCACCTGGGAGTCGCTCCTTGTCGAGATGTTCGGCGGGCTCGGCGCGAAGGCTGCCACACCGGCGCGACCGTCACGAGAGTACGCCGACGGGTGCCCCAGGCTCCACTCCGTGGTGGTGAAGGTTACCGGTATCTCCCCAGGTGGGCACCGTGGAGGGGACACGCCGAGAGCGGCGCGCCCAGCGGGTCGAAGCCGCTCGTCAGCCGTTTCACCCGCCTGGCTTGTCGCCATTTCTCTGCACAGGTCTCCCGTACCGGGCGGCACGCCGGTATCAGCGGTTCGAGACCGGGTCTCTCCACCAGTGCACAGGGCACCGGCCGAGGTGCCCGGCGAGAGGAGGCGAGAGACATGGCAGCGAAAGCAGAAGGTCCCGTCGACCGGGAGCTCGACGCGAAGGTGTCGGCATTCCTGGAGGGCTACGTCAAGGACCTCGGTGAGGTCGACTTCTCGATCAGCTTCAACTCGGAGTCGAGCGAGTCGTCCGAGTCGTCGGAGTCGAGCGAGACCTCCGAGTCGTCCGAGAACTCGGAGATGAGCGAGGGCAAGCTCTTCGACGACTACCTGGCGGTCATCGACCCCGACCCAGCAGTCTGGGCCGACATCCTGCGCGCGAGCGCCCCGGTGCTCGACCGGCTGCGCAACCAGGCGGCCCGAGCCGATGCCGGCTGAGCCGTTCATCCCCCCGGACGCCCGGCCCCCGGTCGTCCGCACGCTGGCCCACGACGCGTGGGCCGCAGCGCGGCTGCTCTGCGAACGGGCGGCGACCTCCAGCCTGCCGCCCGGACCGCCCGCACCGCAGCCACCCCAGAGCACGCATCATCCGAGAGAGAGGACGTCATCATGAGCACCAAGGACGAGAAGGTCGTGGCAAGCCGCGATCTCGACACGAAGGTTCAGGCCTTCCTGGAGAAGATCTCGGTCGACCTGGCGAAGGGCATCCCGGTCTTCGCCTCTGACTCGAGCGAGACCAGCGAGACCAGCGAGACGAGCGAGAGCAGCGAGTCCACCGAGGGCAGCGAGAGCGGCGAGAGCGGTGGCAGCGAGGACGGGGAGGGCTCGGTCCTGCTTAGGTCGCTGCTCGCGGTGAACCCCGCCGCCGACGAGTGGGGCGCGATCCTGGACCGCGCCGCGCCCGTGCTCGACCAGCTCCACCGGCGCTGACCATGCTGGCACTCGTCGCTGCGGCGCAGGACCCGGGGGCGTCGATCCTCGCAGGCCTGCTGCGCGACGCCGGGGCCGAGGTCGAGGTCGTCGAGTCGTTCACCGGTCTGGTGTGGGACCTCACCATCGCGGACGACTCGGCGACCTCGACCACGGTGCGCACGGCGGCCGGGCGGCCCGTCGGGGCCGTGGTGCTGCGGTCCCTGCCCCAGGACGAGGACCCCTTCTGCCGGGCCGAGCAGTCCGCCGCCTGGTGGGCGCTGCTCGCGTCGTTCCCCGGTCCCGTCGTCGGGCGCCCCACCCGGTCGGGCCTCACGCTCACCGTCGACAGGCTCCGGCTGGACCGCTCCCCCGTCTGGGCGGGCCGCTGGGCGCTCCGGCACCCGGCAGCCGCAGGCGACGACGGCCACCCGGGCGGGTGCGTGCGGCCGGGCCCGGACGGCACGCCGAGCCAGTACCTCGACGAGGCACCGGCGAGCGACGACGTCGTCGACCTCACGCCGTGCACGCCGGGCTCGACGGTCCGGGTGATCGTCGCCGGCCGGCGCACGCTCGTGCCGCGGCCGACCGGCCCGGACCTCGTCGGGGGCCGTCGCCGCGAGGTCGGCCAGGCTGTCGCGCGCGCCCTCGGCGAGAGCTCGCCGGCCTTGGCGAGCGTCGTCCTCGACCTCCGGGACGGGTACCGGGTGCTCGACGTCGGGCCGGTGCCGACGCACCTGCTGGGCACGGGCCTCGGGCCGACGATCGCCGCCGGGATCCTGGAGGCGGTCCGATGATCCTCGCGCTGGGATCTGCCGCCGACCCGACGTTCCTGCACGGCCTCGCAGCGCTGCGGCGCTCAGGGGCTGAGGTCGTCGCCGTCGACGTCGTCCAGGTGGTCCTGGCGGGTGCCTTCGTGCTCGACGCCGACGACCTCACCGCGAGCCGCCTGGACGTGGCGGGCACGGTCGTCCGGCTCGCCGACGCGACCGGTGTCTGGGTGCGCGTCCCGGACCTGGTCCACGAGGAGCTGGACGATGCCACCGCACAGCGGACGTGGGCGACGACGCGCGCGCTGTCCGCGACGCTGACAGCGGTGGCGACCACCGGGACGCCGGTGGTCAACCCGCCGTCGGCCGACCAGACGGGCTTCAGCAAGCCCGTCCACGTGCTCGAGCACGCGGTGCGAGCAGGGTTCCGCGTCCCCGAGACCTGCGTGACGAACGACCCCGGCCGGGCCCGGGCGTTCGTGGCCGAGCACGGCGGCGACGTCGTGTCCAAGGGCGTCAGCTCGGCGAAGACCTGGGCCAGGGCCTGGGACCCGGCGGTCGACGAGCCGCGGCTCGGCCTCGTCCGCCCGACCCCGGTCCAACTCCAGCGCCGCGTGCACGGTCCGGACGTGCGCGTGCACACCGTCGGCCACGAGCTGTTCGCCGAGCTGATCGACAGCGCTGACGTGGACTATCGCCGCGTCCGTGGCGGGAGCCGGTTCTCCGCGACGACCTGCCCCCCGGAGGTCGCGGCCGGCTGCCGCGACCTCGTGGACGCGACCGGCGCGCCGCTCCTCGGGATCGACTTCAAGGTCGACGAGCGCGACGGACGCTGGCTCTTCCTGGAGGCCAACACCATGCCGTGCTTCCAGGGGTACGACTTCCGCGCCGGAGGGGCGATCAGCGCGAGCCTCGTCCGCCATCTCCTGCGGGGACCATCGCTCCGGTGACTCAGTGCCAGTCGCTGATCCTGACGTCGTCGGGGGCAGGTGCGCCCTTGCCGGTCTCCAGGTAGGCCTTGAGGCTCATGAGGAACGTGGCCCACTTGGTGCTGCAGTGGTGCATGAACTCCACGGGCTCACGCCAGCCGCGGTGGGCGAACAGGACGACCGTGTACTCGCCCTCGGTCCGCAGGTCCCAGACGACCTCGGTGCCGACCCACTCCTCCGGACCGGCCACCACCTCCCAGAGCACCCGCTCGGACGGTCGCGCGTCGAGCACCTTCATGTCGAATCCGCCGCCACCGGGGACGGCCGGGAAGCGGAACTCGAGCACGCCGCCCGGCGTCCCGTCGCCCTGGGTCTCCAGGGTCCACCATCCCTTCAGCCCGTCGACCGAGGTCAGCGCTCCGTAGACGGCGTCCTTCGGTGCCGTGATCCCCACGCGGTGCAGGATGTCCACCATCGTTCTCTCCTTGTCGCAGTGCGCCGCGCCTCGTTCGGCCTAGCGCAACCAATTGGTTGCACATGAACGTAGCACCGGTGGGGCGTGAGGTGCAACCGTCGGTTGCGCTGCGGGCGACCAGGCGATCGTGCACCGTTTCGGGCCGGATACGGTGCACGATCGCCTGGTCAGCCCTCAGCGGAGAGCCGGCACCCTGCCCAGGGCCGCGACGATCCGGTGCACCGCCTCCCGCCCGGCGCGGTTCGCGCCGATGGTGGACGACGACGGCCCGTAGCCGATCAGGTGCAGCCGGGGCTCGCCGGCCACCTGCGTGCCGTCCATCGTGATCCCGCCGCCGTGGCCGCGCAGGCCCAGGGGACGCAGGTGGTCCAGTGCGGCGCGGAAGCCCGTGGCCCAGAGGATGACGTCGACCGGCTGGAGGGAGCCGTCGGCCTTCCGGACGCCGTCGGGCTCGATGCGCGTGAACATCGGGTGGCGGTCGAGGACGCCACGGGCAGCGGCGGCGCGCAGGGACGGCGTCCAGATCAGGCCCGTCACCGAGACGACGCTCTGCGGCGGCAGCCCCTGCCGCACGCGCTCCTCGACGAGGGCGACGGCGCGGCGGCCCGCGTCGGGGTCGAACTCGTCGTCACGCCACACCGGCTCGCGCCGCGTGAACCACGTGGTGGTCGTGACGTGCGAGATCTCCTCCAGGAGCTGGACGGCCGAGATCCCGCCGCCCACCACCGCCACGTGCTTGCCCGCGAAGTCCTCCGCCCGCTCGTACCCCGCGGTGTGGAGCTGGATGCCCCGGAACGTCTCCTGGCCCGGGTAGCGCGGCCAGAAGGGCTTGGTCCACGTGCCGGTCGCGTTGATCACCGCCCGCGCCGAGAACGTGCCGCGGTCCGTCTCGATCACGAGCGGGCCGGCGGGGTCGTCGTCGGCCCTGCGCACGGAGGTCACGCGGACCGGGCGCAGCACGCCCAGGCCGACCGTGCGCTCGTAGTCGGCGAAGTAGCGCGGCAATGCTTCAGCGCTGGGCTCCGCCGGGTCCACGACGGGCTGCGCCATGCCGGGCAGGTCGTGGATGCCGTTGACGGTCGCCATGCGGAGCGACCGCCAGCGGTGCCGCCAGGCGCCGCCGGGACCGTCCTCGGCGTCGAGGACCACGTAGGTGAGGGCAGGCGCGCCGGGACGGGGGTCCGGGCCGGCGGGCACGAAGCCGCGGCGCCGCAGGTGGTACCCGGCGGAGAGGCCGGCCTGACCGGCACCGATGACGACAACGTCAGCCGAGGTGAGGGGCTCGGGTCCCGCGCCAGGAGTGCTCACACGACGTGCAACGCCGCCACGCGACCGGCCGCTTCCGGGACGCCGGGTGGCCTAGGTCACGAGCGGTCCGCCCGCCTCCCGTGTGATCGGTAGTTCGGTGCGTGTTCGGCAGTTCGAACTGCCGATCACGCACCGAACCACCGATCACGCGGTCAGGCTCCTGGCTCCCGCTCCGCCTGCTCGCCGCGCTCCTGCGCCTCGCGCTCGCGCTTCTTCTTGGCCTGCTCCATGAGCCACAGGAACTCGGGGTCGTCCTCGGGGGCGTACGACGACGCCTCCTTCTCCCAGGTGCGCTCGCGCCGCTGATACTGGGCGGGCGCCGCCTCGCCGGCGGGGAACCCGGTCCCCCGGCGGACGCCGCGCCGTCGCCGGGAGCCGCTGCTCACCACGATCCACGCGATCGAGCCGACCAGGGGCAGGAACACGATGGCGAAGATCCAGAGGCCCTTGCCGATCCCGCCGGTGTCCTCCTCGTCCGACTGGACCACGTCCACGAGGGCGTAGACGACGAGCGCGACATACAGGAGCGGGATGAGGACGCGAACCATGCCGGGGAGCATAGCGGGCGAAATCCCCCACCCGAGGACACGGCGCCATCAGCTCCGCACGCGATCGCGTCCAGCTCCGCACGCGATCGCGTCCAGCTCCGCACGCGATCGGCAGTTCGGTGCGTGTTCGGCAGTTCGAACTACCGAACACGCACCAAACTGCCGATCACAGCGCCCGCGCCCGCGCACCGCCGGCACGGCTGCGCCCGGCATCAGCCGCCCGCCCTCACCTCATCCCGCCGCTTCTCCGCCAGCCGCTGCTGCCGCCGGGGCCCGCCCGGGACCCGGTGCAGCCGGTACGAGCCCGGCTTGCGCGCCTCCGCGGCGAGCTGATCGACAGTCCCCTTGACCACGTACGCCTTGACGTACGCCCCGGGTCGCCCGCCGATGTGGAGCCCGATCGCCTCGTCGTACCGGTGGGCGAACTGGAAGATCCCGGCGTGACGACCCAGGCTGATGCACTGCCCGGCGAAGATCTCGTTGAGGGTGCCCGGCTCCTGCCCCGCGATCCGGCTGAGCACGGTGTCGGCGGCCCGAGCACCCAGGGGCATCGCAGCCTGACAGCTCATCCGCAACGGGAGGCCCGACGGCGCCGCGGAGTCGCCCGCCGCGACGATCCGCTCGTCGTCCACGCTGGTCAGCGTCTCGTCGGTGAGCAGCCGCCCCGCCGCGTCGGTGCTCAGGCCGCTGCGGCGGGCCAGGTCGGGCACGCTGAACCCGGCCGTCCAGATCGTCACGGCGCTGGGCAGCGTCCGGCCGTCGCTGAGCTCGACGGCGTCAGGCGTCACGGCAGTCACGGTCGCACCGGGCCCCTGCACCACCGTCACGCCCAGGGCCGCCATCCGGCCGGCGACGGAACGTCGCCCACGCGCGTGCAGGTACGGGCCGAGGATGTCCCCGCAGACGAGGGTCACGGAACGACCGGTCTCGGCCAGCTCCGTGGCCACCTCGATCCCGGACGGCCCGGCGCCCACGACGGTCACCGGGGCCGACGCCGGGGTCGCGTCCAGCACCGCGCCCAGCCGCTCTCCCTCCTCCAGGCTCGTGACCGGGTAGGCGTGCTCGGCCGCGCCGGGCACGCCCTCCTCCTGCACGCCGCTGTGGCTGCCGACCGCGTAGACGAGGTGGTCGTAGCCGAGGGTCCCGCCGCTCGCGAGGGTCAGGCTCCGCGCCGGCGCGTCGATCCGCGTCACGATGTCGACGACGAGCCGCACGCGCTCGCTCAGCACCTCGCGGAACTCGGTGACCGCGTCGTCGGTCCGCGCGATGAGCTGGTGCAGAAGGATCCGCTCGACGAACTCCGGTCGCGGGTTGACGAGCGACACGGCGACGTCGTCCCGCTGCGCCAGGCGGTTCGCCGCCATGACACCGGCGTAGCCGCCGCCGATCACGACGACCTCATGGGTGGTGGGGTTGGTCTTCCGCGATTCCATGTCGGCTCCTGGGTACTCGTGACGGTCGGTCTGTCACTGGGATGACGAGCGGTCCGCGCCCGACGTAACAGGGCTACGCGGGGAGGGCCGGGAGGTCCATGGCGGCGAGGCGGTCCGGGTCGGTGGTCGACAGGATCGCGACGATCCGCCCGCCGACCACCGTGCACGCCATCACGCCACGTGGCGTGCCGTCCGCACCGTAAGCGAGGATGCCCGGCTCCCCGTTGACGAGGACCCGGCGTGCGACGGCGTTGGAGCGGGCACCCTTCTGCACCCGGTCGGCCACCGCGGCGGCCCCGCGCCGGACGATGACGCCCCGCGCCGAGTGGGTGCGCCACGTGACGTCCGGGTCGAGCACCCGGAGGAGGCCTTCGAAGTCGCCGGCCCGCGCGGCCGCCAGGAACGCGTCGACGACGGCTCGCTGCCGGTGGCGCTCGTCGCTGGGGCGGCGGGTGCCCTGCACCTTGCGACGAGCCCGGCTCGCCAGCATCTTCGACGCGTCGGTGGACTTGCCGACGATCTGGGCGATCTCGTCGAACGGCACGCCGAACATGTCGTGCAGCACGAAGGCGAGGCGCTCGTCGGGCCGCAGGGTCTCGAGCACCACCAGGAGGGCCAGGCCCACCGAGTCGGCGAGCACCGCCTCGTCCTCCACCCCGCCGTCGTCCTCGGTCACGACCAGGTCCGGCAGGACGTCGTCGTACGGTGCCTCGGGGTGCGCCCTGCGCGACCGGAGCATGTCGATACAGACCCTGCCCACCACCGTGGTGAGCCAGCCGGCGAGGTTGTCGATCGTGGCGGCGTCCTGTCGCGCGAGCCGCAGCCACGCCTCCTGCACGGCGTCCTCGGCGTCGGCCCGCGAGCCCAGCATGCGGTACGCCACCGCGACGAGGCGCCCACGCTGCTCCTCGAACGCCTCCGCCACCACCTGGTCCGGACCGGATCCGGTCATGCTGCTACCTCCGTCGTGCGTGCACTGTCACCCACCTGACGATCGCACGACGCCCGAGGTAACAGGCGGCCTACCCGGCGGGGAGGTCGTCCCGGCCGCCCAGCGCCAGCGCTCGCAGGATCGTCTCGGCGACCTCGCGCTCCGCGACGTTCCGGTGCTCGGACGCCGACGCCAGGATGTGCCGGGCGTCCTCGGCCGTGCACCCGTTGGCCTCCATGATGGCGCCCACCGCCTGCTCGATCGCCATCCGGTCGGACATGCTCTGGTAGAGCCCGGCCGCGGCATCGTCCAGGTCGGCAAACTTCAGGTGCAGGCGCACGGCGGACGCGACCAGCTCGGCGTAGGCCTCGGCGGCGCGCTGCAGGGGCCAGTCCCACCGGTCGACGGTCCGGGAGTAGAGGTTGAGCGCGATGGAGAGACCGGGCACCACCTCGGCGGGGACCGCGAGCACCGCCGCGTACCCCTCGCGGACGGTCTGCTCGCGCCACGCAGGCCACCGGTCCTCGTCCGCGAGGTCGGGGACCTCCTGCTTCTTGCGGAGGTCCATCGCGTCGTTGCACGGTCCGTCGTCGGCCAGCGCCTCGGCCTGGTCGCACCGCGCCGCGGGGTCGTTGCTGCTCCCGGCCCGCAGGGTCATGCCGTTCTGGCGCATCGTGATGCTGGCGTCCACGTCGGCGCCGAGCACCGCGGCGGCACGCATCGCGCACTCCTGGAGGTAGCTGGAGATGACCATGGCCCGTCCCGTCCGGCGCCAGGCGCCACCTTGCGTCCTGCCCTTCACCGACGATCTCACCGTACGCCCGGTCGCGCCTTAAACGATGAGAGGGGTTGGGGTCCCGGCCCGCGGTGCCCAGGGTGGGTCCGCGCCGTGGCGGTCTCCGTCAGGTGCGACGGCCCGACCACCTGGAGGACCCCATGCCCACCCCCGCCCGACTACGCAGGATCGGCTTCGCCGTCGTCCTGGCCCTGGCGGCGCCGCTCGCCGCGGTCGCGACCGTCGCGCTCGTCCATGCCGCCCCGCCCGCCCAGGCGGCGGAGTGCGGCACCGCCGCGCTGTGCGACGGCTTCGAGAACCAGACCGGCTCCACGCCGAGCGGCACCTGGGCGCTCCGGTACCCCGACTGCCAGGGATCCGGCACGGCGTCGATCGACACGACCGTCGCGCACAGCGGCACGAAGTCGCTACGGGTCAACGGCGCCGAGGGGTACTGCAACCACGTGTTCGTCGGTGCCACTCAGGACCTCTCCACGATCGGGTCACGCTGGCACGCGCGGTTCTGGATGCGGCACACCACGGCGCTGCCCACCGCGCACGTCACCTTCCTGGCCATGAAGGACGCCGACGACGGCAACCGCGACCTGCGCATGGGCGGCCAGAACGGCGCGATCCAGTGGAACCGCCAGTCCGACGACGCCACGCTCCCTGAGCAGAGCCCCGCCGGCGTCGCGCTCAGCCGCCCGCTGCCCACCAACGAGTGGGTCTGCGTCCAGTTCTCCGTGGACGGCGCCGCCGGCACCACGACCACCCGGATGAACGGCCAGGAGGTCGCCGGCCTCACCGTCGACGGCGTCCCCACGCACAACATCGACGGCCAGTGGCTCAACGGCGGGTCGTGGAACCCCCGCCTGACGGACTTCCGGATCGGCTGGGAGAGCTACGGTTCCGGCGCGGACACGCTCTGGTACGACGACGTCGCCGTCGGCTCGCAGCCCATCGCCTGCGACGGCGGGTCGCCGGAGCCGACGCCGACCCCCACTCCCAGCCCGACGCCGACGCCGACGCCCACACCCACGCCGAGCCCGACCCCCAGCCCGACGGTCGACCCGCCGCCCACCCCGACCCCGACCCCGACTCCCCCGCCGGCCTCCTGCGCCGCCACGGCGACGGTCAACAGCTGGGGCACGGGTGCCACGGTGCAGGTGACGGTGCGCAACAACACACCGCAGCCGATCAGCGGCTGGAAGCTGGTCTGGGGCTGGCCCAGCTCGGGCGTCACGATCAGCCAGATCTGGAACGCCCAGCAGGTGACCAGCGGCGGCATCGTCACCGTCACGCCGGTCTCCTGGAACCAGTCGCTGCCCGTGGGGGGCACCGCCCAGTTCGGCTTCAACCTCAACGGCTCGCTGACGACCATGCCGACCATGACCTGCTCGCCCGCCTGAGCAGCCTGGCAGTCCGGCTTCGGCCGAGCAGGCGGTGGTGGCCGGTGTTCCTCCGAA
>NZ_JBXTSN010000009.1:44292-146207 GCF_057158775.1 Antribacter sp. NEAU-D49 | reverse complement strand
ACGACAAAGTGCCGAAGCAATGTGCGCCGCTGACCACGGCGACCGCTACCGCCCCCCGGCGGCCCACGGCGTCGTCGTACCGGACCGGCTCCGGCACGTCCTCGTGGCCCGGGGCGACGTCGACGGGCAGCAGGACCTCGTGCACCAGCACGCCGCCCGGGATCTCGGCAGCCTGTCCGGCGCGGCCCCGATCCGCTGCTCCGGACGGCCCGGCACCGCCCGGCGCCTCCCGGAGCACGCTCGATGCCCGGAGGGCGAGCGGTACGGGGCGCTCGCTGCGGATCGTGTGCACGACGACGCCGAGCACGGCGTCGGCCCAGGTCTCGTGGTGCACCCGACCGCCGATGGCGTCGTCGTACGTGTGCCAGGCCACCGCCTCCCGCAGGCTGAGCCCGCGCGCATAGCCGGCCGACGCTGCGTCGGGCCCCGAGATCCCGCCCGCGCCCGCCTCCGCACCCGAGGCCGGCAGCGCCCCCGCCCCCGCCCCCGCCCCCGCCCCCGGCAGAGCCGCCGCCCCCGGTACCGGCCCCGGCACCGGCGGCGACGGCGCGTCGGACGGCTCCTCGCCGACCGTGACCCGCAGCTCCGCGAGGGGTAGGTACGCCTGCACCCACGGCGTCTGGAGGTCGTGCAGCAGCTCCTCGGACCGCCGGACGTCCCCCGCCGCGACCGCCTCCCGCACCGCCGCGAGGTGCGCCGGGCCGCGCGCTCGTGTGCCGGCCAGGGGATCCTGGGGTGCGGCGGGCCCGGACCACGCGGTGAGGTCGTTGAGCCAGAGGTGCTCCCCGCCCACGAGCCCGGCGCACATCGCGGCGCGGAACCCGTTTCCTACCGGAAGCGCTTCGACCCAGGATCCGGCCGGCCGGTCGTACTGCAGCCGGTGGGCGGCTGCTGCCCCGTCCGCAGAGCGAACCCGGTTCGTCTCCGGTCCCGTGGGCCCGGCTTCCGGCGCATTCATCGACGTGTTCTCCTCGCGGCGGGGTGGCTCGGCGGCGGCGGCCACGGTGCGGGCTGCGAGCGGACGACGTCGTCGCGGACGCTGGACACCCAGGCCGCCACAGGCTACCTTGTTGAAACGCTTCGACGAAGCCGACGGGCAAGGATGCCCGCGGGACAGGGCAGGGAGGCCGACGGTGGTGCGGGGGACATCTGTGGGGTGGTCGGCGTCGGCCACCTCCCGTACGGCGCCCGGAGGGCGGGGCCGGTTCGCGGCGGTGACGCGCGACCTGGGCCTGTGCTTCGGCGGCGACTACAACCCGGAGCAGTGGTCGCCGGAGGTCTGGCGCGAGGACGCGCGGCTGATGCGCGAGGCGGGCGTCAACCTGGTGACCGTCGGCGTCTTCAGCTGGGCGCGCTACGAGCCCAGCCCTGGCGTGCGCGACTTCGCGTGGCTCGAGGAGGTCCTGGACCTGCTCCACGCGTACGGGGTGGCCGTCGACCTGGCGACGCCCACGGCGTCACCGCCCGCCTGGCTCGGCATCCTCCACCCCGACACGCTGCCGGTGGACCGGGACGGCGTGCGCCTCGTGGCCGGCTCACGCAACCACTTCAGCCCGGCGTCGCGCACGTTCCGCGAGCACGCCCTCGCCATCACGTACGACCTCGTGGAGCGGTTCGCCGCCCACCCCGCCGTCCGCATGTGGCACGTGGGGAACGAGTTCGGGCAGGTCTGCTACGGCGACGAGTCGGCCGAATCGTTCCGTGTGTGGCTGCACGCGCGGTACGGCACGATCGAGCGGCTGAACGAGGCCTGGGGCACGGCGTTCTGGTCCCAGCACTACGCCTCGTTCGAGGAGGTCGTGCCGCCGCGCCGCACGCCGTACCACGTCAACCCCACCCAGACCCTGGACTTCCGCCGGTACTCGTCCGACCTGCTGCGTGACCTCTACCGCGAGCAGCGCGACGTGATCCGCACCTTCGACACCGAGCGCCCCGTCACCACCAACTTCATGGGCTTCTTCCCCCTCGTCGACTACTGGTCGTGGGCGGCGGACCTCGACGTGGTCGCCGACGACGCCTACCCCGACCCGGCCGACCCGCACGCCCCGTCCACGGCCGCCCTGACGCAGGACCTCATGCGGTCGCTCGGCGGCGGCGACCCCTGGGTGCTCATGGAGCAGGCCGCCGGCGCGGTGAACTGGCGCGGCCACAACCTGCCGAAGAGCCCTGAGCGCGCCCGGCTGGAGTCGCTCCAGGCCGTCGCCCGCGGGGCCGACGGCATCTGCTACTTCCAGTGGCGCGCCTCGCGCGCGGGTGCCGAGCGCTTCCACTCCGCGATGCTGCCCCACGCGGGCCCGGACACCCGGGTGCACCAGGGCGTCAGGACGCTCGGCGCCGACCTGGCACGGCTGCGCCCGCTCGCCGGCACGCGTGTCTCGGCCAGGGTGGTCGCCCTGTTCGACTGGTCGTCCTGGTGGGCGTCCGGCGAGGTGGGCGGGCCCACCGACCGGTTCGACGCCCTTGCCCAGCTCCGCGCCTGGTACCGCCCCCTGTGGGAGGACGGCGTGGCCGTCGACCTCGCCCCGCCCGGTGACGACCTCGTCGGCTACGACGTGGTCCTCGTGCCGAACCTCTACCTCCTGGCGCCGCACGCCGCAGAGCAGCTGGAGGCCGCGGTCCGGCAGGGCGCACAGCTCGTCGTCGGCCCCTTCTCCGGCGTGGCCGACGACGACGCCCAGGTGCAGCCCGGCCGCTTCCCCGCGCTCCTGCGCGACGTGCTCGGCGTGAGCGGCGAGGAGTGGGCGGCGCTGCCCGACGACGGCGTGGCGCTCGCGGTGGCCGGCGTGCTCCTCGACGAGCCCGGTGCGCCAGGCTCGCGGGCGACCGTGCTGGGCGAGCTGCTGCGGGCGGAGGGGGCGGACGTCCTCGCGCGCTACACGGAGGGGCACCTGGCCGGGGCGCCGGCCGTCACCCGGTACGCCACGGGGGCCGGAACCGCCTGGTACCTCGGCACGGTCCCGACGCCCGGGCTGCTCGCCGCCGTGCTCCGCGCGGCGGTGCGGCGGGCGGGTGTCGAGCCGGCGCTGCCCGGGCTGCGTGGCACGGGCGTGGAGGCGGTGCGGCGGGGCGACGCCCTGTTCCTGCTGAACCACGCCCAGACCCCGGCCCGGGTCGCTGCGCCCGGGCGGTACACCGACCTGCTGACCGGCGTCGCCGTCGACGACTCGGTGGAGCTCGCCCCGTGGGGGGCCGTGGTCCTGATGGAGAGGAACGCATGAAGTTCACGGATGGCTACTGGAAGCTCCTTCCCGGCGTCGCGATGCTGCGGCCGCGCTGGGTGGACGAGGCGGTCGCGGACGGCGACCGGCTCGTGGTGCACGCGCCCACGGCGCCGATCCACGACCGGGGCGACACCCTCAACCGTCCCCTCGTCACGGTCACGTTCGACGCGCCCATGGACGACGTGATCGGCGTCCGGATCGAGCACCACCGCGGACGCCGGGACCCCGGGCCGCACTTCGCCGTGCGGCGGGAGCCGGCCGTCGTCAAGGTGGTCGCGGCGGGCCCGGGCGACGCGGCGGCGTCGATCACGTCGGGCGGTCTCACGGCCCGCGTGTCGGTCGACGCGCCCTGGCGGGTGGACTTCGAGGCGGGCGGGCAGGTGCTCACGTCGTCGTCGGACCGGAGCGTCGGTGTGGCCACCACCCCGGAGGGCACGTTCGTCCACGAGCAGCTCAGCCTCGACGTCGGGGAGCACGTGTACGGCCTGGGCGAGCGCTTCGGGGCGTTCGTCAAGAACGGGCAGAGCGTGGACGTCTGGAACGAGGACGGCGGCACCGCCAGCGACCTGGCGTACAAGAACGTGCCGTTCTACCTCACCGACCGCGGGTACGGCGTGTTCGTGGCCCACCCGGAGCGGGTGTCGTTCGAGGTGGGGACCGAGGTGGCGTCGCGGACGCAGTTCTCCGTCCCGGGCGAGCACCTGCAGTACTACGTGATCCACGGGCCCACCCCGGCCGACATCCTGCGCCGGTACACGGCGCTCACCGGCCGGCCGCCCCAGGTCCCGGCGTGGTCGTTCGGGCTGTGGCTCTCGACGTCGTTCACCACGAGCTACGACGAGGCGACCGTGACCTCGTTCGTGGACGGCATGGCCGAGCGTGGCATCCCGCTGAGCGTCTTCCACTTCGACTGCTTCTGGATGCGGCAGTTCCACTGGTGCGACTTCGTCTGGGACCCGGCCACCTTCCCCGACCCCGAGGGCATGCTCGCGCGGCTGCACGACCGCGGCCTGCGGGTCAGCGCCTGGATCAACCCGTACATCGCGCAGCGCTCGCACCTGTTCGACGAGGGCGCGCGCCTCGGATACCTGGTCCGCACCCGCGAGGGCGACGTCTGGCAGTGGGACCTCTGGCAGGCCGGCATGGGGCTGGTCGACTTCACCAACCCCGACGCGACGGCCTGGTTCCAGGGCAAGCTGCGCGAGCTGCTCCGGCAGGGCGTGGACTGCTTCAAGACGGACTTCGGTGAGCGGATCCCCACCGACGTGGTCTGGCACGACGGGTCCGACCCGCAGCGGATGCACAACTACTACGCCTACCTGTACAACCGGGCCGTGTTCGAGGTGCTGGAGGCGGAGCGGGGTGCGGGCGAGGCGGTCGTGTTCGCCCGGGCGGCGACGGCCGGCACCCAGCAGTTCCCCGTGCACTGGGGCGGCGACTGCGAGTCCACGTTCGCGGCCATGGCGGAGTCCCTCCGGGGTGGCCTGTCGCTCGCGCTGTCGGGCTTCGGCTACTGGAGCCACGACATCGGTGGCTTCGAGGGAACGCCCGACGCCGCGGTGTTCAAGCGGTGGGTGGCCTTCGGCCTGCTCTCGTCGCACTCGCGCCTGCACGGGTCGAGCTCGTACCGCGTGCCGTGGGCCTTCGACGAGGAGGCGGTGGACGTCACGCGCACCTTCACCCGGCTGAAGCTGCGGCTCATGCCGTACCTGGGCCGGCTCGCCGCGGAGACGACCGCGCACGGCCTGCCCGTGATGCGGCCGATGCTGCTCGAGTTCCCGGGCGACCGCACGGCCGCGACGGTGGACACCCAGTATCTGCTGGGGGACTCGCTGCTCGTGGCGCCGGTCTTCCGCGCGGACGGCCGGGTCGAGTACTACGTCCCGGAGGGCACGTGGACGCGGCTCCTGCCGTCGTCCGTGGAGGGCGCCGAGGGCACGCTGCCCGACGACGGCGCCGCTCGCCTCCCGCGCACCGTCACCGGCCCGCGGTGGGTCACCGAGGAGCACGGCTTCGACTCGCTCCCGCTGCTGGTACGGCCGGGCACCGTCCTGCCTGTCGGCGCGCGCGACGACCGCCCCGGCTACGCCTGGGCGGAGGGCGTCACCCTGCGGCTGTTCGGGCTGCCGGACGGCTACGACCAGATCGTGACGGTGCCCGGCGGCGAGGGTGCCGCCGCGACGTTCCGGGTGCGGCGCGAGGGCGACGTCGTGCGCGTGTCGTCGGACGACGCGCCGGGACCCTGGGCGGTCGAGGCAGACGGTCTCACGAAGCGGACAGAAGGCGCGGGAGCGCTCTCCCTGTCGGTGTCGACGGCTAACCTGACCGCATGAGCACCCCACGCACCTTCCCCGACGGCTTCGTCTGGGGCTCGGCCACCGCTTCCTACCAGATCGAGGGGGGCGCCACCGAGGGCGGCCGCGGCCCCTCGATCTGGGACACCTTCTCGCACACGCCGGGCAAGACCCTGAACGGCGACACCGGCGACGTCGCCGACGACCACTACCACCGGTGGCAGGAGGACGTGGAGCACATCAAGAACCTGGGCCTGGGCGCCTACCGGTTCTCGATCGCCTGGCCGCGGGTCCAGCCGGGCGGCAGCGGCGAGTTCAACCCGGAGGGCATCGCGTTCTACTCCGGCCTGGTCGACGCGCTGATCGAGGCGGGCGTCAAGCCGGTCGTCACCCTCTACCACTGGGACCTGCCGCAGGAGCTCGAGGACCAGGGCGGGTGGGCCAACCGCGAGACGGCCTACGCGTTCGCGCGCTACGCCCGGCGCATGGCGGAGGAGCTCGGCACGCGCGTCGACACGTGGACCACGCTCAACGAGCCGTGGTGCTCGGCGCTGCTGGGCTACGCCTCCGGCGTGCACGCGCCCGGTCTGACCGACCAGGTGACGGCCCTGCGCGCCATCCACCACCTCAACCTGGCCCACGGCCTCGCGGTGAAGGAGATCCGCGACGTGCTGGGCGAGCAGGCCAAGACGTCGCTCACGCTGAACCTGCACGTGATCCGGCCGGACGACCCGTCGTCGGAGGCCGACGTCCAGGCCGTCCGCGAGGCCGACGAGATCGCCAACGGCGCGTTCCTCGGCCCGGTGCTCGACGGCGCCTACCCGGCGGGCCTGATCGAGCGCACCTCCGGTCTGACCGACTGGTCCTTCGTCGAGGACGGTGACCTGGAGATCACGAACCAGCCGCTGGACGTGCTGGGCGTGAACTACTACTCCACCGCCCGCGTGCGCCGGTACGCCGGCTCGGGCGAGCGCCAGCAGGCCGACGGGCACAAGGACTCCGAGGGCTCGCCCTGGATCGGGGCCGACGACGTCGAGTTCCTGCAGCAGCCCGGCCCGTACACCGCGATGGGCTGGAACATCGAGCCGCAGGGCCTCACGGACCTGCTGCTCTCGCTGCACGAGTCGTACCCGGACCAGCCGCTCATGATCACCGAGAACGGCGCCGCGTTCGACGACGAGGTGTCGGCCGACGGCCGGGTCCACGACGACCGCCGGGTGGCTTACCTCCACGACCACGTCGAGGCGCTGGGCCAGGCCCTCGACAAGGGCGTCGACGTGCGCGGCTACTTCGCGTGGTCCCTGCTGGACAACTTCGAGTGGGCGTACGGGTACGACCGTCGTTTCGGGATCATCCGCGTGGACTACGACACGCAGGAGCGAACCTGGAAGGACTCCGCGTACTGGTACCGCACGCTCGCCACGACGAACTCGGTGCCGGCGGTCACGGACATCGAGGCGTAGGTGGGGTCGGCGTCGGGCCGCGAACCCGACCTCGGTGACGCGACGGCCCACGCCCTCCACGAGCACCTCGGCACGCTGCGCCGCAGGTCACGCGTACCCGCCCTGTCCGCGGCCGTCGGCCGCGGCGGGCGGGTCGTGTGGTCGGCGGTGGCCGCCGCGCAGGGAGCGGTCGTGGGCGACGACGGCGCGGGCGGGCCGGTCGCGGACGGCACCGCCGGTGCCCCCGCGCCCGGACCGGAGCTCGCGTTCCGGATCGGGTCCATCACCAAGCCCATGGTCGCCGTGGCTGTGCTGCAGCTCGTGGAGGCCGGGCGCGTCGCGCTGTCCGACCCGGTGGGCCGGCACCTGCCCGACGCGCCGGTGCCCGGCGCGACGCTCCACCACCTCCTGACGCACACCAGCGGCCTGCCGGCTGAGCCGGCAGGCCCCTGGTGGGAGCGGCACGGCGGCTGCACCTGGGACGAGCTCGTCGCCATGGACCTGCCCGCGCTGTGGGAGCCCGGCGAGCGGTACCACTACTCGAACACCGGGTTCGCGGTGCTGGGCCGGCTCGTGGAGCGGGCCCACGGCCGGCCGTGGGACGAGGTGCTGAGGGACCGCCTGTGGTCGCCCCTCGGCCTGCGGTCCACGGGGCGGGAGCCCGTCGGGCCGCGCGCGACGGGCTACGCGGTGCACCCGCACGCCGACCTCGTGCTCCGCGAGCCGGTGCCTGGCTACCTCGCGCTGGGGCCGGCGGGGGAGGTGTGGTCCACGCCGTCGGACCTGGTGCGGTTCGGCGCCTGGCTCGTGGGCGTGGGCCCCGAGGATGTGGACCCCGCGGTGGCCGACGGCGTGCTGTCCCGCGCCGTCCGGCGGTCCCTCGGGGTGCCGCGGGTCGTGGTGGACGACGACGGGCCCGCGGGCGGTCCGTGGACCACGGCGCACGGGCTCGGTGTCCGGGTGCGGCAGGACGGCCCGGTGCGCACCGTGGGCCACGGCGGCTCCGTCCCCGGCTTCACGGCTGACCTGCGGGCGGACGCGGCCACGGGCGACGTCGTCGCCGTCTGCGGGAGCTCCACCGGGGGCTTCGGCAACGGGGCGGGGCTCCTGCGCCTCCTGCAGGACCTGGAGCCGCCCCTCCCGGCGCTCCGGGAGCCCGTGGGGGAGGCCTGGGCCCCCGCGCTCACAGGCACCTGGTACTGGGGTCCGAGCCCGTACACGGTGAGCGTGGACGCCACGGGGCGGGTGGTCCTGCGGTCGTCGTCGGACGGCGGGCGGGGGTCGGTCTTCGCGCCCGGTCACGACGGTGTCTGGGTGGGCGTGGAGGGCGGCTACTGGCTCGGTGAGCGCCTGCGCGTGGTCCGTTCGGAGGGCGGGGCGGTGGCGCTGGACGCCGGGACCTTCCACCTCACGCGGACCCCGTACGATCCCGCGACACGCGTGCCGGGGGCGCTCGACGGGACGCCCTGGATGGGGTTACCCTCTGCTCCCTGACGTCGGCGCCGAAACGTGTTGACCACTACATCTCGTGGGTGAGCGGACGTCAGACACTAGGTGTAGTGTTTGAGGCATCAGGAGCCGCAGGCTCCGGAACAAAGAACATCGGCGTAGTTCCACGTGTGTTCTTCGAGGTCACAGGCCGTCGGGGACGCCGTGGAGGGGACACAGGGGAGGCGGGGACATGAGCGTCACGGTGTACAGCAAGCCGGCTTGCGTCCAGTGCGACGCGACGTACCGGGCACTGGACCGTAAGGGTATCGAGTACACGGTCGTCGACATCACGCAGGACGCGGCGGCGCTCGAGATGGTCCGTGGCCTCGGCTACCTGCAGGCGCCGGTCGTCGTGGCCGGTGACACCCACTGGTCGGGCTTCCGCCCGGACCAGATCAGCGCGCTCGCCGCGCTGCAGACCGCGCGCGCCTGACGCGCCGGCGCCGCGAGGCGCCCACCAGCCGGCGACGTGCCGCCGGGCTCCGGCCCGGCGGCACGGGCTCCCGGCAGCGGCCCCGGAACGACGGCTAAGGAGGTCGGGCGATGGGTTCTCTCGTCTACTTCTCCAGCGTCTCGGAGAACACGCACCGCTTCGTGCAGCGCCTCGGCCTCGAGGAGCTGGGCATGACGGTGCGCAGGATCCCGCTGCGGCCGGCCGACGGATTTCTGACGGTGGACGAGCCGTACGTCCTCGTGGTCCCCACCTATGGCGGGGGCAACGAGGGCGGAGCCGTGCCCCGTCAGGTGAGGAAGTTCCTCAACGACGAGCACAACCGGTCGTTCATCCGCGGCGTCATCGCCGCGGGGAACACCAACTTCGGAGCGGCGTACTGCATCGCCGGGGACATCGTCGCTGCCAAGTGCCGCGTTCCCTACCTGTACGCCTTCGAGCTCCTGGGTACAGCGGAGGACGTCACGCGCGTCCGCGACGGATTGGGACGATTTTGGCAACGACAGTCACAGAACTCGGGACTGACCCGGCTCTCGGCCTGAGCGGGGACGCCGCGCAGGCGCCCGTCGCACCGGTCGAGCTGGGCGGGGTCCAGCTCGACTACCACGCGCTCAACGCGATGCTCAACCTGTACGGCCCCGACGGCAAGATCCAGTTCGACCGGGACCGTGAGGCGGCGCGGCAGTACTTCCTGCAGCACGTCAACAAGAACACCGTCCAGTTCGAGACGCTCGACGCCAAGCTGGACTACCTCGTCGAGAACAAGTACTACGACCCGACCGTGCTGGCGAAGTACTCGCGCGCGTTCGTCAAGGAGCTCTTCCAGCTCGCGTACTCGAAGGACTTCCGCTTCGACACGTTCCTCGGCGCGTTCAAGTACTACACGTCGTACACGCTGAAGACGTTCGACGGGAAGCAGTACCTGGAGCGCTTCGAGGACCGTGTGTCGATGGTGGCGCTGGGCCTGGCGGACGGCGACGAGCAGACGGCCCGCGACATCGTCGAGGAGGTCATCTCCGGCCGGTTCCAGCCGGCGACCCCCACGTTCCTCAACGTCGGCAAGGCGCAGCGCGGCGAGCCCGTGTCCTGCTTCCTGCTGCGCATCGAGGACAACATGGAGTCCATCGCGCGCGGCATCAACTCCGCCTTGCAGCTGTCGAAGCGCGGCGGTGGCGTGGCGCTGCTCCTGTCGAACATCCGCGAGCACGGCGCGCCGATCAAGCACATCGAGAACCAGTCGTCCGGCGTCATCCCCGTGATGAAGCTGCTGGAGGACTCCTTCTCCTACGCGAACCAGCTGGGCGCCCGCCAGGGCGCCGGTGCGGTGTACCTGCACGCGCACCACCCGGACATCCTGCGGTTCCTCGACACCAAGCGCGAGAACGCCGACGAGAAGATCCGCATCAAGACGCTCTCCCTGGGCGTCGTGATCCCGGACGTCACGTTCGAGCTGGCCAAGAAGAACGCCGAGATGCACCTCTTCTCGCCGTACGACGTGGAGCGGGTGTACGGGGTGCCGTTCGCCGACATCAGCATCACCGAGAAGTACGACGAGCTGGTGGCCGACGACCGCATCCGCAAGACGACCATCAACGCACGCGACTTCTTCCAGACGCTCGCGGAGCTGCAGTTCGAGTCGGGCTACCCGTACGTCATGTTCGAGGACACGGTGAACCGGGCCAACCCGATCGAGGGCCGCATCACGCACTCGAACCTGTGCTCGGAGATCCTGCAGGTGTCGACGCCGTCCACGTTCAACGAGGACCTGTCGTACGAGACCGTGGGCCGCGACATCTCCTGCAACCTGGGCTCGCTGAACATCGCGCGCACCATGGACTCGCCGGACTTCGCCCGCACCATCGACACGGCCATCCGCGCCCTGACGGCGGTGTCCGACCAGACGAGCATCGAGTCCGTCCCGTCGATCAAGCTCGCCAACGAGATGGGCCACGCCATCGGCCTGGGCCAGATGAACCTGCACGGCTACCTCGCCCGCGAGCGGATCTACTACGGGTCCGAAGAGGGCATCGACTTCACGAACATCTACTTCTACACGGTCGCCTTCCACGCGATCGCGGCGTCGAACCGCCTCGCGATCGAGCGGGGCCGGGCGTTCGGCGGGTTCGAGAAGTCGACGTACGCGAGCGGCACCTACTTCGACAAGTACACCGACCAGGTGTGGGAGCCCGCCACGGAGCGCGTGCGGCAGCTCTTCGCCGAGTCGGGCGTCCAGATCCCCACGCAGGAGGACTGGAAGCAGCTCAAGGCGTCGGTGATGAAGCACGGCATCTACAACCAGAACCTGCAGGCCGTGCCGCCCACCGGGTCGATCAGCTACATCAACAACTCGACGTCGTCGATCCACCCCGTGCCGGCCAAGATCGAGATCCGCAAGGAAGGCAAGATCGGCCGCGTCTACTACCCCGCTCCGTACATGACGAACGACAACCTGGAGTACTACCAGGACGCGTACGAGATCGGGTACGAGAAGATCATCGACACGTACGCCGCGGCGACGCAGCACGTGGACCAGGGCCTGAGCCTCACGCTGTTCTTCCCGGACACCGTCACGACCCGCGACGTCAACAAGGCGCAGATCTACGCCTGGCGCAAGGGCATCAAGACGCTGTACTACATCCGCCTGCGTCAGATGGCGCTGGAGGGAACCGAAGTGGAAAACTGCGTCAGCTGCATGCTCTGAGCGCGAGAGAGAAGAAGATGTCACCCACAGGAAAGCTCAAGCTCATCGATCGCGTCAGCGCGATCAACTGGAACCGCGTCGAGGACGAGAAGGACGTCGAGGTCTGGGACCGCCTGGTCGGCAACTTCTGGCTGCCCGAGAAGGTTCCGGTCTCCAACGACATCCAGTCGTGGAACACCCTCTCCGAGGCGGAGAAGGTCATGACCACGCGGGTGTTCACCGGTCTGACGCTCCTGGACACGATCCAGGGCACCGTCGGCGCCGTGTCGCTCATCCCGGACGCGCTCACGCCCCACGAGGAGGCGGTGTACACCAACATCGCGTTCATGGAGTCGGTGCACGCCAAGAGCTACTCGTCGATCTTCTCCACGCTGATCTCCACCAAGGAGATCGACGAGGCGTTCGCCTGGTCGGAGGAGAACCCGTACCTGCAGAAGAAGGCGGAGATCGTCCTCGAGTACTACCGGGGTGACGACCCGCTCAAGCGCAAGGTCGCCTCGACCATGCTCGAGTCGTTCCTCTTCTACTCGGGCTTCTACGCGCCGATGTACTGGTCCTCGCGGGCGAAGCTCACGAACACGGCCGACCTCATCCGCCTCATCATCCGTGACGAGGCCGTGCACGGGTACTACATCGGCTACAAGTTCCAGAAGGGCCTGCAGCTCGTCTCGGAGGCGGAGCGCGAGGAGCTCAAGGCGTACACGTTCGACCTGCTCTTCGAGCTGTACGAGAACGAGGTCTCCTACACGGAGTCCCTGTACTCGGAGCTCGGGCTCGTCGAGGACGTCAAGGCGTTCCTCCGGTACAACGCCAACAAGGCCCTGATGAACCTGGGCTACGAGGCGCTGTTCCCCAAGGAGGACACGGACGTCAACCCGGCGATCCTCGCCTCGCTGTCGCCGAACGCCGACGAGAACCACGACTTCTTCTCCGGGTCGGGCTCGTCGTACGTGATCGGCAAGGCCGTGGAGACTGAGGACGACGACTGGGACTTCTGATCGTCTGATCGGAGCCCGAGCCCGGACGGGCTGGTGAGGGGCCCGGAACCGCGGAATTCTGCGGTTCCGGGCCTCTTTGCGTGCCGACATCCTTCAGACATGGGAGGTCGGAGATGGACAGGAATGGCCGTTCGGTGGGGCACGCCGGGGGCACGCGCACACCTTCACGACGAGTGCGAGGCATGCCACCGACCCGATTCCGGGTCCCTGGTCGTGCTGAGGTCGTGCCCTTTCGTGCCCCATGCGGGCTCGCGAAGGGCTCAGGATCGGCGGAGTTCTGCGGATCTTGCCGGTCGTGCCCGGTCAGGGGCACGGAGGGGCACGACGGTCCACGAGGGGCCCGCCGCGTCCACGGGAGGTCACGATGAGCAGCGCGGAGAAGCGGGAGACGGCAGCCGTCCGGCGGGAAGCGTGGGGGAGACTTCGCAAGCTCCCGTCCGGCCGATGGCAGGCGCGCTACACGGCGCCGGACGGCGAGACGTACTCGGCGCGGACCGAGGACGACAAGCCGCTGACGTTCCAGACGAAGACCGACGCGCGGGCATGGCTCGCCGGGGTGCACACGAAGATCGCTCGTGGGGAGTGGGAGCCGCCAGCTGTCGCTGCCGAACGGCGTCGTGCGGAGAAGGCCGCCGCGGAGGCTCGGGCGATCGGCTTCCGCGAGTACGCAGAGCGGTGGCTCACGACGGTGCGCGACCAGCCGAACCGCAGCGGGAAGATGCGGGCCGCTGGCACGATCCGGTCCTACCGGAGCAAGGTCGACGGTTACCTCGAGCCCGAGTTCGGGGACACGCCGGTCCGGCACATCGACGACGCCCGGATCCAGAAGCTGAAGATGCGGCTGGACGCGATCCCGGCGGTCGCGAACCTCCGTTCGCCGAACAACGGGGTGACCCGGCCGGTGCTGATCGTGCTCATGATGATCCTGCGGCAGGCCGCGCGCGACGGGATCATCGCGTCAGTGCCGAACGTGTCGATCCCGCAGCAGAAGCCCGTGCGGCACGGGCCCGGTCATCGCTCCGGCGAGGACGTGCTGGAACCGCAGCAGGTAGAGGAACTGTGGCGGGCGACGCCGGCTCCGCACGCCATCGCGATCCTGCTGGCCGCGTGGTGTCAGCTCCGGCGTGGGGAGGTCCTGGGTCTGCAGCGCCGGGACATCGAGTGGCACGACGACGGGACGGCGACCCTGCACGTGAGCCGCCAGCTCAACGCGAACACGGGCGACTACACCGGGCCGAAGAGCGACGCGGGCAACCGCTCGCTCAGCGTGCCGAAGATCATGCGTGACCGACTGAGGGAGCATCTGCGAGACCATGTGGCGCCCGAGGCGAAGTCGCCCGTCGTCCCGACCTCGTCGCGGGGGAGCGTGCCGCTCTCGAACACGCGGTGGGGCTACGTGTGGGGCGACGCACGTGACGCCGTCTCCGGCCTGCCCAAAGGATTCCGGTTCCACGATCTGCGGCACACCGGGCTGACGATCTTCGCGCAGGAGGGCGCGACGCTCGCCGAACTGATGCGCCGGGGCGGGCACTCGGACATCCAGGTCGTGCTCCGGTATCAGCACGCCACGATGGAGCGTGACCGAGAGCTCGCTGAGCGGATGAGCGAGTGGGCGGCGGCGAAGATCGCTGCAGCTGAGGCGGCGGCGAAGACCGCGGCGGCGCAGGAGCGCGGCGAGGGCTGAGGGGGCACGGCGGCGGCGCAGTGATCCACTGCGCCGCCGCTCTGGCGATCGGTGCGCACCTGGTTCCTGAGGACAGGTCTCAGGAGGTGCGACATGTCAGCTCGGAGGAACACGCCGCGAGGCGGCGATGACGGCGCGCCCGCGTCGGGGCGGCTCGTTGCCCTCGACGAGGCGGCTGAGACGTTGAGCGTGTCGGTCAAGACGCTGCGTCGCCGGATCGCGGATGGCACCGTTCGCGGCTACCGGGTAGGGCGCCTCGTGCGCGTCGACGTCGACGAAGTCCGCGCGGCGCTGGTCGTGGTCATTCCGACGGTGCGCTGACCGTGTGCCGACCGGCTTGCGCTCGCGGCGGGGCTGGGGCGAGTGGAATGTGCTGGGGCCCGTTCGGTGCCGGACCGCGTCCTGCACCGCGGAAATCCGCTTCGCGCAGATCCTCCGGTCCCGTTGATTCAACGGCTCCCACGATGACCGTATCATCCGGTCCCCGGCTGACCCGACGCCCATCGCGGCGGTGCTGTGGCGCGGTGGCGGGCACTGATTTCGCTGTTTCCAAGGTAGCAGCGCGCGGATCCGAGCGGGCTGACATTGCGCGGCGTGCCGCCTACGCGGTCGCGGCGGACGGCCGCCGCGACGCGGCTCGGCCCTCTGCCGGGCGGCTCGCTGAGGGGCCGGCGCGGCGGCCCGGTCCGCCGACCGCGGCGACTCACGCCACCACCAGCCACATCGCCATCACCACTACATCCATCACCATCCACATCTACTTCAACATCACCTACTTCAACATCACCTACTTCAACATCACCAACCTCAACATCACCAACCTCAACATCACCAACCTCAACATCACCAACCTCAACATCACCAACCCATCAGCCACACCTCAGGCAGTTGAGGGCGGGGCTGCGGTTGCAGTGGATGTCACCGCCCTCGGCAGCGCCGGGCGCCGGCCCGGGGGTGGTTCGCGGTGACGGTGTCGGTGCGAAAGATGAGTGCGGGCAACGGGTATGAGTACCTGTTGAAGTCGGTGCGTAACGCCGACCTCGACGCCCCCGCCCCGGCCTCCGCTGACGGGTTGGCGGGTTCGTGGGTGGATCCGGTGGCGGCGTACTACGCCGAGGCGGGGACCCCGCCCGGGTTCTGGCTCGGGGCCGCCGTCCGGGATCTCGGTCACGGGGAGCTGGCTCCCGGGGATGGGGTGACTACGACGCACTTGCAGCGGCTGCTGGGCGCGGGCGTCGACCCGATCACCGCGGAGCCGCTGGGGCGCCGGTACCCGGTCTACCGGCCGGTGGGGGAGCGGGTCGAGGAACGCGTCGCCCAGCTCGATCCGGAGCTGTCGCCGCAGGAGCGGGCGGCGGCGGTGGAGGTGATCACCGCGGAGGAGGTTGCGGCGGGGGACCGGACGGCGACGGCGGGGTTCGACCTGACGTTCTCCGCGCCGAAGTCCGTGAGCGTGTTGTGGGGCCTGTCGGACAGGACCACGCAGGGGTTGATCCTGGCGGCGCACCACCAGGCCGTCGCCGAGACCATCCGGTTCATCGAAGCCCACATCGCCAGCACCCGTGTCGGCACCGACGCCGGGGACGGGTCCGTCGCTCACGTGGATGTCACTGGGCTCGTGGGCATGGGGTTCGACCACTGGGACTCCCGCTCGCACGACCCGCAGCTGCATACCCATCTGGTGGTGGCGAACAAGGTGCGGGCGGTGGTGGACGGCAAGTGGCGGACCCTGGACTCGAGGGCCCTGTTCAACGCGAACGTCGCGTTCTCCGAGTTCTACAACGCGGTCTTTGCCGACCGCCTCACCGCGACCCTCGGGGTGACGTGGTCGCGGCGTCAGCGCGGCCGCGACAGGTCGGCGGTGCTGGAGATCGACGGCATCCCTGATGACCTCCTCGCGGAGTTCTCCTCGCGGTCGGTGGAGATCGAGCACTGCGCCGACGCGCTGATCCGCGAGTACCGCGAGAAGCACGGGCGCCAGCCGTCCCGGCGGACCATCGTCAAACTCAGGGCGCAGGCCGCGCTGGCGACGCGGCCGCCGAAGACGCTGCGGTCACTCGGCGACCTCACGAACTGGTGGCACCAACGCGCGACCTGCGTCCTGGGCGGCGACTCGCGGGCGTGGGTCCGGGGTCTGCTGGCCGGCGCGGCCCGGAACGCGGGCACCGGTGCGGCGCGGTTGGCCTCGGCGGGCCAGGTCCCGGACGAGGCGATCGAGAAGGCTGCCGCTGCGGTGCTGGTGGTGGTGGGGGACAAGCGGGCGACGTGGCGGCACTGGAACCTGTGGGTAGAAGCCGAACGCCAGACCAACACCTGGCGGTTCACCACCGCCGAAGACCGCATGCAGGTAGTGGCCCGGATCGTGTCGGCTGCGGAGGGGTCCAGCGTCGCGTTGACCCCGCCGGACCTGGCTCCGACGCCGGAGTTCCTGCTCCGCCCGGACGGGACCAGTACCCTGCGACCCCGTCACGCGACCGTCTACACCAGCGAAGCCGTCCTCCGGGCCGAGGAGCGGCTGCTGACCCTGGCGGCCGACACGACCGGCCCGGCCGTGGCAGGGAGCCTCCTGCGGAGGGTGGTCCAGGACGCGACTGGCCAGGGGATCGTGTCCCCGTTGCAGGGTGAGGCTGTGGTGTCGGTCGCGACGTCCGGCCGGGTGGTCGACGTGCTGGTGGGTCCGGCCGGGACGGGCAAGACGACCACGATGCGGCTGCTGCGCGCCGCGTGGGAGAACGCTCACGGCACCGGTTCGGTCGTCGGTCTCGCTCCCTCGGCCGCTGCTGCGGAAGTCCTCGCCGGGGAGCTGCGGATCGGGTGTGAGAACACCGCCAAGTGGCTCACCGACCACGCCGCCGGCCTCGTCGTGTTCCTGCCGGGTCAGCTTGTCATCGTGGACGAGGCGTCCCTGGCCGGCACCCACACTCTCGACGCGATTACCCGCGACACGGCCGAGGCCGGGGCGAAGGTGCTGCTCGTCGGTGACCCGGCCCAGCTTTCCGCAGTCGAGACCGGCGGAGCATTCAACCTCCTCATCACCGAACGCAAGCGCGCGACCGGGGACGTGCCGGAGCTCACCGAGGTCCACCGCTTCACCCACGACTGGGAGAAGACCGCGAGCCTGCGCCTGCGTGACGGGGATGCCGGGGTGCTCGCACTCTACGAGGAGCATGACCGGATCCGAGCCGGCACGACGGAGGAGATGGTCCGGGCCGCGTACGAGGCGTGCAAGACCGACACCGACGCCGGGAAGGTCTCGGTGCTGATCGCGGCAGACGGGCAGATGGTCACCGACCTGAACCGTCGCGCCCGCGCCGAACGCCTCCTCACCGGGACCGTGGACGACGGGCGCGCCGCCCGCCTCGCGGCCGATGTCGAGGCGTCGGCCGGGGACGTGATCGTGACGCGCCGCAACGACCGCCGCCTGCGCCACGGCCACGGCGGGTGGGTCCGCAACGGCAACCTCTGGGAGGTCGTCCAGGTGCACCGCGACGGGTCGGTGACCGCCCGCCGCATCGACCCCGACGAGGTCGCCCGTAAAACGCCCACCAGCACAAACACGTCCCGCATGAACCGCATCGGGGAAACCGCGCACGCCCGGCGAGCAAACGCGCACCCGGGCGGGACGGTGCGGCTGCCCGCCTCCTATGTCGCCGAGCATGTCGACCTGGCTTACGCGATCACCGCTCACCGCGCCCAGGGCCTGACCGTCGACACCGCCTACACCGTCGCCACCCCCGCCATGACGCGGGAGGCGTTGTACGTCCCGCTCACCAGAGGCCGGGACGCGAACGTCGTGTTCGTTCCGGTCGACCAGCCGGACCACGACCACAACCACGCCCCCGCCGTTGGGCACTCCGACCGCGAGGTCCCCGACCTCGCCCGAGCCCGAGCGGTCCTGGCCGGCATCCTCGCCCGCCCCGGCGCCGAGCCGACCGCCCACGAGACCCGACACGCCGAGCACGAGCAGTACGCCTCGATCCCCAGGCTCGCCGCGGAGTACGACACCATCGCCAACCTCGCCCAACGCCCCCGCTGGGAACACCTCGTCACCCACACCCTCAGGGCGCAAGACTTCACACGGGTAGAGGTCGCCGCGGTGGTGGAGTCCGACGCGTTCGGACCACTGTGCGCCCAGCTACGCCGCGCCGAAGCCAACGGCCACCACGTCGAGACCCTGCTCCCACGCTTCGCCCGAGGCCGGACGCTGTATGACGCGGACGACGTCGCCGCAGTCCTCCACCAGCGGATCGAGCACGCCACAACCCGCCCAGCAACCCACCGGCCACACCTGATCGCCGGACTGATCCCCCAGGCACTCGGCACACTCCCGGACGACGTCAACGACGCGCTGGAGGCCCGCGCCCGGCTCATCGAACAACGCGCCCAGGCCCTGGCTGCGCGAGCGATCCGCGACCGCGAACCATGGACACGGCACCTTCCGTCAAGACCGGCGGGCGCCGCCGACCAGGACTGGAAGCAGCTCGTCACCGCCGTCGCTGCCTACCGCGACAAGTACGGCATCACCAGCGACACCCCGCTCGGAGACGCACCCACCCGCCTCACCCAGCGCGACGACGCCCGGCGTTTGGGCGTGTGGCTGCGAGAGATCGCGAGCCGGGTACGACGAAACAACTACCCGGAGGCCCGGCGACGCACCCCCGGCCTTCCGAGCCTGTAGCTCCTCCCGCCGTGCATCAAATGCATCGTCTATAGTCGGAAGTGAATGCATTTCGAGTCGGAAGAGGCGGCGATGATCATCGTCAACGTGGGGCGGTCGTGGCCGAAGGCACAGTCCGAGCGGGAACGTCTCGACGCGGTCGAGGGAGGCTGGCCGATCCGCGGATCGCACCTGCCCCCGGCGGAGGGATGGTCCGACGAGCGAGTCAGGAACATCGTCGGCGACCTTCACAACGAAGTCATGCTCGACGACGTGACGAGGCTGCGGCGCAGCGCGGACTACCTCGTCGCGGTGTCATCGAACGTCGTGGTAGACGTGCGCGCGATCCACCATCAGGAAACCTTCGATGGACGGATCGCTTTCAAGACTGCCGCTGTCGAGTGGGCCCGGGCCGTGGTTGGTCTACGCCTGCCTGCCGAACTTTCTTGGCGTCGTGGTGAGAGCTGGCCGATCAAGGCCGCCGACACCTCCTGGCTCAGAGAGGCTGTAAAGACCGACGTCGTCACGATCGGCTCATACACGCTTCACCTCCTTCCGAACGGGCACCTCCACGTCACATTGCCACCGTCGGCAGGGATCGTGACGGTCGGTACTCACGATCAAGCCGTTCCGGTTCCGACAATCGCGCGTGCGTCCGTTGCCGATCCCGAATCCGCATGCTCCGAGCACGAAGCCGCGGACGAGGCCGAGGTCCGTGAGTGGCGTGAGCGGCAGGCCGAGCGTCTCAAGGCCGGCAGGCCCGCGTGAAGGCCTCGGGGTCGGACCGGGAGTCGCCCGCGCATCTCAGCCTGAAGCACGCGTTGCGCGACGGGGCAGAAGTTGCTGGCTGGACGGCGCGGACCGAAGCTCTTCTACCGGACGGCTCGTGGGCCGATGTGCTCTGCGAATCTGACGGCAGACTTCTGGTGCTTGAGGCTCAGATCACTCACCAGTCTCCCCGGCAGTACCGGGCCCGCGTCGCCCGATACGCCGCAATGGGGATCGAGAGCTTCTGGTTCACCCCCGACAAGCCGCCCAGTGTCGACACTGGGCTCCCTGTCATACGCGTCAGGTCGAAGGACGAGTCGTGGTCCGTCCTTACTGAGCCGTCGTGGCGGGACGAGAGGTACATCTGGACGGAACATCCGATGACCGAGGTGATCGAGGACCTCCTGAGTGGCGCGCTCAAGCTGCACACCGGGACCGCACCCGTAGTGCGCCTCATCGACGTGCTGGCGTACCCGTGCTGGAAGCGCGAGTGCGACGCCGTCTCCGTGGTGTGGGAGGTCGATCGTGAAGCCCACGACTGTCAGCGCTGCGGTCTCCACATCGAGGAGTCGGTCAGCGGTCCGCTCTTCGACAAGCGTGCCCAACGCGACCTGGACGTCGTTGCCCATGTCACGGCGTGGGCCCGAGGACGGGCTGAGCTGGCGCCTATGGCCATGACGTACTCGCACACGGCTGGTGGGTCGTACGACGCATTCCAGTGCTACGCGTGCCGCGGGATTCTCGGCGACATGCATCTGATGAGCGCGTTCTCCGACGCGCGCTACGAGGACTACCTCGATGGGGTGATCGGGCTTCCGATCATGGAAGACCGTCCGTTCCCCACGCACTGGTGTCGGGCGGTCGAGCTGCCGACGCGGGTCCTCGTGTCCGACGCGGCCTGACCTGTGTCGCCACGTATCGGTCTCGTCCCGCCGGGATTCGAGCAACGGCGTCCGACCTGTCGAACAGGCGTCGAACTGACACCGCACGATGGCCGCGCCATGCGGGTGTGGTCATTAGCGTTGTAGGCCGGGCACGGGCGGTGGATGCCGCCCGGACAGAGAGACGGGGGACAACACATGAGCGTTGCGCAGGCTGTCGCGGTGGGGCGCAGAGGAGCACGCGGCATCGTGATCGACGACGAGGGCAGGCTGATACTCATCAAGCGGACCAAGCCCGGCCAAGAGCCCTACTGGACTTCGCCCGGGGGCGGTGTCGAGCAGTCCGACGCTTCCGTCGAGGCAGCTCTCCGGCGCGAGCTCGCCGAAGAGCTCGGCGCCACAGCGGACGGTTACCAGCAGGTCTTCCTGTCGTCGGACCGAACGGAGAACGGCGTTGCGATCCAGCACTTCTTCGTCGCCCGCCTTACTTCCCTCAACCTGACGGAGCGGTACGGTTCCGAGTTCAGCAAGCCTGAGCGTGGCAGTTACGACCTTGATCGCGTGCCGCTGAGTGACGACTCCCTCGAGGCGATCGACCTCAAGCCCGACGAGCTCAAGAAGTTCGTACTGGCCAACCGGGATGCGCTGCTGGCGGAGGCCGGCTTCGGGGCCTGACGCGGGAATGGTCAGCCTTCCCAGACCAGGTACGCCGGAGTGGCGTGTCCTGGCAGAAGGCGCAGGTGAGAGACGTCCGTGCTGAGCGTGTCGCGCAGCGCGGACGTCTCTCCCGGCCACTTGGCATGGCCAAGCTCGTCGAAGGCGACCACGCTGCCCTTGGTTAGGTACGGACGGATCTGCTCAAGGACCTCCCGCGTGGGCTCGTAGAGGTCGAGATCGAGGTAGGCGAGGGCGACCACGGTGTGTGGGTTGTCCGCCAGGTACTGCGGCAAGGTCTCGCGAACATCGCCCTCCACCAACTGTGTGCGCTGGATGTGACCGAGCGGCTCCAGCCGTTCGTGCGTGGCGAGTACCTCGCGCAAGTGATCCGTGTATGCGTCTTCGACGGCGAACCTGCCGGGGGCGGCACTGCCCGTTGTGTCCTTCTCGCTGACATCGGGAAAGCCGGTGAACGTATCGAAGCCGACGATCCTTCGGTGCGGGTTGTACGGCTCGTGGTGCATCCGGAGCGCCGTGAACGTGGCCAGGTGACGACCGCGGTGGACACCGAACTCGAAGATGGTGCCTGGGACGTTGCGGATCCTCCGGTAGAGCTGTTCCATCGCGAGGATGTCGCTGAGCGTCTTGCCGTGCACGTAGAGCGCGAGATTGTCCGCGAGTTCTGCCGCCGGGATGGGTGTCGTCGTCAGGAGTCTTGCCAGCTCATGACGGACCGCGGACTCATGCGGTGCCTCGTGCGGGACTGTCCGACGGTCGTCGATGGTGCTCATCGCAGACTTCCTTCCAGATCGTGGTGGTGGAGCGCGGCAGGGTTGAGTGTGAAGGTGCGGGCAGCCTCGAAGACCTCCGAGGGGTGGCGAACGCCCGTGCGTAGTGCCGATACGGCCCCGATGAGCAAACGGTGCGAGACGACGATGACGCCGCCGTGGGTGGTGGCGAGATCCGTTGCGGTGCGGAGCGCGTGCAGGGCGCGGTCGCGGAAGGCGGTGAGGCTTTCACCGCCGGGCAACGCCTCATCGGGGTGGTCGTATCGTCGTCTGCGCCAGTCGACGTACGCGTCGGGGTACTGTGCTGGCGCGCGACCGAGCACGCAGGCTGGGGCGCGCCACTCGTCGAAGACGGGGTCGGCGGGAAGCAGGCTGATCTGTGCGTGGTCCGCGACGATCCGCGCAGTGCTGCGCGCGCGCACGAGCGTGCTGGAGACCACGGTGAAGCCGGCGGTGTCGACCGTGCTGGTGACCGCCTCAGCGGCGCGGATGGCTTGCCGAGCGCCAAGACGGGTCAGCAGGCTGGCCGGCCGGGCGTGCGCGTCAGGCCGGTGGTACCCGTCGGCGCAAGTACCGTGGCGCATCCACAGGATCTTGTCGGTCACGACAGGTGCCACCCTCCGTCGACGGTGAGGCACTGACCCGTGATGAACGATGCGTCGTCGGACAGCAGGAACGCGACGACACCGGCGATGTCCGCCGGGGTACCTCGTCGTTGGATCGCCTGGCGTGCGAGCTGGCGTCCGACCATGGCCTGGTGGTCCGGGACGACAGCGTGCTCGGCGGGGACCTCGATGGATCCGGCACGCACACAGTTGACGGTGATGCCGTCGGCTCCGAGCTCGCGGGCGAGCGCACGGACCAGGCCCTCGAGGCCCGACTTGGCAGCGATGTATCCGGCGAGGTCGACGCGTCCCACCTGCGTCAGAACCGAGGAGACAGCGACGATCCGTCCCTGTCCGTCGGCGAGGCCCGGTGTGAGGCGGTGCATGACTGCCGCGTGGGTCAGCAGGTTGACCTCGATCTGCCGCGCGAAGGTCTCCGGGTCGTAGTCGTCCCATGCGATTCGTGGGTAGGCGCCCGCGTTCGAGACGAGCGCGCGCAGCGGTGCCTCACTGTTCCCGGCTGCCTCGCAAAGTGCGTCGACCGTCGCGACCGCGGTGAGATCCCCGATGATCGCTTTCACGTGCGCACCGTGGATGGCGGCCTGGGCGACCACGTCGGCGATGTTCGCGTCGTCGTCCAGGTGTGTAAGGACGAGGTCGTGATCGACTGCCAGGCGTCCGGTGATCGCGGCTCCGATCCCGGTACCGGCTCCGGTGACGACGGCGAGGGGACGGTCGGTCATCGGGTCGCTCCTGTCGGTCTGGTGCCCAGGGTCGGAAAGACTGCGGCGACGCTGACCGTGTCATCGGACAGGTCTGCGACAAGTGCGAGCATCAGCGCAGCGTCCTCGGGCCGAAGGGTCGCGATGTCGTAGACGGCAAGCAGCCGCATGAGGAGGTAAGGGCGCAGCCATGTGTCCACGTCTCGGATACCGAGCGTCTGAGCGACTGGGAGCACCAGCTCCGTGAGGTAGCGGTGTACGACGTGCGTCCGAACGGGACCCGGGTCGAGTCCGTAAGAGAGGGCGACCGTTCCGCCGGTCGGTTCGGCTCGGACGGTGGGGTGGTCGTAGGCAGTGCGGGCGAGAGCCTCTGGGTGGTCGTCGAAAGCCGCCACGTTGTAGCGCGGTGTGAGCCACGGCCCATGGAGCAGCTGGTAGACGAGGAAGCAGGCGAACTCGCCGGCGATCGCGTTGAGCCCGGCAGTGTCGTAGTCGAACCACAGCGCTCCTGCGGACCTTGACCAGGCGAGGTTGAAGTCCGTTGGGTCGCCCTGGGTGACAGCTCCCCAGACTCGTGCGTCCGTGCACAGGTGGCGGCGGAGCGTATCGATGGTGACGGCCAGGTCCGGGCGCCGGCGCGTTCCGTTGACGACGAGCTCTCTGCCGTCGGGCCACCACGGCCCAGTGGGAAGTGCCCAGGGCTCCCGTGTGGAGTAATAGTCGTCGAGGCGTCCGCTCCGCGCGGCACGGTCCCGGTAGAGCTTGCCGACCGTCTGGTCGCCAGGGACATGCCGAGCCGTGGCAAGGATCGTGGTCCGGTAGCGCGTCAGGACGGCGTCGAGGAACAGGTCGAGGTCGCCGAGTTCCCGGCTCGCCTCGGCACGTGCGATTGCATCGACGAGCAGCAGGCCGTCGGCGACGTGGGGCGACCGCTCGGAGACGTGCAGCGCCCACGTGCCGATGCCGCCGGCCCAGAGCAGGCGCGGTGTTTCGTACAGGTCGGCGATCGCGACATAGCCAGCACGCTCCTGCCGGGCCTCAACCCTGCTGGGATTGGCCTTGAGGAAGAAGCGGCGGCGACCGACGTCGAGGTACCACGTGTGGTTGCGTGTGTAGGTGCGGTGGCGCCAGAGCCTGAGCATGAGCCGTCACCACCGGTCGAGGACATGTAGGACAAGGCGGGCAACAGTCGCAGCGGGGATCGTGCGGAGGTCCGCCGCAGGACCCCAGACGGAGTCGTCCAGCCGGTCTCGGACCGGGCACCGGTCGGCCAGTGCGAGCATCCGTGAGAACGGCGCCGCGACCGCGTGATGGTTCGTCCTGCCGGTGGTCCACTTTGCATAGGAGTGCCGGGCGTAGAGGCCGACCACCTGCGGGCACGTGCCGTCCGGCCGCTCAGTGAGTGCAGCAAGGTGAGTCAGCCCGGTGTCGTTGCCGACTACGGCCGCGGCGGTCGCGAAGAGGTCCAGGCACTCGACGGCGTCGAACCCGCTGGCGACCGCCATGCCGGATGGGGCATCCAAGGATGCGTCCTGGCCCGTGACGACAGTGAACCGCCAAGGCCCCGGGCGGACGTCAGCGAGGTACTGGGTGATCTCGTCGAAGCCGTCGAGCCCGTAGTCCTTGCGCCCGGGCCAGCTCGTCGCGGTGACGAGCACGACGTGCCATGGATCGACGTCACCGTGGCCGAGGAACGTGGGAGCCGGCGCCGAATTCTGTGGGAGCCGCAGGCCCAGCTCCTGCTCGATCTGGAGATAGAAGCGCATCGGCACAGCCGCGTGAACCTCGACGCGGTCCTCGTCGATGACATCGAGCCACGTGGGTGGGCCCTCGGGGTTGGCGGTGAACATCTCAGCACCTCCGCCGACCAGCACCCGCTCGGTGCCCGGCCGGTATCGGATGGTGAACGGCAGACTAGAACGGGCGAAGAGGCTCGCCCGAGGGCCTTCGTAGAGGAGGTCGTCGTTGGGTCGAGCGTCATGGAGCGCCGCGACGGCACCGAGCGCGAGGAGCGTGTCGCCGAGGGCGCCGCCGCCCATACCGACGGTCCACCCGCCGTCGGGCACCGCTTGGGGTTCCGGGGCGCCTCCGCCGGCTCGGTGGTAGGGGAGGAGCTGCCCGATCGGCGTGTGTGCTCGGGGTACGACGACGGGACCACCGGTCACCGTCGTCGTACCCGCGGGAGCGCAGGTCAGATCGTGGTGAGCGTGCACAGCGGCACCTTGAGGGTGTCCATCAGCGTGCGCGCATCGCCACTGCTGTCCTCGATCAGGCAGACGATGCCGGTCACCTCGGCGCCACCATCGCGCAGGACCTGGATGAGGTTGGCCAGAGTGCGACCCGTGGTGACCTCGTCGTCGACGATCAGGACGCGGCGGCCAGCGAGGTCGCCATAGGTGTAGACGTCGGTCCTGCGGGCGTGCGGCTCGCTGAAACGTGCCTTGTCCGGCAGGTCGAGGTCGAGCTTCCAGGCGAGCTTGTACGGCAGACCGGCAGTCATCGACACCGCGACTGTCGGCAGGATTCCGCCGGCATCCAGCCCGATCAGCAGGTCCGGCAGAGTGAACGCGGGACTGTGGACCCATCGCGCCCACAGAGCGTCACCCGTGCTCATCAGCAGGTCGGGGGCAACCTCTTCCTGGATGCCATCGAGGTCATGGACGATGCGTACGGAGCGGGCGTGCTCTGGGACACCGAGGCGGCGGACGCGTCGGGCGCTGAAGGTCGGGGCGGAGAGGTCGGTGCTGTTCATCGCGGAGCCCTGCCGATCGTGTCGAGGTGGGTAAGGACGGCGTCGACGGCGTCGATGAGCCGCCGCTGGACGGTCGGGTCCTCGGCGTGGTTGACGATGTCGTCGAGGTTCGGGGGGCTGCATGAGAGCCCAGGTTCGGTACGGAGAAGGATCTCGATGACCTCGGACGGCTCGGCCGCCAGACCGTCGGGGCCGAGCAGGATCCGGGCGAGGTGGACGAGGTGCTTGTACAGGGCTCGCACATCGACGTTCGGAGCGGCGAGCAGGCGACGGGAGTGGAGGAGGACGAGCCCGAGCTCGCCACGGCTGACAGCGTCCGCGACGAGTTCGCTCGCGATCGGCAGCGCGACGTCGTCACGCCGGTACAGGACGCCGGTGCCGTCCTGCGCCTTCCGCAGCGCACTGATCAGTCGTGGAGGAAGGCGAAGCGCAGCGAGGTCAGCCGTCGTAAAGGCAGACAGCCCAACCTTGTGGCCGGGGCGAGCGACCCGGGCTGTCGCTGCCTGGAGCCACTCCGCGGGCAACTCGTCACGGACGACGAGCAGGTCGACGTCGCTCCAGCCGTCGATCCAGGTGCGCTTACCCGTCGATCCCGTCGCCATCACGAGCGCGGTGAGCGGGTCGGTGAGATCTCCGGCGGCCGAGCGCAACCACTCGGCGTCGTTGACCGGCCGCCACGGTGGCGGGATGACCTGCGCCACGCTGGTCCCAGTCACGAGAGCGGCGACCTTCAGCTTCAGCGCGGCGAGGGACCCGCTGTTGTCAATCACGTGGTCGGCGATATCGCGAATCTCTTCCGCGCCACGGGACGCCTTGATCACATCGCGCTGGCGGAGCTCTGCCCTGCTCTCGAGGGCACGCTCGACGCGCTGCTCACCCGGAACGTCGACGTACACGACATGGCACCGCGGTCCCCATGTGGAGCGCAGGTGCCGCGTCTGCTCGAGCTGGTGCGCGCTCTCAAGGCTGATGGTGGTCGCCTTGTTTGCCGCCGCGAAGAGGAGGATCTCCTCGGTCAGGCGGCCGGCCTGCTCCGCCGCAGACCACTCGTACGGGTCGGCGCCGCCGACCCGCATCGCGGCGAGCTGGAGCATGTAGCCGATCTTGAGCCGTGTCACGCCGTGCTCGTCGCGCAGGAGCTCCCCGACAGTGCTCTTGCCGGACTCCGACATGCCGCCGAGGATCCACACCTGATCGATGGGCGGGTTTGGTAGCGGACGGACAGGCACACCACCGTCGGCCAGCCGCTGCCGGATCATGCGCTGGACATCGAGGATCGGCAGGTCGCCCAGGCACAGCTCGATGTCGTACGCCCCACGCTCCGCCTGCAGCGCGACGACCAGTGCCAGCGCATGCTGGTACGCCCGGTACCGCTCACCGACCGGTTCGACCTCCCGCGCAGCGGAAGCTTCCGCCTCCAGCGCCGGGTCGTCATGCCGACGCAGCAGCACGTGAATCTCATGCCTCGGCGCCGGCTGGGCGAGCCGTGCCGCGATACCGGACACCTTGGCGAGGGCCTCCGCCGGGCCCAGGCCGTCCTTGATCATCGCCGTGGCCGCGCAGGTCGCGAGGATCATCGGCAGACCACGATCTTCGAGCGCGAGGGGACCGCTGCCCGCCCTGCGCGCGACGTGGCTGCTCACCATGAGCTCCGTGTGCTCCTCCGTCGTCGAGTCCTCGAACCACCACTGCGAGAACCCAGGTCCACCGACCTGAGCCCAGCGGCTGTCCCAGCGGTTCACGCTGCCGACGTGGTGCGCTCCGGGAATCCCGCCGGCTACCCAAGCGAGCTGTGCGGTCTTGCCGACGTTGTCGGAGCCGTTGATCGTGATCGTCAGCGGGTGCGATGCGAGCGTGGTCATGACGCCGCCTCGTACTGCTTCAGCAGGCGCCAGTCGGGAACCCGGCGGGCGCCCGAGGTCACCTCGCGCAGCAGGTCGTCGTAGGCCGTGGCCAGCTCACGAAGCTGGTCCAGAGCCTGCCGCGCGCGGTCCTTCGTGCCGTTGTCGATCAGGCTGTTGGCGCGCACCCACGCGATCCCGAGCCGATCGATGACCGAACCGAGCGTCTCCGTGTGGAGAGGCGCGGACGCCGGAGCGGCCGACAGGCGCGCGGTGATCTCCGTGTCCAGGCGCTCGATCATCGCGGACCGTCCCGCGTTGAGAGCGTCGATGGTCCGCTTCGACACCGCGACCGCCTCGGCGCTCGCGGACTGGTCGCGGCTGATGGTCTCGGCGTCCCACTGGAGCTGGTGCTGGTGGGCGAGGCGTGCGGCCATGCGCAGCACGTCGTCGGCCGGCTCGGTCTCGCTGCGGAACGCCTCGATGATCGATGCGGACTTGGGCAGCCTCGTCTCGTGCGCTAGGAGGTCTGCAACTGGCGGGTGGTCCGTCATGTGGTCCTCTTTCGGCTCGTGGTCACCCCACGATGTGGAGTTGCGGCGTCGTGCCTGGTGAAGAGCCTCCTCCCTGCGCACCCGACAGGAAATGTCCCAGCCGTGCACAGGCGCCGAACCCATGTCGAACCCGTTTTCGGTCCGTTGACCGGGGAACGCGTCGAAGCCCGCCCTCCGTGGCGGAGGGCGGGCTTCGTTTCGTTGGGGCGGTCAGTCTCTGACGTGGATCACGGCGTGGGTGCCGTCGGTGCGCCAGCCGGGGGTCGCGTTCTCGAGCCGTTCGAGTCGGTCGGGTGTGACGCCGACGGCGACGTCGGACTTCAGGGTGCGCAGGGCGGCGACGGGGGTCGGGAAGTGCGCCGCCGTGTCGGCGAAGGGCGTGGTCGGGTCCCAGTGCAGGTCGCCGACGAGCCGGCGGTAGTTCAGGTCGCCCTTGACGATCACGACGGCCGCGCCGGACAGCTCGTCGACCAGGTCGGTCGGCAGCTCGTGGAACGTTCCGGGGGTGCACCAGAATTCGTGCGCCCGTACCTGGAGCCGGTCGGACGCCAGCGCTGTCCGCAGCCGGTCCGCGATCCCGGCTGCCGCCCCGGCGGTGGCGGTGAGGCGCCGCAGTACGGTCAGCAGGTCGGACACGCTCGCGTCCGAGACGTAGTAGGGGTGCGGCTTGAGGTGGAGCACCACCGTGGCTGCGCGGCCCGTCGCCAGCAGGCGGTCGATCAGGACGAGGTCGGAGGTGAGCTCTCGGCCTGCGTTGTCGGCGACCAGGTGCACTGCGCCCGGCCCGGAGCCCAGGAGTCGCCACAGGGTGGCCGAGTCGTCGGCGACGAGGTCGTCGACCTGGTCGCGGTCGGTCGAAGCCGGGTCGGAGAGCCGGAACCCGAGGTCGGCCCGGTTGCCCCACAGGGAGGCCGACACCGCCGCGCGTAGTCCCTCAACTGGTGGCGCATCTACGAGGGCGCCAAGGTTCTTCAGGTCACGGGCCAGCTCGGGGGAATCGAGCTCGGCGAGCTTCTGCGGGGCGAACGGGTCTACGCCGCGCCACGGGCCGTCCTGGAAGTAGCCCGTCGCCTCCAGCAGCAGCCGGTAGAAGTACGACTCCGCCCACAGGAACGGCACGTCCACCCACCGTTGGCCGACGTAGCCGGCCGCGGAGTCACGCCAGAACGTCGCGTCGTGGGCGTCCTCGGGCAGCTCCGGGATCGCTCCGTCGAGCGTGGCCAGCAGCCCGTCGAGCGCTTCCTGGCTCGCGCGCGGATAGGGGACGAGACGGCGGACGGTCGCGATGATGTCGGGATGCCGCCGCAGCAGGACCCCTTCCGGGAACGAGCCGGGCGCGTTCGAGAGGATCGGCTCTGCCTCGGTGGCAGTCGTCGGCAGGCCGCTGGCCTGGGTCACGTGGTTGTTCCTTCCGTATCGGCAATCCGGAGCAGCACGGCACCAGCCGAGCTGGCGACGACCACGTGCCCTGTTGACGGGTCGAACGCAGCGCACTGCGCGCTGGCGTCGACCCTGACCTGCGAGGTTGGCTGGCCGTCAAGACCCCATCGCCGGACCGTTCCGTCGGCTGCGGTCGACACCAATGTTGTGCCTCTGTCTGCGAACCCGATCATCAGTACCCGCCCGCGATGGCCGGTCAGTGTGAGGCTCGGCTCGCCCGCACTGTCGTCGTACACGAAGATGTCGCCGGTCCCTGCTCCGACGGCGATCCGGGCACCGTCGTGGTCGAGAGCAACAGCACGGGCCCAGCCAGGGACCGAGATTGTCCGGCGTTCGTTGCCAGTGGTGAGGTCCCAGGTCCGGACGACTCCGTCGCCCCCTGCCGCCGCGACGATGCCTGCCTGGGACGAGACCGCAAGGGAGCGCACACGCCCTGCCTTGGCGTCCTGGTCCCAAACGAGCGCCCCGTCGGGAAGCGACCACACCCGCACGTGTCCGTCCGTATCGCTCGCGACCAAGCGCCCGCCGTCCTCCGAGATCGCGACGGACCACGTCAGTAGGACGTCGTCGTTCAGTTCCACGAGCGATTCCTCGTGCCGCCACACGCGGACAAGGCCGTCACCGCATGCTGCGGCGAGGTATGGCCCCGACGAGGCGAGCGCCCACGCTCGGCCCGTCCCGGCTGCCAGCGTCGTCACGTGGGCTCCGGTTGTTGTCTCGCGGAGCTGAACGGTCCCGTCGGCCCGTCCGAGGGCGAGCTGGCGTCCTTGGTCGGTGAACGCAGCAGACCACGTCGTGTTGCGCCCCGCCGCGATGACGTCGAGAGACTCCGGGCGCCGCGGGTCCCAGAGCCGCAGGCTCCCGTCCTCGCACCCGACAGCCAACCCGTGAGTGGTCGAAGTGACCGTCCGGACCCAGTTGATCCCTACCGGCATCCGGACGTGCGACGCTCCGTTCCCGTGGGCGCGGACAACCGCGTCCTCGCCGGCGGTCACAATCTGGCCACCGTGATACGCGAGTGCACGAAGACGCTCGCCAGCAGCATCGAGGACGGATCGAGGCTCCAGCCGCCGAGCCCGGGTGTCCCACGTTCGGGCTGTTCCGTCCGCGGACGCCGAGACGAGCAGGTGCCCGTCGGGCAGGAACCGTACCGACCGGACCCAGCTCCGATGCAGGGCGGCTTCGTCGAGGAGGTCGCCGGTGTGAAGGTCGAGGAGCCGGACGTACTCGTCCTCACCGCTCGCGGCGACAAGGGTCTCGTCGTCCGAGAGCGAGACGGACCAGATACCGATACCCCGTGTGCTCGCTTCTCGGGCGAGTGTCAGTGTCTGCAGGTCCCAGGTTCGGATCAGCCCGTCCTCGGCCCCGGAGACCAGTTCGGCAGCCTGGCGGCGGAACGCCAGGGCGCGGATGCGCTTCGCGTGCCCGGCGAGGATTCCGACCTGTGTCCCGTCCTCCACCGACCACAGGCGAACCGCGTTGTCCTCACCGGCGGAGGCGATCGTGGCGCCGTCCGGCGAGATCGCCACCGCGTGGACCCATCCAGTGTGCCCGCGCAGCCATCGGACGAGCTCCCGGGTGCCCAGATCCCAGAGCCGGACGAGACCGTCCTCGCCGCCGGACACGAGCAGATTCCCGTGAGCCGCTACAGAGACGACGGTGCCGACGTGGCCGACGCTCCCGGCGTCGTCGACCGGGAGCACCCAGCTGTAGGCCATCCCAGTGCGATCCGTGATGCCCTCGAGGATCCCCGGGTCCTCGTTGCTCGCCCGAGCGAGGGCGATCTGGAGTGTGGCTGCCATGTCCGGGGCGTTCTGCTGACCGTGCAGGAGGTAGCCCTGGGACGTCATCCGATAGGCCCGGTCGAGTGCGGAGACGGCGGAGGTGCTCGCCGCGGTGTCGCGGGCTGCGGTGATCAGGTCGCGGTCGGCGCGCAGCGTGTGAGCCCCGCAGACGGTCGCCTTACCGATGACATATTGCGCATTGCCGAGGACGTCTGCCAGCTGCTGGACGTCTCCAGACTCCGCGAGGTGGTACGCGAGATGCGTCCACTCGAAGGTCCGGGACGGAGCGAGCTCCGTCCATCCGGAGGCCGGGCGCAGCGCATCGAGCAGAGATCGGTGGAGCTCGGGCAGGGTGTGGGCAACCAGGGTGCGGAGGTAAGCGCGGAACACGTCGTGCAGGACGATCAGGTCGGTGTCGGCTCGATAGGCGGTCAGGAGCGACCGGTCTGCCAGTACCTTGCAGAACTGCCGAACTGTTACCGCGTTCCAGCCGTGAGTCGCGCCCCACCACTGAGTCAGGACGTCCAGCGGGATCGGGGTGGTAGGCGGGAAGACCGCCAGGGACAGGTAGCGCTCGCTGAGGTTGTCGGCGCCGGGGATCCGCACGCTGTCGTCCAGAGCGCGAAGCGTCGTGGAGATGACGTGACCGATCGCAACTTTGCGCTGGTCGGTGTCCCAGACGTCGAATGCCTGCGGTCCGTGGGAGCGGAGCGCGCGGCTCGCGATGTCCAGGGCTTGCTGCGCTGTCGCGCCCGCAGAGACGTCGCCGTTGACGCTCGCGCCGACGAGGGTGGCAAGCAGTGGCCAGCCTCCGCACATAGCTGCGACCTGCCCGAGCATGGACGGCGGCGCCTCGGGGACGGTTCGCCGCAGCAGCTCGGCGACCTCGTCGTGGCGCATGGGGCCCAGTCGGATCACCCGAGCGCTGCTCGGTGCGACGCGCACGTTGCGGGTGGTCACGATGCGCAGGCAGTGCGGTCCGCCCATCAGGAACGGCGAGAGGTCGGCTCCGGACCACACATTGTCGATGACCAGGAGAACCTTGCGGTCGCCGATCACCCGGGCGAGGTGATACCCCGCCTGGTCGGGGTCGGTCAGCTCTGGCCTCGTGCCGTCGAGGTGGACGCACAAGTCGGAGATCAGCTGGGCAACGCGCGCGGGTGAGCAGTCCTCACCTGTCTCGACCCAGAGGATCTGTGAAAACAGCTCCGTGAGGCGCTCGTCGTGGATCGCCTGGGTGACGAGAGTCGTTTTCCCGAACCCGCCGGGGCCGGCGATCGCGACGAGCTGGCCGCTTGCGGCCCTGCTGGCCTCGAGGACGACGTCGATCATGGCTTCGAGGTCGTCGGGCCGGGCAATCATGGCCGGGTCCACGTCGGGCACGATGGCGATGCAACGACCACGCTGCGACGGTCGGAGGCCGAGCTCCTCCCAGAAACGAGCACGAGTGTTCTCGTCCGCGTGATCGAATGCGGTGTCGAGGATCGCTTGGGATTCCGGGCCAGGGACGCGATCACGGTTGCCCGCTTCCCACTTCGACACTGCCCGGTCGGTGACGCCGAGGTGCGACGCGAACGCGCGCACGCTCAGCCGCATGGCTTGGCGAAGCGCGCGCGACTCTCTGCCTGTCCACCTCTGGACAGTCCCGGGCATGCGTCCCCCTCACGCCTCGCGTCCTTGCGGTGGTGCGCGTCTGACCGAACCTGCAGCGAACAACCATGACGGAACATCCGAACGTCTCGGCAACGTGGTCGAGTCATCAGGCTGATGACCTGCGGCACCATCATGAAACGGTACACGGGCGCAGTGGAACGCCTCGGTGCCGAACAGATGTCGAACTCGCCGCCGACGTGTGCTCGGTCAGGGGCGCCAGACCGGCAGTTCGTAGGACGTCGGTCCATCCGTGAGGGTGGTGCGCCTCCAGCGCGCGTTGAGGCCGAGATCGCCGTAGGGGTACCCGAGCCCGGCGTCGCGCGCTGCGTTCTCGATGTCTCGCATCGAGGTGCCGACGCCTGCCGGGACGGCGGTGTGGACGCGCCAGGGCCCATCGTCGAGCAGCCAGGCGGTGACGCTGGTCAGGGCGGCCCCTGTACCGTGCCACACGCGCAAGGTGACACCGGAGGGCGCCGTATCGACGGCTGCTACAAGCTGCGCCGCCAGCGGAGACAGGTTCGGCTCCAGGGCTGCGGTTGGGACGAGGGCGCGTAGGACGTCGGCTGCTCCGTCCTGCTGCAGAGTCCCGCACATCGAACCTGCGGAATGGCGCACGATCGCGGGAGCGTCTCCCATCGCGTACGACGTGGCCGCCCATCGCAGCATGGACATGTCGTTCACGCCGTTGCCCACGGCCACGGTCTCCGCGGCAGCTATACCGAGACGCTGACGCACGACTTCGAGCGTGGCCGCCTTGGACACCCCAGGCCCGCCGACGTCGAGCCAGTCGGAGCCGGCCGGAGTCACGGTCACTCCGGTTGCCGCAAGGGCGTCCGTGAAGCGGCGGATGCCGGGCGCGACGAGAACAACCCGTGAGGCGGGTGCGGCGCACAGTTCGGCGAGCGACGCCATGCGCTGTTCGCCATTGAGCGCGCAGTCCGGTAGACGCCTGGAGACACGCCACCCGACACCGACGTCCTCCACCGCGACGACGACCCCGCGAAGGAGTTCATGGGCGCGGCGGATGAGCCGGCGGGGATCGAAGAGGTGGACGTCCTCGAGGAGGTAACCGCCAGGCGCTCTCGAGTCCAAGCGCACCAGGATGGCCCCGTTCGATGCGACGGCCCAGCCATCAGCGAGGTCGAGCTGCCGCGCGACGGGGAGAAGCCCTGCCAGTGACCGACCCGTCGCCAGTACAAGTTCGTGGCCGGACGCGCGTGCCAGGCCGAGAGCGCCGCATGTCGCGGGGGAAGCCTGCCCCTGGCCATCGACAAGGGTGCCGTCGATGTCGAGAGCTACGAGCGCCCTCGTCGACGTGCGAGCTTTGGTCCTGTTCATGGTGTCGCCTCCGTGCCGGTGGTCGTGCCCGTCGGAGCAGTACCGTCCGGCTGGGCTTCCCCAGGCTGGACTGGTGTGGAGGCGGTTCGAAATGGCCGGGCGTCGAACGCCCGTCGGCAGGGTGCTGAATCGACTCGTCTGGGCGCAGGGCAGTGGAATCGCAGCCGTCAGAGCTCGGCGGACCTGTGGTTGACGCGGGGCGAGGTGTCACGCCCACGGAGGAACGAGGTAGCGCGACGTCATCAATGGAACCAATTCGGCGCGGGAGGGTGAGATTTGCCCACTTCGGGCGTCGGTGTCAGTCTCTACGAGTACTGTGCGGCTCATGTCACTGGGGCGTGCGATGCGGTCGCGTCAGCGAGGCGTTGGTCGCCGTCAAGGTGCGGATCGGCTGTCGGGCGCGTGGGCTGCGCGCCATAGCACAAATGATCGACTAGCATGGGCTCCTACCCGTCTGGCCTGCGCGGATACGTCTCAGGCAGACAGCCGAGACCGTATACCGGCGAAGGAGCTTATCCGAGTGACGACGGACTCAAGCGTGCCCGTTGCACAACTCACGGATGAGCCAGAGCCCCTGGATGAGGCCCCACCCGCACCTAGGTCCAGAGATGCGATGTCCCCGCTGCGGTATCCGGGTTCCAAGCGACGGATGGTGCCCGCCCTGCAGGCACTCATGAATGCGAGCAGCCCCTCTCCCTCCCTGTTTGTCGAGCCGTTCACCGGCGGTGGCTCGGTTTCCTTGCGCCTCCTGGAGCTCGGGGTCGTATCGAACGTCATCCTGGCAGACCTTGACCCCTTGATTGCGTCCTTCTGGAAGGTCGCGGCCGATGACACCGACTGGCTGATCGAGGCCATGAAAGCCGAAGAGATCAGCGTCGAGCGGTGGGACTACTGGCGGGCTGCGGAACCGGACAACGAGCGCGACTACGCCTTGAAGTGCCTGTTCCTGAACCGCACGACGTTCTCCGGCATCCTCCACGGCCGCGCCGGCCCCATCGGCGGACGGGCGCAGACGTCGAACTACAAGATCGACTGTCGGTTCAACAAGGACCAGCTCGAGCGTCAGCTGTTGTCAATCCGCAGCCTGCGCGAGTCCGGCAAGATCCTGGACGTCTGGCAGGCGAGCTGGAAGGAGACGTTGGAGAAGCTCGACACAACGGCGACTGCGTACCCGGCGAAGTCGACGTTGATCTATCTGGACCCGCCGTACTTCGAGAAGGCGGACCGGCTGTACAACCTGGCGTTCACCAAGGACGACCACCAGGAACTTGCAAAATACCTGTGCTCGGAGAAGGAGCACCGGTGGATCTTGTCGTACGACGAGGTGCCCGCGTTCGTCGCGGTCTACCGCGCCCACCGGGGTGTGCGCTGGTTCCGGCCCTTGCACACCTATACCGCCAAGGGCGGCGGGCGCACCGAGCCGCAGCCCGGCCGTGAGGTCTTGTTCACCAACCTGCCAGCGCCCAGCACCACCGCGAGCGAGGAGTCACCTTCATGACCAGCATTACCTCCCTGGTGTCGAGTTCCGCCGAGGCACGTAAGCCGCTGACGAAGCTGATCAACGACGGCGCACACGTCGTCGGGGGCATCTACCACCTCGACTACGACTCGGCCGTCGTGCTCACCGACGACTACAAGAAGTCCCAGGCCGGCGGCATCCCCCGCGGCGGGTTCCTGCTCGCTGCCGCGTGCAAGCACGTCAACGGTACCTACGTGCTGGAGGACCAGGAGGTCATCCTCCTGCGCGTGGCCGACACGACCCCGCTGCCAAACGAGTCCGAGCTGACCCAGACACGCCTGGAGGTCGTGCGGGACGCCGGGGTCAACGGTGTCGGGTTCGACGCGATCATCGGCGAGGACACCTGGACTCGCAACGCTTTGCAGCAGTCGGCGTTTAAATGCGACGTGCTGGGCACGTTCTACACCGAGTCCGACGACCTGGACGCCACGGTGAAGTTCGGCGCCGACATAGACAACGTCGTCGCCTCGGCGCAGTACCAGGTCTTCCTGCCCTCCCAGGACACGCTCTCGCGGATCGCGTCGTACCCCGACCCGGAGGACGACCGCGACCGCATCTCGATCGGCACCGTGCGTTTCGCTTCCACCCGGCGCAAGGCTCAGCTCGCCGGCACCGACCGGGCCCCGGTTCGGGTGCACGTTTCGGACTTCATCGGACGCAAGACTGCCGTGTTCGGGATGACCCGCACCGGTAAGTCGAACACGATCAAGACGCTCGTGACCGCCGTGCACCGGTACGCCTCAGAGAACAGCCAGAGCATCGGTCAGTTGATCTTCGACCCGCAGGGCGAGTACGCGAACATCAACGAGCAGGACGGTACGGGTCTGCGACTCCTCGGTGACGAGACCTCGGTGCGGATCTACAAGATGCGACCGGACCCGGACACGCCGCAGGAACGCGCCCTGCAGATCAACTTCTTCGACCTGGCCGTCTTCCAGATGGTCTGGTCCCTGGTCCAGGGCCAGATCCTCGAAGGGGTGTCCTCCAACGCTAACTACATCCAGGGATTCAAGACCGTCTCGGTCGAGGAGCCCGACCCGAGCGACTACAGCGGCATCGCCAAACTCGAGCGGTACAAGCTCTTTGTTTACGGCCTGCTCCACCAGGCCGCGGTCGACGGTCCCATCACCGACAGCCGCAAGGGCTGGCGGGGACTGGTAGTGACGCTCAACAACGAGGCGGCGACCATGGCACGAAGCGCTGTGCGAGGTCTGGGCGAGGGGCCCAAGTCGTGGCAGGTCCGCGTCCCGGACTCGAAGGTCGCCTCAGACCTGCTCGACTGGATCGTCGAGAACCTCGGGCAGGACCACCCGTCGAAGAAGGACAAGGAGACCGGTCGGCCGGAGAAGCTGCTCCAGAAGTGGGTGGACGACGTCCAGTTCGCAGATCTTCTGAAGGGTCGCACCGGCGGCACCGGCGTGATCGCGGCTGTAAAGGCTGTCCGGGAGTTCCACAGCCCGCTGGCCAGCGGTGACATCATCGAGCAGGTCTGGGACGACATGAGCCTCGGTCGCCTGTCGATCGTCGACCTGTCGTCGGGATCGGACCGCGTCGCCAAACTCATGTCCGAGCGGATCGTGCTTGCGGTGCTCGAGCGTGCCGGAGGCCGGTTCCGTGACGGCAAGGACCCTGTTCGCATGCAGGTGATCGTCGAGGAAGCGCACAACCTATTCGAGCGCAGCGCGGGAAAGAACGTCGCCGACGACCCGTGGGTCCGCCTGTCCAAGGAAGCTGCGAAGTACAAGATGGGCCTGATCTATGCGACCCAGGAGGTCTCCTCGGTCGACAAGCGCATCCTGTCGAACACGTCGAACTGGCTCATCGCGCACCTGAACTCCGACATCGAGACAAAGGAGCTGTCGCACTACTACGACTTCGGCACGTTCGCCCGGCAGCTGACCAAGGTCGAGGATGTCGGCTTCGTGCGCCTGAAGACCTACTCCAGCCCGTACATCGTGCCGGTCCAGGTCGCCAAGTTCGACCACTCGATGGTCAACGAGGCGCGGGTCGCGGCTGGGCTGCCTGAGCACGTCTTCGACGAGGAGGCCTGATGCCGTTCGCTGGCGAGCGCGCCTCACGCATCGGTCACATCCCCACCGTCAATAACGAGAAGGTCGCCCAGGCCCTCGAACGGTGGGAAGTCACCGTCGCCCCACCTCCGTCGGAGGTCATCGACCCGCTCGTGACCTCGCTGGACGACCTCCCCCTGGTCGCGCCGATCGACAACGTGCTGTTCTCCATCACAGTCGATGGCTCGGACACCGAGGTTGTCGCGACCCGGGAGTACCCGTCGGTCAAGGTCGGCTACCTGCGGGTCGCTGGGTCCATGGTCAACCTCGAGGAGTACCGGTCCCTGAGCACCGAACGGTTCGTCGACCCCGCACGGCTGCGCAACGCGTACAACTCCTACGCGTTCGACGCGGCCCTGCCCGGCGCCCGACTGATCAAGCCGGGGATGACCGGGGTCGACACTTGGCGCTCGGAGGTCGACGCGTTCCTGCAGACGACCCGGTTCGACGACGAGGACTCACGTACCATCGCCGATGCGCTGCTCCAGATGATCGCCGGAGCGGGCCAGCCGGTCCGTCCCGTGCGGCTGGGTGTCTGCCCGGCGCCCGACTGCGAGGCTTCCACGAAGAAGGGCGACGAGCTGCTCGTCACTAAGGCGGGCGGCACCTGCCCGCGCTGCCAGACCCGGCTCTACCTCGCCGACGTGCTGCGCACCCACGACGAGTACAAGCCCGAAGGGTCGAACACGACCCCGCTGACACGGCTGATGAACATGGCCGAACGGCTCATGACGCTGTGCTATATGGACCACTTCTTCACCAAGGGGCGGTTCGACGTGCTGGAGCAGACACTCTTCGTCACTGACGGCCCCCTGGCGATCCACGGCACCACCGCCCCGCTGTCCAGGAGCCTGATCGACTACCACGCAGGCGTCGCGCAGGCCGCGGCCGAGAAGGGCAAGGCCGGCCCGTTCCTGGTCGGGATCGAGAAGTCAGGCGCGTTCGTCGAGCACGCGGCGATGATCGCCGACGCGCTGCCCGCCCGGTCGGTCATGCGGCTCACCAACCAGTACATCAACCGGATCCAGGGCCTTCCCGAGTCCCATCAGTACGGCACCGACGAGTTCTACGGCCGCCGCTTCGTCTACAAGACCGCCACTGGCAGCACCCTGGTCATCACTGTGCCGCCAGCACCAGACGTCAAGCCCTACGAGGCCAAGGGCGCGGCCGAGTCGTTCGAGGCGTACCCGACCCTGCGGATTGTTTGCGAGGTCCTCGACGGACTGCGAACGCGCATGTACGAGAACGCTGTGATGCCGTTGGCGCTGGCGCACTCGACTGCGTCACTGCCGCTCGGCGTGGGGCATTCGGTCCTGCAGATGATGACCCAGGAACGTCTAAAGCTGCCGCACCGGACCATCCGGTCCGAGCCTGTGTTCACGGTGCCGCGACGCTGACCCGGAGAGGCCAATGGGCCAAACTCCTCAAGGCGCGCGAGGCCACCTACCCGGCCAGGCGACCAGGATCAGGCTGGATCTTCCCGCTTTCAGGATGCGTCGCTACTCGCAGAGGACTCCCGGGCATGCTCCGGACTGCCCTTGAGGCGTTCCGGGCTGGCCAAGTCGGCCCCGGCACCCAGGATGTGCAAGCTCGCCGGTTCGTTGTCACGGTTGACTCGCAACCACGCCTGCACCGGCACGGGGACGACGCGACGCGTTAGCCAGGGACGCGTCCTTGGAGGTGCCTTGCACGACACTTGCTGCTGCAATGCCCCGCCAGGCGAACGCTCGACCGGGAGACGACCTCTGGCATGGCCCTGTCGTGTGAGAACGCGTGCACAGCCCCGCAGGGCGCGGTTTGCCATCGCATGCACCGGCCCGTCGCTCCGACCGCCCACCGGCCACGGGCCTCAAGTATTTACTTTGGTTGTTGTTTCGGTATCGTGGAGGGTGTGACGGAGACTACGAAGTACCGGAACCCCCCCCTGATGCTCGTCATCCTCCAGGTTTCGCATCCGGTCGCACCACCCCTTAGCCGTGGTGAAGAGGCTGGGCTCAAGGCGGCGCTGGTGAAGGTCCTGCCACTGACCTTCAAGGAGGCCATCAACCGCGTCGAGGTCGTTGGGGTTGTCGGCGTTGGAGAGCCAACGTCCCAGGTGCGCTCAGACCCGATCCTGCGCTTCACTACCCGCGACAAGCGCACTGGTGTCACGTTCGGACCCAGTTCGATAACTCTAGAGACCACAAAGTATGACACTTGGGAGGGGCTTCGGGCCTTGGCCGAAGTTGTGCTGGCTGCCCGCATGGACATCTCGCCGGTCGACGGTGTCGAGCGGATCGGTCTCAGGTACATCGATGAAGTCCGGGTGCCTGACGCTGTGCCGGACTGGTCGAGGTGGGTAGAGCCGAAGTTGGCACCCCCGATGTTGGAAGGCCTGGGAGGGAGGCTCCGAGCACAGCAGCAGCAGGCGACAATCCAGTATGCGACCGAGGACCCAGAAGTCCTGGTCACGCATCGCTACGGTGCCCTCGTCGGCCCGACCTCGGTCCGCGAGTCAGCCTTAGCCAGGCCTGACGTCCCTTCGCCCGGGCCGTTCTTTCTAGTGGACAGCGACGCCGCGTGGAGCCCTAATGCTGGCGCGGAGGTTCCGGCACTCGAACCGGGTACGGTACTCACCAAGGCTGACACGCTTCACAATCACGTCAAGCAGTTGTTCGAGGCATCGCTCACTGAACGTCTACGCAGGGAGGTGCTCAATGCAGAGTGACACGAATCTGATCGGTGACGTTCAGACTGGTGCCGTCGCAACGTTCTCGGGCGTTCGAATCCGCCGGACTGAGAGCGCCGCTGTTTTGGCGGAGGTTACGCAACTCCACAGGACCGTTCGCGATCTCGGCCCTCGCGCTGCTGGCCTCCGCAGAGACACGCTCCTGCGTGTCTGGGAGGAGCGCCAGCATACGGAGGCTGCTCGAGATGGACGTTCCCTACTTGAGGAGCTTGGCAACCAGGGACTTGCTTGGCGGGACGTCGCGCGGCTCGTAGGTGTTAGCGTGCCAGCGGTGCAGAAGTGGCGTCGGGGGGAGGGTATCACCGGCGCGAACCGGTTGAAGTTGGCTGGCATCGTCGCGCTGCTTAAGTACCTGCAGGACAACATGATCAGCGAACCGGTTTCGTGGCTTGAAGTTCCTTTGAGGGAAGGTGTGGCCGTCTCCGCCATGGACCTCCTGATCGCCCGGCGCTACGACCTGGTCCTCGAACTCGGCAACGACGAGCATGCGTCCGTAGAGACCACCACTCAAGTCCTCGATGAGTTCGATCCGGATTGGCATACGACCCGAGTAGACGACCAGTTCGAGGTCTTCATTGCTGACGACGGCATCCCATCCATCCGTGTAAGGGCGTGACGGTTGACTGTCGAGCACAAGTTGGAGGGTCCAGAGGACGCGGACGACCTCTTCCAGGCCCGCGGCGACGAGGTCGGCGTCCTCGTTCATCGACCGCTCTTCACGGGCGACGTTCTGCGCCTCACAGGCGACCGTATGGTCGCGTTGGTGCAGCATCCCTGCTCGATGCGGCGTGGACCTGAGCTTGTTTCCAGACTGCTAGCCGCCGAGGTCAAGTCTTGGACCGCCGGCGTGCCCTCAGACTGGACCAAGCACCCGCGCCGCATGTTCCTACCGAACCTCGATGGGCAAGGGAACTGGACCATCGAGTTCGACGAAATCGAACTCGTCGAGTCTGACGAAGCTAGGTCTGCCACGCGCGAGGCAATTCTCTCTCAGCCAGGCGTCAACATCCTGGTCCAGCGCTGGACCTTCCATCTAACTCGCGTGGTGGTTCCCACATCTCGTATCAATCAGATGATCTCAGGGCAGTTCGATGAGGCAGACTTGCTCGGCGACGCTGTTATCGAACTCGTTGAGCGCGGAATGGACGCAGCGCTGGCTCATGCGAAGGTGGAGGCCTGGCTGGACGAGGGGCGGCGAGGAGAGAAGCGACGGGACCTTCTGCATGATCCGCAACACCGCAGCACCATTCGAAGGGCTATTCGGGCGCAAGTGTCCGGTTGGATCGAGCTCGTTGGTACCCCCTCAGCTGAGAACCGCGATGCTGTCCAGCCCAACTAGGAGGTTGCGGATCCCAGCAACTGGTATCACGGATTCGCGCGACGCAGGCATTTACCCCACACCGCGCCTCAGCAGGGACGCGCGCTACCCAACCTGGAGTGCCCGCAGAGCTGAGGCGCAAGAACTGCCACCATTCCTGCGTCCTTGCGGCCAACCGAATAGCGGTTGGGATGAGGCGGCAATGGCCGCTGAGGGATAACATTATCCTGCTAGTTCAGGCCGGCGGTGGCTTGTCGGGCCGTACTCAAACACGAGTGGCACGCAGAGGGCACGGTGCCAGGCGTCCACCCTAGAATCCGCAGGATTCCGTCCCTCCCGCCCCCTCCGGGCAAGTACTGGGACTTCTAGTTCTCGTCGGAGGCTTGTAGCCCGTAAGGGCTGGTGAGGGGCCCGGAACCGCGGAATTCTGCGGTTCCGGGCCTCTTTGCGTGCCTCCGTGTCGGGTTCGTCGGGATCGTCATAGTCACATCCTGCAGGCGGAGCGCCCGCCAGCCTCGCTACCGCGGTTGCTACGGAGGCGTGCGAGGTGCTCCGAGCGGTGAGCCTGCAGCCATCGGAGTCCTCGCCTGCGCGGCGTCCCCCGGTTACCGTGACGGTGATGCCTGCGGCCGCCTCTCGCGACTGAGCCCGTTCCCGCGAGCCAAGGACGCAGTGGCGACGGCCGTCGGCCACCGCATTGACATGACGAGGATGGGTAGCGATGACCAGCTGGCGTGACCTTGTGCTCACCGAGATCCGGCGCCGTTGGCATCCGGGTGAGGTGTTCACCCGTGGTGAGTGGCTGCGCGTGAGCATGCCGGCCTTCGAGCGGGCATTTCCGGAGAACCGTACGCTGGCGGAGTCTGCACAGAGGGTCCTTCAGAACCTGCGCGACGAGGGGCTCGTGGAGTTTCTGGGCAATGGCGCCTACCGCCTGCCGGTAGCCCGTTCGGGTTCTGCTCACCCAGCCGCTGACGCCGAGGGCGTTCGCCGCGGCCTGCTCACCCGTACCGCCTTGAAGGTGGTGGCAGAGGGGAACGCGCCGCTCCAGTCGAGCACCGTCCTGGCCGGGATCCGGGAGCGGCTCCAGCTCACCGATCAAGAGCTGAGCACCAATGCGAGCGGCCAGGAGAGATGGCGAACAGCGGCAAGCACGGCATTGTCCCGTGCCACGTCCGCGGGCTGGCTCGCTCGGGACGACAGTGGCGCGTACTCGCTCACCGACCGTGGCGCGGAAGCGCTTGAGGAACTCTCCGGCGACGACCTCTGGCTCGAGATCTCCCGCCGGTACACCGCCACCAGGCGCGAAGGGGTGTCGCAGTCGGTCGGCTGGGACCCCTTCCTGCTCTGGGCCCAGGAACTCGTGCAGTCCGTGGACCTTGACGCGGAGGAGCGCGACTACAAGCTCAAGGCTGCGGACAAGTGGGCGGCTGCCGGGGAGGCGTGTGCGACCGGAGCGCCGGACTGGGGCGAGCGCCTCAAGCAGGCGAGCGGCGCGGGGAACCTTGTCGACGCGTTCGCCCAGACCTGGTTGCGCAACCGGATCGTCGACCATCCGGACGAGGTGCGCGGGGCCTTCGGGGACCTGTACACGGCAGGGACCGTTCAGGCCGTGGAGGCGTTCGGCGAGCGGTTGGGCAGCTGGGGCGAGTACGTCAGCCCAGGCGACCGAACGGTGTTCGCGTCGTGCATGTTGCTTGGAACCAACCCGTCGTCGTTCGTTCCGTATCGCCCAGCCCTCGGCAAGACGTGGGCGGAACGCGTCGGAGAACCCGCAGGGAGCACCCCACGCGAGCGCTACGCTGCACTGCTCTCGCTCTGCGACGGGCTGCTCGAACGATGGCACGACCAGGAACCTGCCTTGCGCGACAGGCTCGATGCGCAAGGCCTCGCGTGGCTCGTCATGAAGTGGACCCCGCCGGACAGCTGGTCACCGATGAAGCGCGCGGAGCTTCGGCACTGGCGCGACGGTCGAGAGGGCGAGGTGCGCGTCGACCGTGGCAAGGGCACCTGCCCCACCATGGAGGCGGCAGCATGGGAAGTGCTCGGCGCAGGCCTGCGTGGCGAGACCTCGGCCGTCGTCAGCGGCGTGCGTAGCTGGTCCGTCGAGACGGCGCGCGACCTCGCTGCGCGGCTGCGCAGCGGTCCGAGCGGCCAGGGGTTTGCCGAGCGCCTGAGCCACCAGCTCGAGGGGGCGTCCGACGGCGTCCTGTGCCTGGCCGCCGAGCTCCTCTACATCCGCGACGCGCCGGTGCACGACATGAAGGGCGCGACCAAGGCCGACCGCATAGACGGCGTCCTCACCGCCATGTCGGGGGCGCCGTCGCTGCCGGACGCATTGCGCGCGGGGTTGGACGACGGGCGCGCCTTCGTGGGCGGCCAGGGCTATCACGCCCGCGCCCCCGAGCATCTGCAGTGGCTGTGCCGGTTCGTGCTCCACTGGCTCGACCAGCCCACGGACGTTGCCAACAGGGCCTTGCGGGACCCGTTCGCCTTCCGCGAGGTGACGACGAGCGTCCCCGAGGACTCGCCGTCGATCCGCTACGACCTTGAATACCTGGCATGGCCCGGCGTCTTCCCATCGATCGTCAGCGCCGCTCATCGCCGCAAGATCCGTGACTCTCTCATCTCCGACATCGGTGCGCCGAGTGGTGACGATGATAAGCACGTGACGCGCGACCTGGTCGCACTCCGCGCCCTGCACGAGCGCAAGAAGGGGGGCGCTGTCTCCTGGTACGAGCCGCCCTTCGTGAACCGCTGGCGGTCCGGTCCCTGGTCCGGTCCGCGTGCCTGGTTGGTGCGCTCCGACGTTCCCGACGACGTCGCACGATGGCTGGAGACGGGGTGCGTCACCCTCCGTGATGAAGCCAGGCTCACGCTCGAGCCGGGGTTGACCCTGGCCGAGGTCTCGACCCTGGTCGCGGGCGGCTATGCGCACCTTCCGCCGTCGCAGCGCGACGAGATGGCAGCCGCCCTCCACACGTTCCGCGAGAGGATGCAGGAGGGCGACCTGGTCGTAGCCTTGGCCGAGCAGCGACTCATCACCGGGACACTGGCGGACGCCCCGCCGCAGGCTGCGCAGTCGCCTCTCTTGACCCGTCCAGTGCTGTGGGCGGAATCGCGGACGCCGCTCGACGCGCTCCCCACAAAGCTCAGCGCCGCCCTGGAACAGGAGGGCCATGTCGTCGACCTGACAGCGGTGTTCGAACTGCTGGTAGATATGGCTGACGACGACGCAGCAGCCGATATCCACCACGCAGGAGAGGCGCCTCAAGAGACCGAGCTCGCGATGCTACCGGCCGTTTCCCAGACACTGGCCGACGAGTTGTTCATGCCGGTGGCGCCGCTCCAGGAACTGGTCGACCTGCTCAACCAGCGGCGGCAGGTCGTCATCTACGGGCCACCCGGGACGGGCAAGACGTTCGTCGCCAAGAAGCTCGCGGAGCGGCTGGCCGGCGCGCAGGACCCGAGCAGGGTCAGGCTGGTTCAGTTCCACCCTTCATACGCGTACGAGGACTTCTTCGAGGGGTTCCGGCCGGTAGAGAAGGACGGCCAAGCGCACTTCGCCCTGCAGGACGGGCCGCTCAAGCTGATGGCAGCTGAGGCCGCGAAGGCAGAGAACCGCGAGAAGCCCTACGTGCTCATCATCGACGAGCTCAACCGCGCGAACCTCGCCAAGGTGTTCGGCGAGCTGTACTTCCTGCTCGAGTACCGGGAAGAGACTGTCCGGCTCCAGTACCAGCCGGACAAGCCCTTCAGCATCCCGGACAACTTGCTGATCATCGGCACGATGAACACGGCGGATCGTTCGATCGCGCTCGTCGACGCGGCCATACGGCGCCGGTTTCCGTTCTACGAGATGCACCCGCAACGGGAACCCGTGAAGGGGGTCCTCGCCGAGTTCGTCCGGCGCCGGCAGCTGGCCGACGACCGGGTTGAGCTGCTCGACGAGCTCAACGCGGCGATAGGCCACCGAGGACATGACCTGCATATCGGGCCGTCATACCTCATGCGGGAGGGCCTCGACCAACCCGGCGCGCTCGACCTGGTGTGGCGGTACGACATCCTGCCGCTGCTCCATGAGCACTTCTACGGCACCAAGTCGCCGGGCGTCGTCGATCAGGAGTTTGGGCTGTCGTCATTGCGCGCGAGGATCGAGCGGCGCGTCACCGCGAGCGAGGACTCAGCAGAGCCGGAGCGCTGATGGAATTTCGACACGTCACCATCGACGAGCTCGACTCTGAGGGTCGAGAGCTCGTGCTGACAGCGGAGCAGGCGATGCTGCTCCACGAGTCGAAGCTGGTCGACGTCCGCGCGCTCGGCGGCGACCGACACTGGCTGATGCCGAACGGCCGAGTCGGAGCGGTGCGGTTTGACGACCTCCAGGTGGACGTGACGCCGAACCACAAGCTCGACGTCACGCACCTGATGTTCCTACTGGGCTACGCGAAGGACCCCGGCTTCCGCCCGGACGCCGTGGTAGGCGAGGCGCACGCAGACCTGTGGCCGGCCATGGCCCAGTCCCTCGCCGCGTCGGTGGAGCGCGCGCTGAGGATGGGCCTCCTGCAGGGGTACACCTCCGAACAGGAGGCCCTTCTCACAGTGCGCGGGCGCATCGCTTTCAACGAGCAGATCCGTCGCCGACCGGGCAACACCGTGCCCATCGAGGTGCGGTACGACGACTTCAGCCAGGACATCGCCGAGAACCAGATCCTGCTGGCGGCTGTCCATCTCATGCTTGGCGTGCCACGGCTGGACGACGAGGTCCGACGGCGCCTGCTGCACCTCGCCGCACGATTCGCGGGCGTGAAGCGGCTCATCTTGGGAACACCCACACCGCGATGGGAGCCCACTCGCCTCAACGACCGGTACCACGGCGCGCTGGGCTTGGCCGAGGTGCTGCTGCGCCACAGCTCGACGCGAACAAGCGCCACCGGCGTCACGATGTCGGCCTTCGTCGTCGTGATGTGGAAGGTGTTCGAGGATTTCGTCGCCACCGCACTCACCGAGGCTCTCGCCCAGCACCCCGGTTACTCGGCACGGCAACTGCCCGTCTACCTCACCGGCGCTGGCGCGTGGAACGAGGGCAGGACGGGGCGGGGCCCGGAGGACGCGCACGGCGACGTCCTCATGAACGTCGACGTCGTGCACGTCGACGGGCACGGGATACCGGACGTGGTGTTCGACGCGAAGTACAAGCTCGCATCAAGCACGGGCCGGTACGCCAACGCCGACCACTATCAGATGCTCGCCTACTGCACCGCGCTCGAAGTTCCCGCCGCCTGGCTCATCTACGCAGGCGGTGGTGGGGATGTCCGGCGAAGAATCAAGAACGTCGGCGTGGAGATCGTCGCTGCGCCGCTCAACCTGCGACAGCCGCCTGAAGCCGTACTTGCGCGGGTCCGTCAGGTCGCAACGCAGGCACTCCAGTTTATCGAGCCGAAAGGTGTTGGGGCGGCTCGCCAGTGAGGCGGTTCTCCCCGGACAGATCCTCAAGACCGTGTCAGTGACCACGTGTACCGTCCGGAACCATGAGCGCATGGGCTACTGGACTCTTTGAGAATGACGCGGCGCTGGACGCGCTGGGCGAGGTTGTGGACGGCGAGTTCTCGTTCGACGACCTCGCCGACGAGCTGGGCGAGTCGTACATCGACGGCGACGCCGGCGCGGCGGTGCTCGCGCTCCTCGAGCTTGCGCTCGTCGGTCGCGGGCTTCGGGAGATGCCGGTCACGGAGGGCATGACGGTCGAGCTGATCCGCCAGACGGTCTCCGACGACAAGGCGGCGTGGCTCCTCGCCCAGGTCCCGCGTGTGGCTGCACCCGAGTCAGAGGTGTACGAGCTCTGGCACGAGACAGGACCTGCGACGTTCGGCGAATGGATGGGACATGTCAACGCCGCCGTTGCCGACCTGCGTCCGCTGATCGGCTCCGGGACGGGCCGTCCTGACCCGGCCTGAGCGAGGCTGACGCGCCGCAGCGACCGACCTCAGGCCGCCCGGACGTCGTCGAGCACGGCGGCGATGCGCTCCTGGCACGCCACGGCGAACTCGCGCCAGCGGTCCCAGTAGTACGGCACGGCGATCACGGCCTGCACGAGCGTCCAGCCGTGACCCCGCTCCCAGGCGGCGTCGGCGTCGTCCACCACGCCGGGCCCCGACCGGGGGAGCGCCGCCTCGCGGAACGCCGCCCGGGCCGCCGTCTGGTCGGGGCGACCGAACTGGGTCCAGGCCGGGATCAGGTCCGCGGCCGGGTCCCCGACGCCCATGGCGCCCCAGTCGATGACGGCCGAGAACGCCCCGCCAGTCGTCAGCAGGTTCCCCGGCAGCAGGTCGCCGTGGATCCACGCGAGGGTGACCGACGGCGGCGCGGACAGCGCCCGCTCCCAGGCGGCGGTCACCTGTCGGGCGTCGGCCCGGGTTCCGTCCGCCGGACGTCGTCGGCGGAGACGGCGACCTCGTTGTTGTGCATCGTGCTCGTCACGCCTCAACCTTTTCAGGTTCGAGAACGTCATCAGGTGATGCTTCGGGGCGGGAGGCGATACCCCATGACGTTCTCGAACCGGACCGCGGAGCCCGCGGAGCCCATGCAGCCCGGCACCGGCCGGCGCCCGGAGCCGAGCACCTACGCGTCGATCGACCGCGCACCGGTCACGGGCGGCTCCGCCGACCAGGGGAACGTGATCCACAGGTCGGTGTCGCGCCACGAGAAGTCGGGCTGGATGATCGTCCGCGGCTTGGTGTAGAGCACGGCAGAGCGGGCGTCGGCGCCGTGCTTCGCCAGCATGTCCATGACGAGCGCGAGCGTGCGACCCGAGTCGGCGACGTCGTCGACCACGAGCACCTTCGCGCCAGGGAGCTCGGAGGTGTCCATGAGCGGCGGCAGCACGCGGGGGTCGTCCAGCGTCTGGCCGATGTCCGTGTAGAACTCGATGTTCAGCGTGCCCACGCCCTTGGTGCCCAGCGCGTACGCCATGGCGCCGCCGGGGACCAGGCCGCCGCGCGCCACGGCGACGACCACGTCGGGGACGAAGCCGCTCGACACGACCTGCACGGCCAGCTCGCGGACAGCGACGGGGAAGGTCTCCCAGGTGAGGACCTCCCGCAGGGGAGGAGCGTCGGGCGCCGGTGCCTCGGGTGAAGTCATGGCACGACGATACGGCGACGGCGGGCCCCCGGGACCGGGAACCCGCCGTCGATAGGCCTCTGAGCAGGGGCGATGTGTCAGGACGTGCCGAAGGTCACGCGCCGCCGGTGGCGTCGAGGATGTCGACCACGAAGACGAGCGGGGAGTTCGGCGGGATGGCGCCGCTCTCCTGGTCGCCGTACGCGAGCTCGGCGGGGATGACCAGCAGCACCTGGCTGCCGACCTTCTGACCGGCGAGGCCCTGGGTCCAGCCGGCGATGACCTGGTTCAGCGGGAACGAGGTGGACGTGCCGCGGCTCCACGAGGAGTCGAACGACGTGCCGTCGAGGAGGCAGCCCGAGTACTGCACGGTGAGGGTCTGCGTCTCGGTCACCTCGGGGCCGGTGCCCTCGATGAGGGGCTGCACCACGAGCTCCGAGGGAGCCTCGTAGCCCTCGGGGATGGTGACGGTCGGCATGCCGTCGTCGGCGAGCTCGACGGTGGGCAGGCCCTCCTCGGGCTCCACCGGCTCGCCCTCGGCGCGCTGCGGCACGTCCTTGGCGTCGACGACCTCGATGACGCTCACGTAGATGGCGCCGTCCTGGCCCGGGCTGGCCAGCAGGATGCGCGCGCCGACCTTCTGGCCCACGAGCGGGTCGTTGAGCAGCTGGTACGACGCGTCACCCAGCGTGAACGATTCCGGCTCCTGGCCCTCGGTCCACTGCGACCCGACGACCGAGCCGTCGGCGCCGGACTTCATGACGTAGCGGATCGACACCTGCTGGCCCTCGGCCAGCTCGACGCCCGTGCCCTCGTTGAGGGGGCGGACCGTCGGCGCGGTGACCGTGAGCGGCGCGGTGAACTCGAACGCGGGCTCGGCGCCCGGCTCACCGGTGACCTGGATGGCCTCGAGGGCGGCGATGTCCTCGGGGGTCGGCGACGGGGTGGTGGCCGCGGACTCGTCGGCGGCAGGGGCCACCTCCGGGGCGCACACGGCGGGACCGGACGAGGCCTCGGCGTCGGGCGCGTCGTCGCTCGCACAACCGGCGAGGGCGAGGGCAGAGCCGAGGGCGAGGGCCGCCAGGCCTGCAGTGGTGCGGTGCTTCACGGGAAAGTCCTTCGGTCGGGGCGCAGTGCGCGGACCGCCACACTCTAGCGGCAGGTCATGAGAGGCACTCCCAGGCTTTCACAGGTTTGCCTGACGACGCACCGCGGCCGCCCAGGCGCGTGCGGGAGAATGGGCCCATGCCGCCGAAGCGCCCCTCCAAGCGCCGGCCCTACGGGGCCGAGCACCGACCGCTCGACGTCGACCGCGCCACAGGAGGGCGCCGCAGCGAGTCCGCCGCGGACGGCGAGTGGGTGGTCCAGGCGATCCGCTCCTCCGACAAGCCGTACGTCTGCCCGGCCTGCCGGCAGACCATCCCGCCGGGCACCGCCCACGTCGTCGCCTGGCAGTCGGACGCGATCGGCGGGCCCGACGTCGGGCTCGACTACCGGCGGCACTGGCACAGCTCGTGCTGGCAGCGCCGTTCCCGCCTTCGCTGAGAAGATGGAACCGATGACTGCCGAGACCGCCCACCAGATCCGTTCCCTCACCGTGCTCCCCGCCCGGCGGGAGGACATCGAGCTGCACACGGCCGACGGGCTGACCCTCGTGGGCGAGCTCGCCCTGCCCGCGGACGCCGACCCCGCAGCGACGCTGCTCACGTTCCATCCGCTGCCGACGCACGGCGGCTTCATGGACTCCCACGTCTACCGCAAGGCCGCGTGGCGCCTGCCGGCGCTCGCAGACCTCGCGGTGCTGCGCTTCAACACCCGGGGCACCTCGTCCCCCCGGGGCACGAGCGAGGGAGCCTTCGACGAGGGCCGGGGCGAGCGGTACGACGTCGCGGCCGCGATCGAGCTCGCCGAGTTCCGCGGGCTGCCGCGACCCTGGCTCGTGGGCTGGTCGTTCGGCACGGAGCTCGTCCTCATGCACGGCGCCGACCCGGCCGTCGAGGGCGCCATCCTGCTGTCGCCGCCGCTGCACCGCGCCACGGACGAGGACCTCGACCGGTGGGCCGCGACCGGCAAGCCGCTCGTCGTCCTCGTGCCCGAGCACGACGACTACCTGCAGCCCGACGAGGCGCGGCGCCGGTTCGCGCGCGTCCCGCAGGCCGAGATCATCGGCGTCGACGGCGCCAAGCACCTGTGGGTGGGGGAGCCGGCCGTGCGCCGGGTCCTCGACGAGATCGTCGGGCACGTCCTGCCCGGCCACCCGCTTCCTCTGCCGACCCACTGGGACGGACCGCTCGACGGCTGAGCAGCCCGCCCCGCCCACCCAACCCTGGAGGACGACGATGACGACTCCCCACCTCGCGACCTACACGCTGCGGGAGGGCGGCGGCCTGCCGCTCGTGCTGCTCCACGCCTACCCGCTCGACCACCGCATGTGGACCGAGTGCGCGCAGGCGCTGCCCCCAGGGATCCGGGTGCTCGCCGTCGACCTGCCGGGCCAGGGTCACAGCGACCTGGCAGGCCGGGCCCCGACCATCGAGGCCGCCGCCGACGCGGTCCACGCCACGCTCACCGCGCAGGGGGAGGGCCACGCGGTCGTGGTCGGCATCTCGCTGGGCGGCTATGTCGCGCTGGCGCTCGCGGAGCGACACCCGGCGAGCGTCCGCGGGCTCGGCCTGGTGGACACGCGATCGACCGCCGACACGGACGAGGCCCGGGAGAACAGGCTGCGGATCGCCGCCGAGGCGGAGTCGACCCAGTCGATCGACGCCGTCCTCGGAATGCCCGCGAAGCTGCTGGGGGAGACGTCGCTGAAGGACCGGCGCCGCCTGTTCCCCGTCCTGGAGGCCTGGATCCGGGCCCAGTCCCCGGCGGGCATCGCCTGGGCCCAGCGGGCGATGGCCGCGCGGCCGGACCGCACCGAGGTGCTGCGCGGCTTCACGCACCCCGTCGCGGTGGTGGTGGGCGCGGAGGACGGCATCACCCCTGTGCCCGACGCCGAGCACATGGCGCAGGCGGCTCCGGACTCTGCCCTGAGCCTGGTCCCGGAGGCCGGCCACCTCAGCGCGGTCGAGGACCCGCAGGCCGTCGCCGACGCACTCGCCCTGCTGCACGGCCGGGCCGCGGGCCGGCACTGACCCGCTCCCGGCACTGACCCGCTCCCGGCACTGACCCGCTCTCCGCGTGCGGGTATGGCTACGGCGTGAATTCCTTTCGGAGTTCACGCCGTAGCCATACCCACAGCGAGAGAGGCGGGGTCAGCGGGAGGCGGGCGCCTCCTCGACGACGCCGTCCTCGCTCTCGGCCTTCGCCGTGTCGGCGGCGTCTGCGGACTCGCCCGCCTCAGCCACGTCGGCGTCCTCGTCGTCGGCCAGCTGGCCCGCCTTCACGGCCGGGATGACGATCGTGGCAGTGCCCACCGGAACCGGCGCCGGGTTGACCGGCGGGATGGCGACCGGCTTGGGGGCGTCGGAGTCGTCGTGCGCCGGCTCGGCCTGCGAACCCTCGCCCACGACCGCGAACCGGGCCTGCTGGGCGGGCGTGAGCGACGACGTGCTCGCCGGCGCCGCGGCCGCAGCGGGCTTGGCGCCCTCGGCTGCCGGGGTGCCGAGCAGGCCGCGCAGCTCGTCCAGGTAGGAGTTGATCGAGTCGTGCTGGCGCGTGAGGTCCTCCAGCTGGCGGGACGCCGCGCTCCGCTGCATCTCGGCCTCGGCGCGCGCGTCCGCGATCGTCTGGTCGGCGAACTCCCGGGCCTCGGCGACGATGCGGTCGGCGGTGCGACGGGCGTCGGCCACGAGGTCCTTGACGTACTGGTCGGACTCCGCGCGGACCTTCTCCGACTGCTCCAGGGCGACGGCCACGCGCTTCTCGGCCTCCGCGGCGTGCTCCTCCGCCGCGCGGACGAGGCGCTCCGTCTCGGCGCGGGCCGTCTCGTGCCGCTCCGCGAGCTCGTTCTCGACGGCCTCCCGGCGCGTCGCGACCTCGAGGTCGGCCTCGGCCAGCGCCGCACGGGCCTGCTCGCGCAGCTGCTCGAGCTCGGTCGTGACGGCGTTCGCGGCCTCGGCCGCCTGGCGGCGCGCCTCGGCGACCTGCTGCTCGACGTCCCGGCGCGTGCGCTCGCGGAGCTCGGCGGTCTCCCGCTCGGCGGCCTCGCGCTGGGCGGCGGTCTCCGCGGCGACCTGGGCGCGCAGCTGGGCGGCCTCGCGCTCCGTGGTGACACGCAGCTCGGTGGTCTCGCGCTCGACGGTGGCGCGGAGCGTGCCCAGCTCGCGCTCCAGGCTCGCCCGGCGCTCGCTCTCCTCGGTCGCCAGACCGCTCGTGATCAGGGCCGCCTCGCGCTCGGCGGACCCGACGAGCTCCTCGGCGCGACGCTGAGCGGCGAGAAGGTGCCCCTCCGCCTCGGCGGTGGTGGTGGTGCGGATCTCCTCGGCCTCGCGGCGCGCGCTCGACAGCAGCTCGGCGACCTCGGACTCGGCTCGCGAGCGGACCTGCCCGGCGGAGAGCTTGGCACGGGCCATCACGTCGGCGGCCTGCTGGTTGGCCTGCGCAAGGATGTCGGCCGACTGCTCCTCGGCGGAACGGAGCAGCTGCTCGATGCGTGAACCGAGACCCGAGTACGACGGCCGGTCGTTCTCGCGGATCATCCGCTTGGCGTCGGTGAGGTCCTGCTGGAGCTGGGCAACCCGTCCGTCGGCGGCCTCGACCTGGCGGCGGGCCTCCTCCAGGGCGTGGTTCAGGCGAGCCATGTGGCTGTCGACCTGCTCGCGGTCGTAGCCGCGCATGGCTGTCGGGAAGAGCGAGCCCTGGTCGGACACGTTGCAGACCTCCGCTGTCGGGACCGATTTGTCTCCCGGGTCAAGGTTTTCCCGGGCACCCGGAAAGGGCGATTGTCCGGCGCCCAGGATACGTTGCAACCACTCACCTGGATACTCGCGGACCAATCTCTCACCCCTGACCGTAAGGGCGGTTGATGCACCTGGGATGTGAGAGATTCGTGTTGATCCTCGCCAGACGGCCCACGTGGACAGGAGGTACGGGCGCGTCCCTATGCTGGAACGTCCACGTCGAAGGGAATGCTCGGTGGTTCAACGCATACTTGCGACCCTCCTCATCGTGCTCGGCATCGCCGGCATCGGTCTGGGGGTCGCGTCGGCGACGGTGTGGCGAGGGGACGACACCGTCGTCGCCCAGGCCGTGCCTACCGGCGGGTCCGCGCTCGTCGTCACCGACCCGGGGGTCCTCGACCTGGTCGACGGCGACGTGTCGGTGCGCGCGACGGTGCCCGACGGCCAAAAGGTCACGCTCGCGATCGGCCGTGAGGTCGACGTGCTCGGCTGGGTGGGAGAAGACCCGTACGACCGGGTGACCGGTCTGTCCGACTGGGAGACGCTGTCGGTGACGCCCGGCGGGACGCCGGCGGAGGAGCCCGCGGCGACCGACCCGTCCGCCTCCGCCGACCCCTCCGCGCCCGCTGACGCCTCCGCCCCGGCGGCCGATCCCTCGGCCGCCGCGTCCGACGGAGCCTCCGCACCCGCCGCGGAGGGCGAGCCCACGGGTACCGGGGCCGCCGAGGCACCGTCCACGCTGGTGGGCCCCGAGCCCGCGGGCAACGACATGTGGATCGCGGAGGCCTCGGGCGAGTCCGCCGTGACGCTCCGCTGGAGCGACCAGCCCGGCCGGTGGGTGCTCCTCGCGGCAGGCGTCGGTGACGGCGTGACGCCGCCGACGATCGAGCTCACGTGGCCGCGCGTGGCACCGACCCCCTATCTCTGGCCCGGTGTGCTCGGCGGCGCGTTCCTCGTGCTGCTGGGACTTGTGGTGCTGCTCGGTGCCCGTCGGGTGAAGCGGCGCGTCGCCGCCTCGCGGCCCGGTCGCGCCGTGAGCTCCGTGGCGTCGGCCGCCCGGTCCCAGGTCTCTCGCGGGTCAGGCACGTCGCGGCGCGGCGACCGGGACACGGGTCCGCAGGACCCGCCGTCGGCGGCTGTGCCGCCGGCTGGTCCGGGTGCCGAGCAGGCCGACGGCGGGGCCCCCGGCGAGCGTCAGAACCCGTTCGTCGCGGCGCCGTTCGCCGCCGACCCGGTGCCCGCAGCCGGTGCCGCCGCTCCTGGCCAGGACGACCACGGCAATCCCTGGGGCGCCGCACCGCAGCCCGACCCGACGTCCCAGGGCGCTCTCCGACGGTTCCGCTCCGAGGCGCCCGCGACCGCGCAGGCGGGTCCCGCAGGCGACCCGTACGCCGGTGCGCAGGGTCTCGGGCCGGCGGCCTCCGCCCCGGATCACGGGGCCTCTCAGGGACACCAGCCGGGGGTTCCCCCGGCCCCCGTCGCACCGGCGGAGGAGCCGCTGCTGCCGGGAGCACCGGCGACCGGTCTGCGCCGCAGCCGGCGCCGGCTGACCGGAGCAGGTGCCGCCCCGGTGGCGCCGCAGGCCGCGCCGCCGGGTCCGGCACCTGCCGCCGAGCCGTCCGGGGCGGCCGGTGCGGCCCCGTTCGGTGGCCCGGTCGCCGGGCAGCCGGTGCAGGGCGCCCCCGTCCCGGGATCGCCTGCGACGCACGCGGCCGCCCCGGGCGGGTACGACGCCCCGGGCGGTGAGGCGCCGTCGGGCAGGACGCTCACCCGACGTGAGCTCCGCCTGCGCGAGCAGGCCGAGCGCCGCGCGGCCACCGGCGCGATGCCCGCGGTCCCCGAGGCGCAGGACACGCCGGAACCGCAGGAAGCGCCGCAGGAGCAGCCGTCGAGCCGCGCCTCGGCGTGGCGGCAGACGTGGGGATTCTCGGGCGACGAAGGAGGCGAGCGATGACGCGCACGATGCGGAAGAGGGCCCTGACCGGGGCTGCGACGGTCCTGATGGCGGGAGTGCTCGCCGGCTGTGCCGCGGAGCTGCCCGTCCCCCAGCCGGACCCTGCGGCGACCGGCCCGGCCATGTCGGTCGAGCAGGAGGCCGAGGTGGTCACGTCGGTCAGCACGGTCCTCGAGCGGGCCAGCGCGGAGAACAACCCGGGCGTGCTGGCCGAGCGGCTCGCGGGCCCGGCCCTCACCGCCCGGACGAGCCAGCTCACGGTGGCGGCGGCGATCGGCGACGCGAAGTTCGTCACACCGCTGCCCTCCCAGATGGTGCAGATCGTGGTTCCCACCACCGAGACGTGGCCGCGCACCACCTACGGCGTGAGCAAGCAGGAGGGCACCCAGGCCCCTGCGCTCATGGTCATGGAGCAGGCCACCGCGCGGGACCCGTACAAGCTGTGGGCCTGGGTGCGGCTCATCCCGGGCACCACGCTGCCGCAGTTCGCCCCGCCGGACATCGGCAGCGACGCGCTGGCCGCCGACGACGCGAGCCTGCTGATGACGCCGGCGGACGCGGTGTCGCAGTACGCCGACGTGCTCACCACGGGTGACACGTCCGCGTTCGCCCCCACCTTCGCCCAGGACCCGTTCCGGAAGTTCGTCGTGGACAACGTGGCCGCCCAGGTGAACGCCGACAAGTTCGCGGAGGCGGGCGGCAAGTACACGTTCACCTTCGCCCCGCGGGGTGACGCCCCGGTGCACGCCGTCCGCACCCTCGACGGCGGGGCCGTGGTGATCGGTGTGCTCGACGCGACCGCCCTCGTCACGGTGGAGGGCGAGGGCCAGGCGCACCCCACGGACGCGTTCGCCTCGCAGAAGGTGCACTTCGGGTCCCAGCCGGTGACCAACACGCTGCGCACCACGTACCTCGACACGGTGGCGCTCTACGTGCCGCCGGCGGGGTCCACGGAGCAGGTCTCGCTCCTGGGCTACGAGCAGGTCGTGGTCGGCGCCAGCAACCAGTGACCCACACGAGGCCCGCCCGGACGACACGCTCCCGTGTCGCCCGGGCGGGCCTCCGCCGTACCCGGGACTTCGTAGGATGAGCCCATGAGCAACCCGACCCCGCAGCCGAGCTTCACCGCCCGTGGCGCCGTCGACCTGTCAGCGCTGACCCGCCCGCAGGCCCCGCCGCCCGGAGAGCCGGGCGGCGCCCCCGTCGCCGGGGGATACGTGGTCGACGTCACGGACGCGAACTTCGAGCAGGTGGTCCGCGACTCGACGCAGTACCCCGTCGTCGTGGTCCTGTGGATCCCCACCGACCAGGCCAACGCCGAGCTCGCCACCACGCTCGGCACCTTGGCGGACGAGTACGCCGGCCGGTTCCTGCTCGGCCGCCTCGACGCCGAGAAGTACCCGCAGATCGCCGCCGCCTTCCAGGTGCAGGGCGTCCCCACGGTCGTCGCGGTGATCCAGGGCCAGCCCCTCCCGCTGTTCGCGGGGAACGCACCGGCCGAGCAGGTGCGTGGCGTGATCGACCAGGTGCTGGGCGCCGCCGAGCAGAACGGCGTGACGGGCCGCGCGCCCGCACAGGGCGGGGAGGCCCCCGCGGACGAGCCTGCCGAGGAGCAGGAGGCACCGCTCCCGCCGCTGCACCAGGAGGCGTACGACGCGATCGAGCGCGACGACCTGGAGTCGGCCGTCGCCGCCTACGAGAAGGCGCTCAAGCAGGACCCGCGCGACTCCATGGCGTCCGCCGGGCTCGCCCAGGTGCACCTGCTCCAGCGCACCCGCGGTGCCGACCTGGCGGCGGTCCGTGCGGCCGCGGCCCAGGCGCCGGACGACGTCGACGCGCAGCTGGCGGTCGCCGACCTGGACCTCCTGGGCGGCAAGGTCGAGGACGCCCTGGGCCGCCTGCTCGACCTGCTGCCCGGCGCCTCGGCCGACGACAAGGAGAAGCTGCGCGTCCGCCTGCTCGAGTTCTTCGAGGTGGCCGGGCCCACCGACCCGCGCGTGACGAAGGCCCGCCAGCGCCTGGCGATCAGCCTGTACTGAGCGGGAGGCCTGGCGCGCCACGGGCCGGGGCAGGGCGTACGGACGCCCCACCCCGGCCCGGCCTCGGTGTCAGGCGGTCTCCGGCACCAGGATCAGCGCCCCGAGCGGTGGGACGCGGAGCGTCACGGACCGGCCCCGGCCCTTGTACGGCACGTCCTGTGCCTCGACCCGCCCGAGGTTGCCGACCCCGGAGCCCCCGTAGTCCGCGGCGTCCGTGTTGAGAGCCTCGATCCACCCCCCGGTACCGCCCGGAGCGTCGGGCAGGGCCACGCGGTACCCCTCGTGCGGCACGCCGGCGAAGTTCACGACGACCACCACGGGGTCGCCCGAGCGGGACCGGCGCACGTAGGCCAGCACGTCGTGGTCGGCGTCGTCGGCGTCGAGCCACTCGAAGCCCGCCGGGTCGAAGTCGACCTCCCAGAGCGCGGGCGTACGGCGGTAGAGGGCGTTCAGGTCGCGCACGAGACGCTGCACGCCCGAGTGGCCCCCGTCGGCGAGCAGGTGCCAGCGCAGCCCCTCGCCCTCCGACCACTCCGTGTCCTGCGCGAACTCGCAGCCCATGAACAGCAGCTGCTTGCCCGGGTGGGTCCACTGGTAGGCCAGGAACGAGCGCACACCCGCGAGCTGCTTCCAGCGGTCGCCCGGCATCTTGCCGAGCAGCGAACCCTTGCCGTGCACCACCTCGTCGTGGCTGATGGGCAGCACGAACTGCTCCGAGAACGCGTAGACGAGCGAGAACGTCACCTCGTGGTGGTGGTACCGGCGGTACATGGGGTCCTCCGCCAGGTACCGGAGGGTGTCGTTCATCCAGCCCATGTTCCACTTCAGCCCGAAGCCGAGGCCCCCGCCCGACGTGGGACGCGTGACGCCGGGGAACGCCGTCGACTCCTCGGCGATCATCATGACGCCCGGCGTGCGGCGGTACGCCGTGGCGTTGGCCTCCTGGAGGAAGGCGATCGCCTCGAGGTTCTCGCGCCCCCCGTGCACGTTGGGGTGCCACTCGCCGGGCCCTCGCGAGTAGTCGAGGTAGAGCATCGACGCCACCGCGTCGACGCGCAGCGCGTCCGCGTGGAACTCCTCGAACCAGTACGTGGCGTTCGCGACGAGGAAGTTGCGCACCTCGCGACGACCGAAGTCGAAGACGTACGTGCCCCAGTCCGGCTGCTCGCCGCGCTTCGGGTCCGCGTGCTCGTACAGCGGCGTCCCGTCGAACCGGGCGAGCGCGAACTCGTCGCGGGGGAAGTGGGCCGGGACCCAGTCGACGATGACGCCGACCCCCGCCTGGTGGAGCCGGTCCACGAGGAGCCGGAAGTCGTCGGGGTGGCCGAACCGCGACGTCGGCGCGTAGTAGCTCGTCACCTGGTAGCCCCAGGAGCCGCCGAACGGGTGCTCGGCCACGGGGAGGAACTCCACGTGGGTGAAGCCCTGCTCCACCACGTAGGCGGTGAGCTGGTCGGCCAGCTCCCGGTACGACAGGCCCGGTCGCCAGGAACCCAGGTGCACCTCGTACACGCTCATGGGCCCGCTGTGCGGGTCGCCCGACGCCCGGGCGGCGAGCCATTCGCCGTCGCCCCACGCGTAACGGGACTCGACGACGACGCTCGCCGTCGCCGGAGGGATCTCCGTGCCCTTGGCGAGCGGGTCCGCCTTGGCGCGCCAGACGCCGTCGGCGCCCAGGATCTCGAACTTGTACCGGCTGCCCGGGCCCACGCCCGGCACGAACAGCTCCCACACGCCCGACGACCCCAGCGACCGCATGGGGTGCACCGGACCCCAGTGGTTGTGGTCGCCGATGACGCGGACCCCGCGGGCGTTCGGCGCCCACACCGCGAACGACGTACCGGTCACCTCGCCCAGCACGCTCGGGTACCGCCGCGGGTTGGCGCCCAGGACGCGCCACAGCTCCTCGTGCCGGCCCTCGGCCACCAGGTGCAGGTCGACCTCGCCCAGCGTGGGCAGGAAGCGGTACGGGTCGTCGGACGTGCTCTCGACCTCGCCGTAGCGCGCTCGGACGCGATAGTCCGGGGCACGCTCGCCGTCGGCCGGCACGAGCGCGGCCCAGACGCCGGCGCCCAGGTGCTCCGCGGGGTGGTCGCCGTCGGGCGTCACCACCACCACCTCGTCGGCGAGCGGGCGCAGCGTCCGCACGGCGGCCCACGGGCCGTCCAGCAGGTGCGGGCCCAGCACCGAGTGGGGATCGGAGTGGTGACCCTGGGCAACCGCAGTCAGGGCCTCGAGGTCGACATGGGGCAGGTCAGCCATGGGATCACCTTTCCACGGACGGCGACCTCTCGCTCCCACGGCGCGCGCACCGAGCCCTCCGGTGCCCGACGACGTCCGGTCAGCCGCGGGTGACCGGCCCGTCACCGCTTGGACATCGCCGGCCTTCCACAGGGGGGGCGGCTTCTTACGCGCTCAGCGCGCGCGACACCGCAGCCAGGGGGATGTGCGTCCACGTGGGGCGGTGGCGCGTCTCATAGACCACCTCGTAGAGCGCCTTGTCGACGACGAGCGCGCGCAGCACCGCCTCCGCAGTCGCGACGTCGAGGCCGCTCACCTCGCCGCCCACCGCCTCCCGGTACCCCTCCAGGAAGGACAGCTGCGCGTTCTCCGTCCACCGCCGGTCCTGCGCCCCGCCCACCGCCGCCGCGTAGTCGAACGACCGCAGCAGGCCGGCGACGTCGCGGAGCGGCAGGTCCGGCGCCGTCCGCTCCGCCACCGGCCGCTGCGGCTCGCCCTCGAAGTCGAGCAGCTTCCAGCCGTCACCCGAGTACAGGGCCTGCCCCAGGTGCAGGTCGCCGTGGATAGCCTGCAGCCGCACCCCGTCGGGCAGGGCCGCCAGGCGCTCGCGGACGTCGTCGTAGAGGGCGGTGACCGGCCCCCGGAAAGGTGCGAGCTCCCGCACGTCGGCGATCGCCTCCGCCGCGCGGCGCCGCAGCACCCCGACGAAGGCCGCCGGGTCGAGCGTGGTGTGGCCGTCGGGCAGCGCGGCCCGCAGGGCGGCGTGCAACCCGGCCACGACCGCGCCCAGCTCGTGCGCTCGCTCGCCGAAGTCCTCGCCCCGCGACGCGTGGTCGCAGGCCAGGCGGAACCCGTCGTGCGCGTCGGTGACCAGCCGGGACACCACGGCCAGGTGGGCCATGGTGGGGCCGGCCGCGGTCTCGTCGCCCCACGACACCGGCACCGCGCCGAGGAACTCCGGCACCCCGTGCCAGCCGGCGCGCGTCAGCGCCTCGGGGATCGCCACGTCGGGGTGCGGCCCGAGCGCGACGGTCCGGAGGATCTTGAGCATCGCCCCGCCCGCCACGCCCGGCACCACGACCGACGTGTTCGACTGCTCGCCGCCCAGCGGCCGCGCGCCGTCGAGCAGCGCGGTCCCGGCGCCGAAGCCGCCGCCCTCACCGGTGGCCACCACCCCCGAGGCACGCAGGAAGGCGAGCCAGCAGACCGGGTGGGCGCCGCCGTCGGACACCGTGACGGTGCCCGACGCCGTGCCCACGGTGCCGATCACGTCCGGGCCCTCGCCCGGCTCCGCCGTCGGCGTCAGGACGAGGGGCACCTGGACCACCAGCGACTCCTCGCCACCCGGCAGCCCGGGGCCCTCGAGCCGCAGCAGCGGCACCACCACGTCGGGCGTGTGGGGGAAGGTCACGGTGAGCCAGGGCACGTGCACCACGCCCGCGCCCGGGACCGGGTACCAGCGCCGGCCGGGCAGCCACCCGTCGAGGAGCCGGAGCACCTCCGGCGGGAGGTGCCCGGCTCCGGGCCGGACCTCGACGGGGCCGCTCACGCCCCTCCCAGCGCGTTCGCCCGGAGGGCCGCGTCGGCCGCCGCCGCCCCGGCCGCCGCCTCGGCGCGCGGTCCGGCGACCGGCGGCGCGAGCACGAGCCAGTAGAAGTCCCGGGCGCCCCAGGTGAGCGTCACCGTGCCGTCCTCGCCGACCGTGGGGAACCCGGCGCCGCCGAACACGTCGGTGAGGGTCCAGCCGGCGAAGCCCGGCAGCTTGAGCGTGGCCGACCGGGCGGTGGCGCCCAGGTTCACCGCCACGAGCAGCGTCTCCTCCCGCGACGACCGGGTGAACGCGACGACGCCCTCGTCGTCGCAGTCGCGGATCGTGAAGTCGCCCGTGCCGAAGGTGGGGTGGAGGCGGCGCACCGCGAGCATCCCGTGGACCCAGTGCAGCAGAGACGTGGGCTGCGCCAGCTGTGCCTCCACGTTGACGTGGTTGTAATGGTGCACCAGCGACTGGATGAGCGGCAGGTACAGCTTGCCGGGGTCGGCGGTCGAGAAGCCGGCGTTGCGGTCGGGGGTCCACTGCATCGGGGTGCGGACGGCGTCGCGGTCGGGCAGCCAGATGTTGTCACCCATGCCGATCTCGTCGCCGTAGTAGAGGCAGGGGGAGCCGGGCAGCGACAGGAGGAGCGCGTGCGCGAGCTCCATCTCCTTGCGCGAGTTGTCGAGCAGCGGTGCGAGGCGGCGGCGGATCCCGACGTTCGCCCGCATGCGGGGGTCGGGGGCGTACCAGCCGTACATGCTGGCGCGCTCCTCGGTGGAGACCATCTCGAGGGTGAGCTCGTCGTGGTTGCGCAGGAACGTGCTCCACTGGCCGTTCGCCGGGATCGCCGGGGTGTCGGCGAGGATCTCGAGCAGCTGGCGCGACCGCTGGTCGCGGATCGCGTAGAAGATGCGGGGCATCACCGGGAAGTGGAAGCACATGTGGCACTCGGGGTCCTGCTCGGTGCCGAAGTACTCCACCACGTCCTGCGGCCACTGGTTCGCCTCGGCCAGCAGGATCCGGCCCGGGAACTCGGTGTCCACCATGCGCCGCACGCGCCGCAGGAACCCGTGCGTCTCGGGCAGGTTCTCGCAGTTGGTGCCCTCGGCCTCGAAGAGGTACGGCACCGCGTCGAGCCGGAAGCCGTCCACCCCGAGCTGCAGCCAGAACCGCGCGACGTCCAGCATGGCGTCCTGGACGCGCGGGTTCTCGAAGTTGAGGTCGGGCTGGTGCGAGAAGAACCGGTGCCAGAAGAACTGCCGCCGCACCGGGTCGAACGTCCAGTTGGACGTCTCCGTGTCGACGAAGATGATGCGCGCGTCCTGGTACCGCGTCGCGTCGTCGCTCCACACGTAGAAGTCGCCGTACGGGCCCTCGGGGTCGGCGCGCGACGCCTGGAACCAGGGGTGCTGGTCGCTCGTGTGGTTCATGACGAGGTCGATGACCACGCGGATGCCCCGCTCGTGCGCCGCGGCCACGAGGTCGCCGAAGTCGGCGATGGTGCCGTACTGCGGCGCCACGGCCGTGAAGTCGGCGACGTCGTACCCGCCGTCCCGCAGCGGCGACGGGAAGAACGGGGGCAGCCACAGGCAGTCGATGCCCAGCCACTCCAGGTAGTCCAGCCGGTCGATGAGCCCGCGCAGGTCGCCCGTCCCCGTGTCGTTGGAGTCGGAGAAGGACCGGATCATCACCTCGTAGAAGACCGCCTTCTTGTACCACTCGGGATCGTGCGGCAGCCCACGCCGCAGCCGCTCCGGCGGCTGCGGCTGGCGCCGCGGCGGCAGCGCCTGGACGGGGATGGGTGCGGTCTGCGGGCGCGGCACGTGGGGCCGCACGGGAGCGGGCGCGGGGGCCGACGACGCCCGCTCGCCGACGCTGGGCGGCACGCCCTGGGTGGCGGGGCCGCCGGGCCCGTAGAGCGGGCCGGTGGGGGTCGTCATGCCAGGCCCACCTGGAGCACGTGCGCCACCTGCGCGCGCGGGTCGAGGCGCACGAACGGTTGCGCCCCCCAGCCGTAGGTCTCGCCCGACAGCAGGTCGTGGGCGACGAAGAAGGGCGAGCCGTCGTCGTCCGCGGGGGCAGCGAGGCCCAGGGCGTCAAGGTCCAGGTGCACTACCGACTCCTGTGTGTTCCAGGGATCAAGGTTGACCACGACCACTATCACGTCGTCGTGACGGGGCCGTCGCATGCCCCCAGGTCTCATGGTGGGGCCGGACGAACCGTTTCGCGCGCTGTGATGGACATCCCCCGAGGCCAGGGGCAGGTAGTCGCCGGCGACCCGGCGGGAGTAGGCCAGGATCTGGCCGTTCGTGGTGCCGTGCACCGTCAGGTTGCGCAGCTGCCGCAGCGCCGGGTGCGCCCGCCGGATCTCGTTGAGCCGGGTGAGCAGGGTCGCGATGCCGATCTCGTCGGCGAGGGCCCAGTCGCGCGGCTTGTACTCGTACTTCTCGTTGTCGATCTGCTCCTCGACCCCCGGCCGGGGCACGTTCTCCACGAGCTCGTAGCCCGAGTAGACGCCCCACGTGGGGGAGCCGGTGGCGGCGAGCACCGCGCGCACCGCGAAGCCGGCGACCCCGCCGTGCTGCAGGTAGGGCGGCAGGATGTCGTGCGTGGTGGGCCAGAACGACGGCCGCATCACGGAGCCCTGCGGCCCGCTCACCTCCTGGAGGTACTCGGCGAGCTCCTCCTTGGTGTTGCGCCAGGTGAAGTACGTGTACGACTGGTGAAAACCGATCCGGGCCAGCGTCTGCATCATCGCCGGCTTGGTGAACGCCTCGGACAGGAAGATCACCTCGGGGTGCTCGGCGTGCACCTGGGCCAGCGCCCACTCCCAGAAGTTGAGGGGCTTGGTGTGCGGGTTGTCGACGCGGAACAGCGTCACTCCGCGGTCGATCCACGTCAGCAGCACGTCCAGGACCGCCTGGTAGAGGCCGTCCGGGTCCGTGTCGAAGCTCAGCGGGTAGATGTCCTGGTACTTCTTGGGCGGGTTCTCCGCGTACGCGATGCTGCCGTCGGCGCGCACCACGAACCACTCGGGGTGCTCGGTGACCCACGGGTGGTCGGGCGAGCACTGCAGGGCGATGTCGAGCGCCACCTCGAGGCCCGCCTCGCGCGCTCGTGCGACGAAGTCACGGAAGTCGGCCTCGGTGCCCAGGTCCGGGTGGATGGCGTCGTGCCCGCCGTCGGCCGACCCGATGGCATACGGGCTGCCCGGGTCGCCCGGCTGCGCCTCGAGCGTGTTGTTGCGCCCCTTGCGGAACGTGGTGCCGATGGGCGAGACGGGGGTCAGGTACACCACGTCGAACCCCATGGCGGCGATCGCGGGCAGGCGCTTCGCGGCGGTGGCGAAGGTCCCCGAGACCCAGGTGCCGTCGGGCCGGCGGTAGGCGCCCTCCGACCGGGGGAACATCTCGTACCAGGCGCCGGCGAGGGCGAGGCGGCGGTGCACCCGGAGCGGGTACGGCTCGGACGCGGACACCAGCTCCCGGAACGGGGCCCGCTCCAGGGCCGCGCGGACCTCGGGCGACGTGGCGGCCGCGAGCCGGGCTTCGGCCGGGCGGCCGGCGTCGGCGAGGGCACGGCGGGCGTCGGTCAGTGCGCGGGCGTCACGGGGCTTGCGCCGCGGGGCGACGATCCCGTCCGGCGGCTGCGCGCAGAGACGGTCGAAGAGCCGCACGCCCTCCGCGAGCATCAGGTCGACGTCGATCCCGGCGCCGATCTTGATCGTCGCGTCGTGGACCCAGGTGGCGTACGGGTCGGACCAGCCCTCGACGCGGAAGGACCAGTCGCCCTCCGCGTCGGGCTGGAGGAAGCCCCGGAAGCGGTCGAGGCCCGGGGCGACGTCGACCATCGGCGCCCAGGAGTGGTCGCGGCCGTCAGGCCCGACAAGGACCGCGGTGGCCCCGACGGCGTCGTGACCCTCGCGGAAGACGGTGGCCTCGATCGGCACCACCTCGCCGACGGAGGCCTTTGCCGGCCACCGTCCGCCCTCGACGACGGGGGAGACCTCGAGGACCGGGATGCGCCCGACAGGCGTTTTCGCGCTCACGTCGCCCACGCTAGCGAGAGTGCGGCCCCGATCGCGCGCCGACGTGCCACAACAGAGGACACCAGGTGTGTCAGGCGGCCGGAGTGCGTAGTCTTCCGTCCGTGAGAGCGATCCGACGATTCACCGTCCGCACGGTCCTGCCGGCTCCGCTCGCCGCACTGGACGAGCTCGCCCAGAACCTCCGCTGGTCGTGGCACGCGCCCACGCGCGAGCTGTTCGCGAGCATCGACCCGGAGCTGTGGGCCGACGTGAAGGGCGACCCGGTGGCCCTCGTGGCCGCCCTCGGCGGCGAGCGCCTCGCCGCCCTCGCCCGCGACGAGGCCTTCGTGGGCAGGGTGCGCGCCGCCTCCGACGACCTCCACCGCTACCTGCACGACCCGCTCTGGTACCAGACCCAGGTGTCGGCGTCCGGGGAGCCGCTGCCGCAGGCGGTCGCCTACTTCTCGCCGGAGTTCGGCATCACCTCGGTGCTGCCCCAGTACTCGGGCGGCCTGGGGATCCTCGCGGGCGACCACCTGAAGAGCGCCTCCGACCTCGGCGTCCCGATCGTCGGTGTGGGCCTCCTCTACGGTGCGGGCTACTTCCGTCAGGCTCTCACCCGTGACGGGTGGCAGGTCGAGACGTACCCGCTGCTCGACCCGGACGGTCTGCCGCTGGCGATCCTGCGGGAGGACGACGGCACGCCGGCCACGGTCTCGCTCGGCCTGCCGGGCGGGCGCCGCCTCGTCGCGCACATCTGGGTCGCGGCCGTGGGCCGCGTGCCGCTGCTCCTCCTCGACTCCAACGTGCCCGAGAACGACGAGCAGGCGCGCAAGGTCACGGACCGCCTCTACGGCGGCGGCGGGGAGCACCGGCTCCAGCAGGAGCTCCTGCTCGGTGTGGGCGGCGTGCGGGCGCTCCGCGCCTGGTCGCGCCTCACCGGGGCGCCGGAGCCCGAGGTCTACCACACGAACGAGGGCCACGCCGGGTTCCTCGGGGTGGAGCGCATCCGCGAGCTGGTGGCCGGCGGCCTGAGCGTCGACGAGGCCGCCGAGGCCGTCCGCGCCGCCACGGTCTTCACCACGCACACGCCGGTTCCCGCCGGCATCGACAGGTTCCCCCGCGACCTGGTCTCCCAGTACTTCGGCGGCGACAACACCATGCCGGGCGTGCCGCTCGAGCGGGTGCTCGCGCTGGGCGCCGAGGACTACGAGGGGGGCGACCCCACCGTCTTCAACATGGCGGTGATGGGGCTCCGGCTCGGGGGCCGCGCGAACGGCGTCTCCCTGCTCCACGGCCAGGTCTCGCGGGAGATGTTCGAGGGACTCTGGCCCGGGTTCGACGCCCGCGAGGTGCCCATCACCTCGGTCACCAACGGCGTGCACTCGCCCACCTGGGTGGCGCCGCGGCTCGCGGAGCTCCAGTCCGAGCGGCTGGGCCTGGACGAGCTGACGGCGGCGACGGCGTCGTCGGCCTGGCTCGACCCCGCGAAGGTCAGTGACGCCGAGCTGTGGAAGATGCGGCGCGACCTGCGCGGCGAGCTGGTCGACGAGGCGCGCCGCCGCGTCTACTCGTCCTGGCGGGAGCGGGGCGCGTCGCCCGCCGAGCTGGGCTGGGTCGACGAGGTGCTCTCGCCGGACGTGCTGACCATCGGGTTCGCGCGGCGCGTCCCCACGTACAAGCGGCTCACGCTCATGCTCCGCGACCCTGAGCGCCTGAAGGAGCTGCTCCTGCACCCGGAGCGGCCCGTGCAGCTCGTGGTGGCCGGCAAGTCGCACCCGGCGGACGACTCCGGGAAGCGGCTCATCCAGCAGCTCGTGCGCTTCGCCGACGACCCCGCGGTGCGGCACCGCATCGTCTTCCTGCCGAACTACGACATCGGCATGGCCCTGTCCCTGTACCCGGGCTGCGACGTGTGGCTCAACAACCCGCTGCGGCCGCTCGAGGCGTCCGGCACGTCGGGCATGAAGTCCGCGCTCAACGGCGGCCTCAACCTGTCCATCGAGGACGGCTGGTGGGCCGAGTGGTACGACGGCGAGAACGGCTGGGGCATCCCCACGGCGGACGGCGTGGACGACCCAGACCGGCGTGACGACCTGGAGGCGGCGGCGCTCTACGACCTTGTCGAGACGCAGGTCGCCCCCCGGTTCTACGAGCGCAACGGCGACGGCGTACCGCGCCGCTGGCTCGAGATGGTGCGGCACACGCTCGCGACCCTCGGGCCCAAGGTGCAGGCCACGCGCATGGTCACCGAGTACGTGCAGGGTCTGTACGCACCGGCCGCGCAGGCGGGCCGCGCGCTCGCGGCCGACGGGTACACCGCCGCACGGGAGCTCGCGGGCTGGAAGGAGAGCGTGCGCTCCGGCTGGCCGGGGGTCCGCGTGGACCACGTGGAGTCGGGCGGCATCGGCGACGCGGTCCAGGTGGGTGACCACCTCGGCGTGCGGGCGTACGTCTCGCTGGGGTCCCTCGCGCCCGAGGACGTCGACGTGCAGGTGGTCCACGGCCGCGTCACGGAGAACGACCTCATCGAGGAGTTCACGGTGGACTCGCTCGCGCTGGCGGAGTCGTACGAGGCGGGACGGCACGCCTTCGCCGGCGACCTGCGGCTGGAGTCGTCGGGCCCGTTCGGCTACACGGTGCGGATCGTGCCGAGGCACCGAGGGCTCGCGAGCGTCGCAGAGCTGGGGCTGGTGGCGAACGCCTGAGTGTGACGTGCGTCTCTCACCTGACGGAGATCTGGCTATTTAACCGTTTTCCCCGGGATGTCGCAGGTCCGCCGATCTGAAAGTAGTTGCTCCGGTCGTACGATGACGCGCGTCTTCACGCCTCCACATGCGCTCATCAGGGGACCCCGATATGATCGACCACTTTTCGACCGGCTACCTCATGCCTGTCATCTCCTTCGTCCTGTCCTGCCTCGGCTGCGGTGTCGGCCTGGCAGCGATCGCCCGGGCGCACATCCCCAGCAGCCGCTACCGCGTGCTCTGGCTCGTGCTCGGCGGCTCTGCGATCGGCGCCACCGGCGTCTGGGCCATGCACTTCGTCGCGCTGTTCGGCCTCGGGCTGGAAGGTGCCCGCATCCGGTACGACCTGACGGGCACGATCCTGTCCGCGGTGGTCGCCCTCGCCGCCCTCGTGGCCGGTGTGATCGTGGCCGACGGGCAGAAGGGCTGGACCCCCCGGCTCCTCGTCGGCAGCGCGGTGGCCGGGCTGGGGCTCGCCGCCTCCGTCCACCTCGGGACGGGCGCCATCCAGGTGGGCCTCGGTGTGAGCCTCGAGTACGCGCCGGTCCTCGGTTTCCTGTCCTACGCCGCCGCCGTCCTCGCCGCCGTCCTGGTGGTCTGGTTCGCGAACAACCTGCGCAGCGTGTCGGCGGGGGCGGGTGCGATGGTGCTCGTCGCAGCGGCCCTGTCGGGCGTGCACTACATCGTGATGTCGTCGATGAGCCTCCACCGCGTCGGTACGGGCCCCATCCCGCCGTCGACCCGGGGGCTGGCCCCCGAGGAGCTGGTGCTGCCGATCGCGGTCGGCCTCGGTGCCGCCACGCTCGTGCTGATGGTCGTGCTCATGGCGCTGCCGAGCGCCCGGGAGATCGCCGCGCAGGCGAAGTTCGACCAGTGGCGCGAGCGCAACCGGGCGACGGTCCAGCAGCCGGCGCGGAGCAAGCTCCTCTGACCCGGTCCGAGCGGTAGCGGCTGCGTATTTTGCACCGTATTGACGGTGATGCTCCGCTACCGCTTGGATTGCCGTGGTTTTCCCCACATGGAGGTCACGGTGTCGACTGAAACGCTGCCCCCTTATCCCTTCCCGATGCGCACCGCGCTCGAACCACCCGAGGAGTGGGCCGAGCTCCGCGCCCAGTGTCCTGTCGCGGAGGTGCGGCTCGCCTCGGGTGACACGGCGACGCTGCTCACGCGGTACGACGACGTGCGTGCGGTCCTCTCCGACGCGCGGTTCACCCGCGAGCTCGACGCCGCGGCGGGTGCCGCGCGCGTCACGGCCAACGAGTCGGGCGGCGTGTTCGCCTCGAGCGAGGACCGGATGAGCGTCCTCGACAGCCGGGAGGGGCACCAGCAGTGGCGCCGCCTCGTCGGCGCCACGTTCACGGCGAAGCGGGTCCAGGCCCTCGCGCCGGGGATGCGGGCCAAGGCGGAGGAGCTGCTCGACCAGATCGTGGCGGGGGAGGGGCCCGTGGACCTGGTCTCCGCGTTCAACTTCCCGCTGCCGATCTGGGTGATCTGCGAGCTGCTCGGGGTCCCCGAGTCCGACCGTGGCAGCTTCGGCCACTGGTCGGACACGATGATGAGCCTGTCCCGGTTCACCCAGGCCGAGATCGACGAGGCCCAGGCCGAGTTCGCCGGCTACCTGAACGGGCTCGTCGCCTCGAAGCGCGAGACACCCGGCGACGACCTGATCTCTGCCCTCATCGCCCTCGTCGACGCCGCCGACCCGCGCGTCACCGAGCAGATGGTGATCGCGACGGCGCGCGGGCTGCTCGTCGCGGGCCACGAGACCACGGCCAACATGATCGGCAAGATGCTCGCGATGCTCCTGTCCGACCGCTCCCGGTGGGAGGCGCTCGTCGCCGACCCGTCCCTCGTGCGGAACGCCGTCGAGGAGGTCCTGCGCTTCGACGCGAACGCCGGTTTCGGCCTGCCGCGGTTCATCTCCGAGGACCTCGAGCTCCCGGACAGCACCACCATCCCGGCCGGGACCACGGTGGTGGTCAGCATGGCGTCCGCCAACCGGGACGAGAAGGCGTTCGCCGCTGCCGACACGATGGACCTCACCCGGTCGCCCAACCCGCACCTGGCGTTCGGCGCGGGTCCGCACTCCTGCATGGGCCAGGCGCTGGCCCGCACGGAGCTGCAGGTGGTCCTCGAGGTGCTGCTGGACAGGCTGCCGACGCTCGAGCTGGCGGTCGCGCCCGAGTCGCTGCAGACCCGTCAGGACATGCTGGTTGGCGGACTCGTCGAGCTTCCGGTGAGGTGGTGACCATGAAGATCAACGTTGACCGCCATGCCTGCTGCGGAGCGGGTCAGTGCGTCATGCTCGCGCCCGACGTGTTCGACCAGGACGACGAGGGGATCGTCGTCCTTCTCGACGAGCGCCCTGGCGAGGACCAGGAGCACGCCGTGCAGGAAGCCGTGAGCATGTGCCCGACAGGTGTCATCTGGGTGGACCGGAACGCCTGACCGGCCGCGGCGGCACCGGCTTCGCCGTCTCGATCTCCTCCGCACGGACCCGGACCTCCTCGGGGGACCCACGCCCGGGGCGCGGGTCCGTGCGGAGGAGGAGACCGTCGTCGGACACCTCGACGACATACCCGATCACGTCCGTCCACACGTGGCCGGCACCCGCCGCGAGGCGGCGCCGGACCACCGCCCGGGCGCCGACCGGCAGGTCACGCCAGCCGGGAAAGGCTCCGGGTGTCGTGGAGGTCACACTCTGCTCCCGTCGTGAGGTGAGACGGTGCGCACTCGTGCGCACGGGCTTTGCGATACTAGAGTCACGCGCGCAGGGACTCTGCGCCCAGAGGTGGAAGGGACACCCTCCAAGTGACCTACGTGATCGCTCAGCCGTGCGTCGATGTCAAGGACAAGGCGTGCATCGAGGAGTGTCCCGTGGACTGCATCTACGAGGGCCAGCGCTCCCTGTACATCCACCCGGACGAGTGCGTGGACTGCGGTGCCTGCGAGCCGGTCTGCCCCGTCGAGGCCATCTACTACGAGGACGACGTCCCCGACGAGTGGAAGGGCTACTACGACGCGAACGTCCACTTCTTCGACGACCTGGGCTCGCCGGGCGGCGCCGCGAAGATGGGCCTCATCGAGAAGGACCACCCGCTGATCTCCGTTCTGCCGCCGCAGGCCTGACCCAGCGATGGGCCTCGCAGACCTCCGCGACCTGCCGTACCCCTGGGACACGCTGGACGCCATCACGGCGACAGCCCGCGCCCACCCCGGTGGCCTGATCGACCTGTCGATGGGCACCCCGGTGGACCCCACCCCGGCGGTCGTCCGCGAGGCCCTCGCCGCGGCGTCGGACGCCCCGGGGTATCCGCTCACGGCGGGCACGCCGGCGCTGCGGGAGTCCGTGGCCGCGTGGTTCGCGCGCCGCCGGGGCGTGCCCGACCTCTCGCCCGACGGCGTGCTGCCCACCATCGGCTCGAAGGAGCTGGTGGGCCTGCTCCCGTCGCTGCTGCGCCTGGGGCCGGGCGACGTGGTGGTGCACCCCGAGATCGCGTACCCCACCTACCTCGCGGGCATCCGCGCGGCGGGGGCCACGGCGCTCGCGACCGACGACGTCGACGCGTGGGCCGGGCGCGACGACGTGCGGCTGGTCTGGGTCAACAGCCCGAGCAACCCCACGGGCCGCGTGCTGGGCGCGGACGCCCTGCGCCGGGTGGTGGAGGCGGCCCGCGCCATCGGCGCGGTGGTGGTGAGCGACGAGTGCTACGCCGAGCTCGCCTGGGAGTCGCCCTGGTCCGAGGACGGCGTGCCGAGCATCCTCGACCCGCGGGTGTGCGGCGGGTCGCACGAGGGCCTCCTGGCCGCGTACTCGCTCTCCAAGCAGTCCAACCTCGCCGGCTACCGCGCCGCGTTCCTCGCGGGCGACACCGCCCTCGTGGCCGACCTGCTCGGAACCCGCAAGCACCTGGGGCTCATCGTCCCCGCGCCCGTGCAGGCCGCGATGGTCGCGGCGCTCGACGACGACGCGCACGTCGCCGCCCAGCGTGACGCCTACGGTGCCCGACGCCGGGCGCTCGCCCCCGCGCTCGAGCAGGCAGGTTTCGTGGTGGACCGGTCCGAGGCGGGCCTGTACCTGTGGGTGACGATCGCCACACCGCCGTCGGACGCCCTGGGCGGGGTCGGTCAGCGGGTCGCCGCAGCGCTCGCGACGCACGGGATTCTGACCGCGCCGGGCGCGCTGTACGGGCCCGGCGGGGCAGGCCACACCCGGGTGGCCCTGACGGCGAGCGACGCCGCGATCAGCGACGCTGTGTCACGCATCACACGTCCTTGACCCGCAAGTTGGAATGACAATGCCATCTCGGGGTACTGTCGATCCCTGGTCGACGCTGCCCGCGACCTCCCCTGGGTAGCGCCCCGTACCCCGCGCGCCCTTGGAAGGAAGCCATGACGTCCACCACGCAGGCAGACAGCAACCGGCACACCGTCGAGCTCGTCGTCGACGGAACCTCCCGGACACTCCCCGTCGTCCCGTCGAGCGAGGGCAACGACGGGATCGTGGTCTCGTCTCTGCTCAAGGACACGGGCCTGGTCACCGTCGACCCCGGGTTCATGAACACCGCCTCGTGCGAGTCGTCGATCACCTACATCGACGGCGACCAGGGCATTCTGCGATACCGCGGGTACCCGATCGACCAGCTCGCGGAGGGATCGTCCTTCCTCGAGGTGGCGTACCTCCTGATCTACGGCGGCCTCCCCGACGCCCCGACGCTCGAGTCGTTCGTGGAGCGGGTCAACCGGCACACCCTCGTCCACGAGGACTTCCGCACGTTCATGGGTACCTTCCCGCGCGCCGGGCACCCCATGGCGGTGCTGGCGTCGGCCGTGAACGCGCTGTCCACGTTCTACCCCGAGTCGCTCGACCCGCACGACGACGACCAGGTCGACCTGGCGACGGTCCTGCTGCTCGCCAAGACGCGCACCATCACGTCGTACCTCCACCGCCGCCGCGTGGGCGAGCCGCTGCTGTACCCGGACTACTCCCGCGGCTACGTCGAGGACTTCCTCCGCATGACGTTCGCGACCCCGTACGAGGCGTACGAGGCCGACCCGGTCGTGGTGGACGCCCTCGAGAAGCTCCTCATCCTGCACGCCGACCACGAGCAGAACTGCTCCACCTCCACGGTCCGCGTGGTGGGCTCGTCCAACGCGAACCTCTACGCCTCCGTCGCGGCGGGCGTGAACGCCCTGTCGGGCCCCTCGCACGGCGGGGCGAACGAGGCGGTGCTCGACATGCTCGAGAAGATCCGCTCCGGTGGCGAGACCGTCGGGACCTTCATGGAGAAGGTCAAGAACAAGCAGGACGGCGTGCGCCTCATGGGCTTCGGCCACCGGGTGTACAAGTCGTACGACCCGCGCGCGGCCATCGTGAAGAAGAGCGCCGACGAGGTGCTCGACAAGCTCGGCGCCAAGGACGAGCTCCTGGAGATCGCGCGCGGCCTCGAGGAGATCGCGCTCTCCGACGACTACTTCGTGGAGCGCAAGCTCTACCCGAACGTCGACTTCTACACCGGCCTCATCTACAAGGCGATGGGCTTCGAGCCCGCCATGTTCACGCCGCTGTTCGCGCTGGGCCGGATGCCGGGCTGGATCGCCCAGTGGCGCGAGATGATGAAGGACCCGCAGACCAAGATCGGTCGTCCGCGCCAGGTCTACACGGGCGCCACCGAGCGCGACTACGTGCCGGTCGCGGCGCGCTGACCCGCTGGGTCCGCCCGGCCTCGGCCGGCCTCGGCCGTTCTCGGCTACGGGGTCGCGACGGCCTGCGTGATGGTGACGTGGCCCGCAGGGAGCGCCGCGTCGGCGGGTGCCCACGCCGCCGCCTCGCGCGTCCAGACCTGGTCGGCGACCCGGACCTCGACCACGTGCGTGGCGGCCGCGGTGGCCACCGCCCACTGGCCGGTCGCCCATGCGCCGCGGGCGGGGTCGTCGGGCGCCAGGGGCGAGGCGTCGACGGCGACCCGGCCAGGAGTACCGTCCGCCCCGCCGCCCGGCGCAGGCGCGAGGCCCAGGTCGCGGCCGAGCCGCCCGGCCAGCAGGTCTCCGGCCTCGGTGGCGGGCAGGGCGGCCTCCTCGGGCACCTCGGCCAGCTCGCAGCTCAGCGCCGCAGCGGAGTTGCCGGTCAGGGCCGACGCCCAGGCCCGGGACCGCGTCTCGTGCTGCGCGTACGCGTCCGGGTACCCGGACCGCTGCACCGCCTGGGCCGCGACCGTGATCTCCATGTCCTCGTACCCGGCCACCTTCACGAGCCCGTCGTAGAAGGCGTTCGTCGAGTACACGGGGTCCATGATCTGCTCCACGCTGCCCCAGCCCTGCGACGGCCGCTGCTGGAACAGGCCGACGGAGTCCCGGTCGCCGTACGTGATGTTGATGAGCTTGGACTCCTGCAACGACGTGGCCAGGCCGATCGTCGCGGCCCGCGCGGGGAGGGCACGCTGGAGGCTGACGCCGGTGATGAGCGCCGCGTTGTCGGCCTGCGCAGGGGAGAGGTACCACTCCGTGCCCTCGAGGACGGACCCGCACCGCTCCGCCACCGGGTTCGCGGTGTCGAAGTGGTTGAGCGCGGCCAGCACCAGGCCGGAGCCGGCGGCGCCCAGCACCGCCACGCCGACGGTCCAGCCCACGGCGCGGCGCACGCGCCGACCGCGGCGCGGCCCCCGCGTGGGGCGCGACGGGTAGGGCGAGGCCGTGTCGTGCTCGGCCAGGAGGACCATGCGGGCTCCGTCGCTCTCGGTGGGTCGGTGTGTTCGAGGACACGAGAGTCTAGGGCACCCACCTGGGCTTTCACGGGGAACCGGTGGGAAGCCTGTGGAGGCTCGGGTGATGGTTCCGAGGAGCAGTCAGTTCGCGTGCAGGGCGGCGTTCAGCTCGACGCCGACCCCGCCCCGTGCCAGCACCTCGACGGCACCGGTCGTGGAGTTGCGGCGGAAGAGCAGACCGTCGCGGCCGGCGAGCTCACGAGCCTTCACGACCACGGGGCCCTCCCCGGTGCCCGCCGCCCCGAGCACGACCACCTTGGTGCCCGCCGTGACATACAGGCCGGCCTCGACCACGCAGTCGTCGCCGAGGGGGATGCCCAGGCCGGAGTTGGCGCCCAGGAGGCTCCGCTCGCCCAGGCTGACGACCTCCTTGCCGCCGCCCGAGAGGGTGCCCATGATCGAGGCGCCGCCGCCCACGTCGGACCCGTCACCGACGGTCACGCCCGAGGAGATCCGGCCCTCCACCATCGAGGTGCCGAGGGTGCCCGCGTTGAAGTTGACGAAGCCCTCGTGCATCACGGTGGTCCCGGCGGCGAGGTGGGCGCCCAGGCGGACGCGGTCGGCGTCGGCCACCCGCACACCCGCCGGGACGACGTAGTCGACCATGCGCGGGAACTTGTCCACGCCGTAGACCGTGACGGGCACGCCGGTGGCGCGCAGGCGCATGCGGGTCTCCTCGAAGCCCTCGACGGCGCACGGCCCGGCGCTCGTCCAGACCACGTTGGCGAGCACGCCGAAGATGCCGTCCAGGTTGAGCCCGTGCGGCCGGACCAGGCGGTGCGACAGCAGGTGGAGGCGCAGGTAGGCGTCGGCGGCGTCCCCCGGGGGCGCGTCCAGCTCGATCTCGGTGCGGACCACGACCACCTCGACCCCGCGGGCCTCGTCCCGCTCGGCGAGCGCCTCGAGGGAGGCGGGGGGCGTCGCCCCGTCCGGGGCCGGGCCGAGGGCGGGGCTCGGGTACCAGGTGTCGAGGGTGGTGCCGTCGCCGGCGATCGTGGCGAGGCCGAAGCCCCAGGCGCTCGTCGTCATGCGTCCCACCCTATCGAGGACGGCGGGCGGGCAGCGCCTAGCATCGGAGCGTGGACACCGCTGCGACCCTCCTCGACCCCACCCTCCTCGACCCGGCCGGGGCCACCGCCGACCAGCTCGTGGCGCTGACCGCCGCCATCTGCGACATCCCTTCCGTGAGCGGCGACGAGAAGGCGCTCGCCGACGCGATCGAGGCGGTCCTTCGCGCCCAGCCGCACCTCGACGTGCTGCGCGACGGCGACGCGCTCGTGGCCCGCACCTCGTTCGGGCGGGCCCGCCGGGTCGTGGTCGCGGGGCACATCGACACGGTGCCGATCGCGGACAACCTGCCCACCCGCCTCGTCGGGTCGGGCGAGGAGGCCGTGCTCTGGGGTCGCGGGACAGTCGACATGCTGGGCGGCGTCGCCGTCGCGCTCGCGCTCGCCGTGGAGCTGGGCGCGCCCGGTCGCGAGCCGGCGCAGGACCTCACCTGGGTCTTCTACGACCACGAGGAGGTCGACTCGGCCCTGAACGGCCTCGGACGCCTCGTGCGCAACCACCCGGACCTTCTCGCGGGCGACTTCGCCATCCTGGGCGAGCCGAGCAACGCGGGCATCGAGGGCGGCTGCAACGGCACGCTGCGCGTCGAGGTGCGCACCCACGGCGTCGCCGCGCACTCGGCGCGCGCCTGGATGGGCTCCAACGCGATCCATGCCGCGGCCGAGGTGCTGTCCCGGCTCGCGGCCTACGAGACCCGCGACGTCGAGGTCGACGGGCTCGTCTACCGCGAGAGCCTCAACGCCGTGGGCATCTCCGGCGGGATCGCCACGAACGTGATCCCGGACGCGTGCACCGTGACGGTCAACTACCGGTTCGCCCCGTCCAGCACGGTGGCCGACGCCGAGGCGCACCTGCGCGAGGTCTTCCACGGCTTCGACGTGGTCGTGACCGACGCCGCGGGCGGTGCACGCCCCGGCCTCGACGACCCGCTGGCCGCCGAGTTCGCGGCGTCCGTGCTGGCCACGACGGGTGGCGCCCCCGCGCCCAAGTACGGCTGGACCGACGTGGCGCGCTTCTCCGAGCTGGGCGTCCCCGCCGTGAACTTCGGCCCCGGCGACCCGCTCCTCGCCCACAAGGACGACGAGCGGGTACCGGTGGCGCAGCTCGAGCTGTGCCACCGGGCGCTGCGCGCGTGGCTCCTCGGCTGAGCCGGAGGTGCAGCGCAGGGTGGGGGCCGAGGGACGAGGCACGCGCCCGGAGCGGAACCGCAGGCTCGGCCGGACGAAGGTGTCGGCTGAGAGGTTCACCCGGGCGTCACCGCACGGACGGCGAGCGGCCCGCGAGCGGCGATAGGTTGGGCGCATGAGCGACGACGGCATCCCGCAGACAGGCCGGGGCTACCGCAAGGGGCCCGTGCTGCTGCGCGGCTCCAAGATTCCCGCGACCACCACCGACCAGCGGCTGCTGGCCCCGGGCGAGGGCGCCGACTGGGTGCACTCCGACCCGTGGCGGGTGATGCGTATCCAGAGCGAGTTCGTGGAGGGCTTCGGCGCGCTGGCCGAGGTGGGGCCGGCGGTGTCCGTCTTCGGCAGCGCCCGCACCAAGCCCGACCACCCCGACTACGCCCTGGCGCAGGAGGTCGGCAGGCTCTTCGTGGAGGCCGGCTTCGCGGTGATCACGGGTGGCGGCCCCGGCATCATGGAGGCCGCGAACAAGGGGGCCTCCGAGGCGCACGGCACGTCCGTGGGCCTCGGGATCGAGCTGCCCTTCGAGCAGGGCATGAACGAGTACGTGAACCTCGGCATCAACTTCCGGTACTTCTTCGCCCGCAAGACCATGTTCGTCAAGTACGCCCAGGGCTTCGTGGTGCTCCCGGGCGGGTTCGGCACGTTCGACGAGCTGTTCGAGGCCATCACGCTGGTGCAGACCCACAAGGTCACCGAGTTCCCGCTGGTCCTGGTGGGCACCGAGTACTGGGGCGGGCTCCTGCACTGGATCCGCACCGCGGTCGCCGACCGCGGCATGATCAGCCCGGCCGACCTGGAGCTCCTGCACCTCACCGACGACCCCGCCGAGGCTGTCGACTACGTGCTGCGTCGTGGCGAGGCGCTCGCGGCGAAGGAGCGCGAGGCCGTGGAGGAGCTCGTCGAGGACCAGAACGAGGCCGCGGCGGCCGGGGCGTGACCCTCCCGCCGGCCGGAGCGCGGTTCGTGCTGCGCGGCCGGGAGGTGGGCCGGGGCGCCGACGGCGCGCTCCGTCCCGTCGTGATGGCGGTCCTCAACCGCACCACCGACTCGTTCTACGCCCCGGCCCGGATGCCCGACGCCGGGCGCGCGGCCCGGGCGGCCGAGGTCGCCTTCGCGGAGGGGGCCGAGATCGTCGACGTGGGCGGGGTCCGGGCCGGGACCGGGCCCGAGGTCGACGAGGCGGAGGAGCTGCGGCGCGTGATCCCCGTGGTCGAGCTCGTCCGTGCCGAGGTGCCTGACCTGCTCGTCTCGGTGGACACGTGGCGGTCGGGGGTGGCGCGCGCGGCGATCGACGCCGGGGCGGACCTGGTCAACGACACCTGGGCCGGGCACGACCCCGCGCTCGTGCAGGTGGCCGGTGCGGCGGGAGTGGGCGTGGTGTGCTCGCACACGGGCGGGGCGGTGCCCCGCACGGACCCGTACCGCGTCGAGTACCCGTCCGTGCCCGGCGGCGCGGGCGAGGACCCGCGGGACGGCGTCGTGCTGGACGTGCTGTCCAGGCTGCGTGCCGCGGCCGAGCGGGCCGTCGCGTGCGGGGTGCCGCGGGAGTCGGTGCTGGTGGACCCCACCCACGACTTCGGCAAGAACACCTGGCACTCGCTGCACCTGCTGCGCCGCACGGACGCGCTCGCGGGCCTGGGCTTCCCTCTCCTCATGGCGCTGAGCCGCAAGGACTTCGTGGGGGAGACGCTCGGCCTGCCGCCGGAGGAGCGTCTGGAGGGCACCCTGGCGGCCACGGCGGTCGCGGCGTGGCTGGGTGCCCGGGTCTTCCGGGCGCACGACGTGCGGGCCTCCCGCCGCGTGCTCGACCTCGTCGCGGCGATCCGCGACGACGCGCCGCCGCTCGTCGCGCTCCGGGGACTCGCGTGACGCGCCTGCCCCGGCCCGGGACCGTGCGTGGTGTGAACTAGAATGAGGCGGTGCGCCCGGTCACTCATTCGGGGGCACAGCACGCCGTGAGTTACCGGACAACGGAATGGGAGAGCCACAGATGGCTGCGATGAAGCCGCGAACGGGTGACGGGCCGCTGGAGGTCACCAAGGAGGGGCGCGGCATCGTCATGCGGGTCCCGCTCGAGGGCGGGGGTCGCCTGGTCGTCGAGCTCAACGCGACCGAGGCCAGCGAGCTCGGCGAGGCTCTCCAGGCCGTCGTCTCCTGACGGACGAGCCGTTCAACCAGCCCTGGCCGTCCCCGTCGCTCCGTGTCCCGGAGAGCTCAGCGGCGGACGGCCAGGAGCAGCCCGTCGCCGCTCGGGACCAGAGCAGGCAGCACCCGCTCGTCGCTGCGCAGCGAGCGGCCGACCTCCCGCACGATCGTGGTGAGCTCGTCCCGCCGGGCGGGGTCCGCCACCCGGTCGTGGTGGAGGGCGCCGTCCACGGCCAGCACCCCGCCGGGGCGCAGCAGGCGCAGCGCCTCCTCCACGTGCTCGGGGTAGCCGTGCGGGTCCGAGGCCACCAGCACGAGGTCGTACGCGCCGTCGGTCAGCCGCGGCAGCACCTCGCTCGCCCGCCCCGGGATGATGCGGGTACGCCCCGGCCGGATGCCGGCCTCCGCGAACGCCGCGCGTGCCGCGCGCTGGTGCTCCACCTCCAGGTCGATGGTGGTGAGCTGACCGTCCTCGGGCATGCCGCGCAGCAGCCAGAGGGCGGCGACGCCGGCCCCGGTGCCCACCTCGACGACCGCCCGCGCTCCGAGCGCCGCCGCCATCACGCGCAGCAGCGCGCCGGCGCCGGGCAGCACCGCCGCGCAGCCCAGCTCGGCGGCCCGTTCGCGGGCACGGAGCAGCACGTCGTCCTCCGGGACGAAGGACTCGCTGTAGACCCAGCCCGCGGCCTTGCCGTGGGCGGTCTCGAGGTCCGTGGTGATGGGGATCCTCCGGGTGGCGTCGATGTGTGTCGCCAGGCTACCGCCGGGCGGGAACCACTGGAGCGAGTGACGCGTTGTGGGAGACGATGAACCCCGTGAGCATCCCCGAGCGACCCCTGGCCGAGGCAGGCCCGGTCGTCGCGCCCGTCCCCTGGGAGCCTCCCTCGTGGGAGGCGATCGTCCGGGAGCACTCGGCGCGCGTGTACCGGCTCGCCTTCCGCCTCACCGGCAACAAGCAGGACGCGGAGGACCTCACCCAGGAGACGTTCATCCGGGTGTTCCGCTCCCTCTCCAGCTACACCCCCGGTACGTTCGAGGGCTGGCTGCACCGCATCACGACCAACCTCTTCCTGGACTCCACGCGCCGTAAGCGCCGCATCCGCATGGAGGCCATGGGGGACGACGACGGCGCGGTCGCCGACACCGGTGACCTCGGCCGCCCGGAGCGCGGGTTCGAGCATGCCAACCTCGACCACGACGTGCAGAGGGCCCTCGACGCGCTCCGGCCCGAGTACCGCGCCGCGGTCGTGCTGTGCGACATCGAGGGTCTCAGCTACGAGGAGATCGCCGTCACCCTCGGCGTCAAGCTCGGCACCGTGCGGTCGCGCATCCACCGGGCCCGCGCGCAGCTGCGGGCGTCCCTGGAGCACCGCGCGCCCGGCGCGGAGTCCCACGACGTGGGGCGGCGGTCATGAACGGCCACCTGGGGGCCTGGCTCAGCGCGCTGGCCGACGGCCAGCTCAGCCCGGCCGAGACCGAGCGGGCGCTCGCCCACGTGGCGGTCTGCCGGGCCTGCGCCCGGGAGCTGGACGCGGAACGCTCCGCCCGGCGGGCCTTGCTGTCGGTCAGGGACGTGGTGCCCGACCCGGCCCTCATGGCGCGGCTCATGGCCCTGCAGGCCAGCATTCCTCCGGCCGACGCCGACCCGCTGCGCAGCCCCGAGCGGTACGCGGCGGTGTGGACGCCCGCGTATCCGGGCGAGGGTGACTTCTCCGGCAACCTGCCCCGCTCGGACCGCCGCCGGCGTACGGCGCGCATCACGGCGCTCGGGGCGGGTGGCATCGGGGTGCTCGGCATGGCGCTCTTCACGCTCGGCGACGCTCCTGTGGTCGACCCCGACATGTCGGTGCAGGCGTCGATGACGCTCCTCGGCCGGGTGGGCCCGCACGAGAACGCGGCCGGCGAGGACGTGCTCGCGCGACTCAGCTCCTCCGCGTCCGACGACCCGACGAGCGGCGCGCTCGGCTGGATCGAGCAGAACGGCTGGGCAGCCCCGGAGTCCCTGCCGCACGGGTTCGAGATCACCGCGCTGCGGCTGGTCGGCGCAGAGGCCCAGGTGCTGGAGATCGACCTCGCCGGGCCGCAGGGCGAGGCCGTCGTGCGGGAGCAGGTGGGGCGCCTCGCCGAGAGCGCGGAGGAGTACGACGTCGCCGGGCGGGACGCCGTCCTGCTGGCGACCGAGCCGCCGCACGTCGCGTGGCAGTCGGAGGACCTCGTGGTCGACGTGGTGGCGCAGGTCCCGGACCACGTCCTCGAGGATCTCGTGGCAGCGTTTCCCGGTCACGGCTACGATGCCGGGGTCCTGCCTCGCATCGCCCGCGGGTGGACCACCGTGACAGGAGCCATCGCGAGTCCATGACCGAGCACACCCCGTTCGCGCCCCCCACGCCCCCACGACCCCAGGCTCCGCACGCCGCGGACCCTCTCGAGGCGGAGGCGCCGCCGACGGGGGTGCCGGGGCCCGCGGTCCCTACCTCGGACGCCGAGCGCACGGACGCCGAGCGCACGGAGGCCCGGGGCACTGATGCTCCGGGCGACGACGCTCGCGGTAGCGACGTGCCCGACGGCGGAGTGCCGGGCGGCTCGCGCGGCAGCGGCCTGTGGACCGTGCCGGCGCCGTCCTCGCCCGCTCCGCCGGTCCTCGCCGCCGAGGCCCCGGCCGGGGCCGGCGACGCCTCGTCGTACGCCACAGCCCCCGTTGCGCCGCTCGCGGCGCCTGGGGCGCCCGGACGGCCCGCAGACCCGCCCCGCCCCGGCCTGGGTGCCCGGGGCGCGGCCGCCGTGGTGGTGCTCGGCCTCCTGGCCGGTGCCCTCGGCGGGACGGGCGCGTACTCGTTCCTCGACTGGCGTGACGGTTCACGCCCCGCCGACGCCGACCTCCCGGTCGCCGTGGGCGGAGGCACGGTGGTGGACCGGCCGGCGGGCACCGTCGCCGCGATCGCCGAGCAGGTGCTGCCGAGCGTGGTGTCGATCCAGGTGCAGGCGGCGCAGGGCGTCGCGACAGGCTCGGGCATGGTGCTCAAGGAGGACGGTTACATCCTCACGAACAACCACGTGGTCGCGGAGGCGGCGAGCGGCGCGCAGATCGTCGTCGGCTTCTCCGACGGGCACGAGCTGCCCGCCACGCTGGTGGGCGCCACCGCCGACTACGACCTGGCGGTCATCAAGGTCGACGAGTCGGGGCTCGTCCCGCTGGTCCTGGGCGACTCCGACCAGGTGGTCGTGGGCGACTCGGTGCTGGCTGTCGGCTCCCCGCTGGGCCTCGACGCCACCGTCACGACGGGGATCGTCAGCGCGCTGCACCGCCCGGTCAAGGCGGGCGAGGACGCGGAGGCGGCGTTCATCGACGCGATCCAGACCGACGCCGCGATCAACCCCGGCAACTCCGGCGGCCCCCTCGTGAACGCGGCGGGCGAGGTGATCGGTATCAACTCGGCGATCGCGCAGCCGCCGGGCACGTCCGCGGCCACGGGCAACATCGGCCTCGGCTTCGCGATCCCGTCCAACCAGGCGCGGCACACCGCGGAGCAGCTCATCGAGACCGGCAAGGCGACCTTCCCCGTGATCGGCGTGCTCCTCGATCCCACGTACCAGGGTGAGGGCGTGCAGGTCAGCACGGAGACGGTCCAGGGGCAGCCACCGGTCTCGCCGGGTGGCCCCGCCGACCAGGCGGGCGTCCGGGCGGGCGACATCATCCTGTCGATCGACGGCCGGCCCGTCTCGGTGTCCGACGAGCTCATCGTCGCCATCCGCGCCAAGGCGCCGGGCGACCCGGTGACGCTCCGGGTCCGGTCCGGGGACGACGAGCGCGACGTGCGCGTGGTGCTCGACGAGCGGACGAGCGGCTGACGCCGCCCGCCTGGCGTGTCGCCGAGGTGTCGCCGGGACGACACCTTCAGGACATCTCGCGTGCACCGGAGGCCCTGCGCACGCCGGGTAGGCTCTAGTGGCGCCTCCCGCAGGGTCCAAGCAGATCGTGGCCGGGTGCAGAGTCGAGAAGGAGTAGCCCGTGTTCGGCATCAACGGCTGGGAATTCGTCGTGATCCTCGTGGTCGCGGTCCTCGTCGTGGGTCCCGAGCGGCTCCCCGCCTACGCGGAGCAGCTCGCCCGCGGGGTGCGCCGGGCCAAGGTCCTGATGCAGGACGCGAAGTCGCGGGTGGACGAGGAGCTGGGTCCCGAGTTCCACGACGTGGACTGGTCCAAGCTCGACCCGAGGCAGTACGACCCGCGGCGCATCGTCCGCGACGCCCTGCTCGAGGACACGCCGCTGGGTTCGGCCGGCGCACCCGCCTGGAGCTCCGGAACGGTGTCCCGCACGGCTGCGGCCGCCGGGTCCGCGGCAGCGGCGTCGTCGGGCACGGGCACCGCCGCAGGGGCTGCCGGCGTGCGCACGCCCTTCGACGACGAGGCGACCTGACGACGACCGGCACCGGCGCCCTGCGGATTCGGTGCTGCAGGGACGACCTGCCAGAATGAGGGGCATGTCGTCTGAACCCTCGACCGCTCCTGCACCGACGGCGGTCGCAGAGCACCCCGTGAAGCAGCGCATCTTCTCGGGCATGCAGCCCACCGACGGCTCCTTGCACCTCGGCAACTACATCGGGGCGCTCTCGCAGTGGGTGGCTCTGCAGGACGCCTATGACGCGCTGTACTGCGTGGTCGACCTGCACGCGCTGACCGTGAACCCGGACCCGTCGCAGCTGCGCGAGCGCACGCGGCGCACCGCCGCCCAGTACCTGGCCGGCGGGATCGACCCGGAGCGGTCCATCCTGTTCGTGCAGTCCCACGTGGCGGAGCATGCGGAGCTGGCCTGGCTGCTGTCGTGCCAGACCGGCTTCGGCGAGGCCGGGCGCATGACGCAGTTCAAGGACAAGTCGGCCAAGCAGGGCGCCGAGGGCACCACTGTGGGCCTTTTCACGTATCCGGTCCTCATGGCTGCCGACATCCTCCTGTACGACGCCGCGCTGGTCCCCGTGGGCGAGGACCAGCGCCAGCACCTGGAGCTGACCCGCAACCTCGCCGAGCGTCTCAACGTGCGGTTCGGCGAGGGGACCGCGGTGGTGCCGGAGCCGCACATCGTGAAGGCCGTGGCCAAGATCTACGACCTGCAGGAGCCCACCGCCAAGATGAGCAAGTCCAACAGCGGCGGCAAGGGCGTCGTCTGGCTGCTGGACGACCCCAAGAAGGCTGCCAAGGCCATCAAGTCCGCGGTGACCGACGCGGACGAGACCTACGGCGTGCGGTACGACCCGGCGGCCAAGCCCGGCATCTCGAACCTCCTCACGATCTTCTCCGCGGTCACGGGCCGCGACGTGGACTCGATCGCCGCCGAGTACGACGGGCGGGGTTACGGCTACCTCAAGGTGGACCTCGCGGACGCCGTCGTCTCCTTCCTCGAGCCGTTCCAGAAGCGTGCCGACACGTACCTCGCCGACCCGGCCCAGCTCGACGCCGTCCTCGCGGACGGCGCGGAGCGCGCGCGAGAGATCGCGCGGCCGGTGATCGACCGGGTCTATGAACGGTTCGGGCTGCTGCCGGCAGGTGTCGCCAGGGGCCGGCGGTGAACATCCCGGACCGTGGGGCGGGCCAGGTCCGGATCGGGATCGCCGTCGAGATCCCCGAGCCGTACTCGTCCCAGCTCTCCGCGGCGCGCTTCGCCTGCGGCGACCCGCTCGCGGCGACGGTCCCCCCGCACATCACCCTGCTGCCGCCCACGGTCCTCGACGAGGCGGACCTGCCCGCGGCGTGGGCACACCTGGAAGAGGTCGCCGCGCAGGCGGCCCCGTTCCGGATGCGCCTGCGGGGGACGGCGACGTTCCGCCCGGTGTCGCCGGTGGTGTTCGTGGCGGTGGCTCAGGGCATCGCGGAGTGCGAGCGGCTCGAGACGGCGGTGCGCTCCGGCGTCCTCGCCCAGGAGCTGCGGTTCAACTACCACCCGCACGTGACCATCGCGCACGAGGTGCCCGACGACCAGCTCGACGACGCCTTCGACGCCATGGCCGGCTACGAGGCCGACTTCGACGTCACGGCGTTCTGGCAGTACGAGCACGGCGACGACGGCGTGTGGCGTCCGCAGCGCCGCTTCGACCTGCGCGGCCTGCCCGACGACGCCGTCGCGCACCCCGGGCGGCAGGGTGCCGGCCTCGTCGGGCGTGCCCTCGACGCCTGGAGCCGTCGCCGCGGCTGACCTAGGGTCGGGAGGGTGAACCGACTCGTCGATCGTGGCAAGGACCTGTGGGAACGCTGGCAGGCGTCGCGGCCGGGCCGGGCGATCACGCGGTACGACGACCGCAACGGGTCCCTGCTGTGCGGCGGCATGGCCTACGCGGCGCTCTTCTCGCTCTTCGCGGCGCTCGCCATCGGCTACACGATCCTCATGCGCGTCCTGGGCGGCAACCCGACCGTCCGCGACGCCGTGCTGGACGAGGTGGACCTGTGGGTCCCGGGCCTCGTCGACAGGGGCGGCGGCGGAGCCCTCGAGCCGCAGGACCTGATGGTGTCGACGGCTCTGAGCGTCACGTCCGTCGTGGCCGTCCTGGTGCTGCTCTTCTCGGCCACCGGCTTCATGGGGGCGCTGCGGACCGCGGTCCGGGCCATGTTCGACCTCGGCGACGACCAGCCCAACCCCGTGATCACGCGCCTCGTCCAGCTCGGAGGCTTCGTGCTGCTCGGGGTGGCGGTGCTCACCGCCGCGGGCCTCAGCGTCGCGATCTCGAGCCTGACCCCGCAGTTGCTGGAGGCCGTAGGGGTCACGGGCTCCGTGTCCACGGCGACGGTGCGCGTGCTGGGCCTGCTCGTGGGGCTGGCGCTCGACGCGCTCGTGGTGGTGGGTGTGCTCCACCTCGTGGCCGGGGTCCGGCCTCCGGCGCAGGACCTGCTCCTGGGCTCGCTGGCGGTCGCCGTGGTGGCCGGAGGGCTGCGCTACCTCGGGACGGCCGTGATCGTCGGCGGGGCGTCGCGCAACGCTCTGCTCGGGTCCTTCGCCGTCGTGGTGACCGTCCTGGTGCTGGTCAACTTCCTGGGGCGCGTGCTGCTGCTGGCGTGTGCCTGGATGGCAGAGGCCCGGCCGGAGGAGTCCGGCCGGGCCTCGGCCAGGACGATCAGAACGCGCGGGTGATCATCGCGCGCTTGACCTCCTGGATCGCCTTGGTGACCTCGATGCCGCGGGGGCACGCCTCGGTGCAGTTGAAGGTGGTGCGGCAGCGCCACACGCCCTCCTTGTCGTTGAGGATCTCCAGCCGCTGCTGGCCGCCCTCGTCACGGCTGTCGAAGATGAACCGGTGGGCGTTCACGATCGCCGCGGGGCCGAAGTACTGTCCGTCGGTCCAGAACACCGGGCAGGACGACGTGCACGCCGCGCACAGGATGCACTTGGTCGTGTCGTCGAAGCGCGCGCGGTCCTCGGGGGACTGGATGCGCTCCTTCGTGGGCTCGTTCCCGTTGGTGATGAGGAACGGCATGATCTCGCGGTAGGAGGCGAAGAACGGCTCCATGTCGACCACGAGGTCCTTGACGACCGGCAGGCCCTTGATCGGCTCGACGGTGATCGGCTTGTCGGGGTTGACGTCCTTGAGGAGCGTCTTGCACGCCAGGCGGTTGCGGCCGTTGATGCGCATCGCGTCCGAGCCGCACACGCCGTGCGCGCACGAGCGGCGGAACGTCAGCGAGCCGTCGTGCTCCCACTTGATCTTGTGGAGCGCGTCCAGGACGCGGTCCGTCCCGTGCGCCGTGACGGTGTACTCGTCCCAGAAGGACTCCTCACCGTGCTCCGACTCGGGGTTGTAGCGGCGCACGCGGAGCGTGACCTCGAAGGAGGGGATGGCTCCGGCCTTTGCGGTCTCCGGGGCCGCCGCCGTGCTCTCCAGGGTGGCAGTCATCAGTACTTACGCTCCATCGGCTCGTACCGGGTCTGGGTCACTGGCTTGGAGCCCAGGACGACCTTGTAGCCGTCGAACTCCTCGACGTGGTCGAAGTAGCCCTTGACGTGCCCTTCGGCCTGGTCCGCCGCCGCCGTGGGGCGACGGTAGGCCATCGTGTGCAGCATGTAGTTCGTGTCGTCACGGTCCGGGAAGTCCTCGCGGTAGTGGCCGCCGCGGGACTCCTTGCGGTTGATCGCCGCGACGACCGTCACCTCGGCGATGTCGAGCAGGAAGCCCAGCTCGATCGCCTCGAGGAGGTCCGTGTTGAACAGGCGGCCCTTGTCCTGGACCGACACGTTCTGATAGCGCTTGCGCAGGTCGCGGATGTCGGCCAGCGCCTGGTTGAGCGACTCGCCGGTGCGGAACACCTGCGCGTTGGCGTCCATGGTCTCCTGGAGCGCCTTGCGGACGTCCGCCACGCGGTCCCCGTCGGGACGGTTGCGCATCTCGTCGAGCTGCGCCACGACGGACACGGTGGGGTCCTCGGGCAGCTCGCGGAACGACGCCGTCTTCGCGTACGCGGCGGCCGACCGGCCGGCGCGCTTGCCGAAGACGTTGATGTCGAGCAGCGAGTTGGTGCCCAGCCGGTTGGAACCGTGCACCGACACGCATGCGACCTCGCCGGCCGCGTACAGGCCCTTGACGACGTCCTTGCCGTTGCGCAGGACCTCGCCCTGGACGTTGGTCGGGACGCCGCCCATGGCGTAGTGGGCGGTGGGGTAGACCGGCACGGGCTCCGTGTACGGCTCGATGCCCAGGTACGTCCGTGCGAACTCGGTGATGTCCGGGAGCTTGGCGTCGATGTGCGCCGGCTCGAGGTGCGTGAGGTCGAGCAGGACGTAGTCCTTGTTCGGTCCGGCGCCGCGGCCCTCGCGCACCTCGTTGGCCATGGAGCGGGCGACGATGTCGCGCGGCGCCAGGTCCTTGATGGTGGGGGCGTAGCGCTCCATGAAGCGCTCGCCGTCCGCGTTGCGGAGGATGCCGCCCTCGCCGCGCGCCGCCTCCGAGAGGAGGATGCCGAGGCCGGCGAGGCCCGTCGGGTGGAACTGGAAGAACTCCATGTCCTCGAGCGGCAGGCCGCGACGGTAGGCCAGGGCCATGCCGTCACCGGTGAGGGTGTGGGCGTTCGAGGTGGTCTTGAAGATCTTGCCCGCGCCGCCGGTGGCGAAGATGATCGCCTTGGCCTGGAACACGTGGATCTCGCCCGTGGCGAGGTCGTAGGCGACCACGCCGGTCGCGTTCACCTCCACGCCCTCGGGCACGTCCTCTGCCGCCAGGTCGTGGTCCGTGATGAGGTCCAGCACGTAGAACTCGTTGAAGAACTCCACCTCCTGCTTGACGCAGTTCTGGTACAGCGTCTGCAGGATCATGTGGCCGGTGCGGTCCGCGGCGTAGCAGGCGCGGCGCACGGCGGACTGGCCGTGGTCGCGCGTGTGGCCGCCGAACCGGCGCTGGTCGATCTTGCCCTCGGGCGTGCGGTTGAACGGCAGGCCCATCTTCTCCAGGTCGAGGACGGACTCGATGGCCTCCTTGGCGAGGATCTCGGCCGCGTCCTGGTCGACGAGGTAGTCACCGCCCTTGACGGTGTCGAAGGTGTGCCACTCCCAGTTGTCCTCCTCGACGTTCGCGAGGGCCGCAGCCATGCCGCCCTGGGCGGCACCGGTGTGGGACCGGGTGGGGTAGAGCTTGGAGATCACAGCGGTGCGGGCGTCCTTGGACGCCTCGAGGGCGGCGCGCATCCCGGCGCCGCCTGCGCCGACGATCACGACGTCGTACTGATGGGTCTGCATCGGGCTCGATGCCTCCTGCTAGTGAAGAGTGGGGCTGGGGAGTGGTGCTCAGCGCGCAGGGCAGAACGAGGCGATGAGGTGTTCCGGGGCGTTCGGCGGGCACGGGTCGAACGTGAAGATGACGAGCGTGCCGAGCACCACCACGATGACGAACGCGAGGTAGAGCAGGCTCTTGAGGACGCCGCGCGTGAGGTCCTTCTGCGCGTAGTCGTTGATGATGGTGCGGACGCCGTTGGTGCCGTGGATCATGGCGAGCCACAGCATCAGCAGGTCCCAGACCTGCCACATCGGGTTGGCCCACTTGCCGGCGACGAAGCCGAAGTCGATGGCGTGCACGCCCTCGCCCACCATGAGGTTGACGAAGAGGTGCCCGAAGATCAGCACGATGAGCACCACGCCGGACGCCCGCATGAAGACCCAGGAGTACAGCTCGTAGTTGCCGCGCGTCGTCCTGCGACGGACGTAGGGGGAGCGGGGCGAGTCGACCTTGGCCACCGCAGAGGTCCCGTAGGCCATCAGTGGCCACCTCCGAACACGTTCATGAGGTGACGCGGCAGGAAGCCCGCCATCGTCACGACGAAGAGGCCCAGGACGACCCAGAGCATGACCCGCTGGTACTTGGGCCCCTTGGCCCAGAAGTCCACGAGGATGACGCGCAGGCCGTTGAAGGCGTGGAACACGATGGCGGCCACGAGGCCGGCCTCGCCCAGCCCCATGATCGGGGTCTGGTACGTGCCGATGACGGCGTTGTACGCCTCGGGCGACACGCGCACCAGCGCGGTGTCGAGCACGTGCACGAGCAAGAAGAAGAAGATCAGCACGCCTGTCACGCGGTGCGCGACCCACGACCACATGCCTTCGCGGCCGCGGTAGAGCGTGCCTGCTGGTGCGGTAGGCACTGTGAAAGCCTCCAATGGCTTCGTTCGAGCGGGCGATCCCACTGTAATGACATCCGGTCCTGTCAATGGTCGCCGGAGGCCGTTCTCGGGCGATACCGCGTCGCTTCTGTGACCTAATCCACAGGGGAGATGTCGGAGCAAAAACGCTCGTCATTATGATGCCGCCATGACCATCGACGCCCGCGGGACCTCCGATGCGCCCATCGACGGCTTCTACGCCGTGATCCCGGCCGGCGGCGCCGGGACGCGGCTGTGGCCCGTCTCGCGGAACCGGTCGCCAAAGTTCCTGCACGACCTCACCGGCTCGGGCCGCACGCTGCTCCAGGCCACGGTGGACCGGCTCACCCCGCTCGCAGGCGCGGACGGCGTGGTGCTGGTGACCGGTGAGCACCACGTCGCCGCTGCGCGGACCCAGGTCCCTGGCCTGGCGGACGACGCGGTCCTGGCCGAGCCGTCGCCGCGTGACTCCATGGCGGCCATCGGGCTGGCGGCGGCCGTGCTGGAACGTCGCCACGGCGACGTGGTGATCGGCTCGTTCGCCGCGGACCAGGTGCTGTCGGGGCAGTCGGCGTTCGAGCAGGCGGTCCGTGAGGGGATCGCTGCCGCGCGGGCGGGTTACGTGGTCACGATCGGGATCGCGGCCTCGCGGCCGTCCACGGCCTTCGGCTATGTCCGCAGCGGGGCGCTCCTGGGAGTGGAGGGTGCGCCGACGGCGATGCACGCGCGGGGCTTCACCGAGAAGCCGGACGCCGAGACGGCGCGCCAGTACCTCGGGTCGGGCGAGTACCGCTGGAACGCCGGGATGTTCATCGTCCGCACCTCGGTGCTGCTCGGGCACCTGGCGGAGCAGCGCCCGGCGCTTCACGACGGGCTGCGGGAGATCGCCGCGGCCTGGGACACGGACCACCGGGCCAAGGTGGTGGCCGACGTCTGGCCCGGGCTGGAGCGCATCGCCATCGACCACGCGGTGGCCGAGCCCGTCGCCGCGGTCGGCGGGGTCGCCGTGGTCCCGGGGACGTTCGGCTGGGACGACGTGGGCGACTTCAACTCCCTCGCGGCCCTGCTGCCCTCGGCCGACGACGCCGGCTCGAAGGTGCTCGGCGACCCCTCGGACGTGATCCGGATCGACAGCGCCGGCTCCGTCGTGGTGCCCGCGGCCGGGCGGCTCGTCGCGGTGCTCGGGCTGGACGACGTGGTGGTCGTGGACACCCCGGACGCGCTCCTGGTGACGACCCGGGCCCGCGCCCAGCAGGTCAAGTCCGTCGTGGACGCCGTCCGGGCGCGAGGGCTCGACGAGCTGCTCTGAACCTGGTCGTGATCGCCCGCGATCAGGCGATCGTGCAGCAGATCCGGCCGGATCCGCTGCATGATCGCCTGATCGCGGCGCGGCGCTGCCCGCAACGCCCTGTCCACCGCCGCGTCCCACGATGCGGAACGTTGTGACGCGAGTCACCGCGGCCCGGAGTACCCTCGTCCGGGTGAACCCTGTGACCCTCGCGGAACTGGATCAGATCGTTTCGAGCGACCGGTCGGCACAGGCCGACGACAGCACCTTGGCAGCCATCGCGCGAGAGGCACGCGGCGCGCTGGCAGATCGCGTGCGCGCGCTGGCTCCTGGTCTCGAGGACGAGCTGATCGCCTTCCGCCGGGACGTGCACGCCCACCCCGAGGTCTCGCGGTCCGAGGTGCGGACCACCGCGGTGCTGGCCGACCGGCTGCGCGCGGCCGGGCTGGAGCCCCGCCTGCTCGACGGGACGGGACTCGTCTGCGACCTCGGTCCGGCAGGGCCCGGCAGGTTCGGCCTGCGCGCCGACCTCGACGCCCTGCCGCTGCAGGAGACGTCGGGGGTCGCGTGGGCGTCGACCACCCCGGGCGTGACCCACGCCTGCGGCCACGACGTGCACACGACCGTGGTCCTGGGCGCCGGCCTGGTGCTCGCCCGCCTCCACGAGGAGGGGCTGCTCACCCGCGGGGTCCGGCTGTTCTTCCAGCCCGCCGAGGAGGTGTTCCCCGGGGGTGCGCTCGACGTCCTCGCCTCGGGCGAGCTCGACGGCGTCGACCGCATCGCCGCCGTGCACTGCGAGCCCAAGCTCGACGTGGGCCAGGTCGGCACGCGGATCGGCCCCATCACGTCGGCGTCCGACTCCGTCTCCGTGACGGTGTCGTCGACCGGCGGGCACACGTCGCGCCCCCACCTGACGGGCGACGTCGTCTACGCGCTGGGCCAGGTCATCACCCAGGTCCCGGCGGTGCTCGGTCGTCGCCTCGACCCGCGCTCCGGCGTCAACCTCACCTGGGGCGCCGTCCGGGCGGGCAGCTCGCCCAACGCGATCCCGTCCACGGGCACCGTCAAGGGCACCCTCCGCTGCCTGGACGTGCGGGCGTGGGAGCAGGCGGGCCGCCTGCTGCGCGACGTCGTCGAGCAGGTGGTGCGGCCCTACGAGGTGGACGTCACGGTTCACCACACGCGCGGCGTGCCGCCGGTGGAGAACGACGCCGACGTGACGGGCGACCTCGAGGCCGCCGTGCGCGAGGCCGTGGACCCGGCCGCCGTCGTGCTGACCGAGCAGTCCATGGGTGGCGAGGACTTCGCCTGGTACCTCACCAAGATCCCCGGGACGATGGCGCGGCTCGGCACCCGGACGCCCGGCGGGGCCACGCACGACCTCCACCGGGGCGACCTCGTGGTGGACGAGCGGGCGATCGGCGTGGGCGTGCGGATGCTGGCCCAGCTCGCGGCCCGCTGAGGGTCTGTCCCTGACCTCTGCCCGAATTCGCCCACCTCCGTGGTGACGCTTCGGTAACGACTCGTCCCCGTTACCGTCCCGAAACGCGAGACGCCCGATGTGCTGGCTAGGCTCGGTGCGGTATGGGGCCCGTCCGTGGCCCTGCTGAACCTCATCGACAGGAGCATCAGGTGAAGAAGGCTGTTGCGCTCACCGCGCTGGCCGGTGCGGCCGCTCTCACGCTCGCCGCGTGCGGCGCCGCCCCCGAGGAGTCGACCGGTGGGGAGACGTCGGCTGCTGCCGACTACCTGCCCTGCATCGTCTCCGACGCCGGCGGTTTCGACGACAAGAGCTTCAACCAGCTCAGCTTCGAGGGCGTGGAGGCCGCTGCGGAGCAGCTCGGCACCGAGCTTCGTGACGTCGAGTCGGCCTCCGAGAGCGACTACAAGGGCAACCTCGAGTCCCTCGTGGGCGAGGGCTGCGACACGATCGTGACCGTCGGCTTCGCGCTGTCGGCCGCGACCGTCGAGTCGGCGACCGCGAACCCGGAGCTCGAGTACATCCTCATCGACGACGCCGCGGACAACGACTTCGACGGCACCAAGGACGCGGAGAACATCAAGCCGCTCCTGTACAACACGGCCGAGGCGGCGTTCCTCGCCGGCTACCTCGCCGCGGGCTACTCGGAGGCCGGCAAGGTCGGCACCTTCGGCGGTCAGAACTTCCCGACCGTGAGCATCTTCATGGACGGCTTCAAGCAGGGCGTCGACCACTACAACGCCGAGAAGGGCGCCGCGGTCGAGGTCATCGGCTGGGACGGCACCGACGGCTCCTTCACCGGCGGCTTCGAGGCCAACGAGACGGCCAAGACCACCGCCAAGAACATCATCGACCAGGGCGTCGACGTGATCCTGCCGGTCGGTGGCCCCATCTACCAGTCCGCGATCGCCGCGATCCAGGACTCGGGTCGCGAGATCGCCCTCGTGGGCGTCGACGCCGACTTCTACGAGACGGACCCGACCACCCAGGACATCGTCCTGACGTCGATCCTCAAGAAGATGGACGTCTCCACGACGGAGGCTGTCGTGGCCGCGGGCGAGGGCAACTTCGACCCCGAGGCGTACGTCGGCACGCTGGAGAACGGTGGCGTGGACATCGCGCCGCTGCACAACTTCGAGGACAAGGTCGACCCGGCGCTCGTCGACGAGGTGGCCGCTCTCAAGGAGGCCATCATCGCCGGCGAGGTCGAGGTCAAGTCCTACCTCGGCGAGTGACGTTCGTCGCCCGCTAGTGCACCACGGGTCCCGGGGGGACCAGCCTAGGCTTGTCCTGGGCCGGATCCCCCCGGGTCCTGCTTTGTTGACCGGGCTCTCCCACGAGGACGAGCAGGGAAGGACGAGAGAATGCGGCTCGAGCTGCGTGGCATCACCAAGCGCTTCGGTGCGCTCGTCGCCAACGACCACATCGACCTGGTGGTCGAGCCGGGAGAGATCCACTGTCTCCTGGGTGAGAACGGCGCCGGCAAGTCGACGCTGATGAACGTGCTGTACGGCCTGTACACCGCCGACGAGGGCCAGATCCTCCTGGACGACGAGGTCCAGAGCTTCTCCGGGCCCGGCGACGCGATGGCGGCCGGCATCGGCATGGTGCACCAGCACTTCATGCTGGTCCCCGTGTTCACCGTGGCGGAGAACGTCATGCTGGGACACGAGCAGACCAAGGGCGCGGGCGTGCTCGACCTCGAGGCCGCGCGGGCCCGGGTCCGCGAGATCTCCGCCCGCTTCGGCTTCCACGTGGACCCCGACGCCGTGGTCGAGGACCTCCCCGTGGGCGTGCAGCAGCGCGTCGAGATCATCAAGGCGCTGTCGCGCGACGCGGACGTGCTCGTGTTCGACGAGCCCACCGCCGTGCTCACCCCCCAGGAGACGGACGAGCTCATGGGGATCATGCGCCAGCTGCGCGACGACGGCGCGGCCATCGTCTTCATCACCCACAAGCTCCGCGAGGTCCGCGAGGTGGCCGACAAGATCACCGTGGTGCGCCTCGGCAAGATCGTCGGCGAGGCCAGCCCCACGGCCACCGACGCCGAGCTGGCGTCGCTCATGGTGGGCCGTGCCGTGTCGCTCACCGTGCAGAAGGACGCGCCGGTGGTCGCCGACACAGGCCTCACCGTCGAGAACCTCGTGGTCACGAGCGAGACGGGCGCTGTCCTGGTGGACGACGTCTCCTTCGACGTGCGCGGCGGCGAGATCCTCGTCGTGGCGGGTGTACAGGGCAACGGCCAGACGGAGCTCACCGAGGCCCTCATCGGCCTCCAGCAGAACGTCACCGGCAGCATCCGGCTCGACGGCGCCGAGCTGGCCGGGCGCTCCGTGCGCTCCGTCCTCGACGCCGGCGTCGGGTTCGTCCCCGAGGACCGCACCCACGACGGGCTCGTCGGCGAGTTCACCATCGCCGAGAACCTCATGCTCGACCGGGCCGACGGCCCGCCGTTCGTGCGCAACGGAGCCCTGCAGCTCGCGGAGCGCGACCGGTTCGCGCGCGAGAAGGTCGCCGAGTTCGACGTGCGCACCCAGGGGATCGACACCGCCGTAGGCCGCCTCTCGGGCGGCAACCAGCAGAAGGTGGTCCTCGCCCGCGAGCTGTCCCGCGACCTGCGCCTGTTCGTGGCGGCCCAGCCCACCCGCGGCGTCGACGTCGGGTCCATCGAGTTCATCCACAAGCGCATCGTCGCCACGCGCGACGCCGGGGTACCCGTGGTCGTCGTGTCCACCGAGCTCGACGAGGCCGTCGCGCTCGCCGACCGGATCATGGTCATGTACCGGGGCCGGGTCGTGGGGATCGTCCCCGGCACCACGCCGCGCGACGTCCTCGGCATGATGATGGCGGGCATCGTGCCCCAGGACGCAGAAGGGGGCGCCGCATGACCGCGGGTCCGGACACCGAGCACGAGCCGACCCAGGACCGCTGGGCCACCGCGCTCCAGGAGATCGCCTCGGCGCGCTGGACGGTGGCTGTCGGCGCCGTCGTCCTCGCCGTCCTGGTGGGCTCCGTGATGATCGCGTTCACCGACGAGGGCGTCCAGGAGGCCTCCGTCTACTTCTTCAGCCGTCCGAGCGACACGTTCGCCGCGCTGGGCGACGCCATCGGCGGTGCCTACTCGGCGCTGTTCCGCGGCGCCGTCTACAACTCGCGCGCGGAGTCGTTCGTCCAGGCGATCCGGCCGCTGACCGAGACGCTGAACTATGCGACGCCGCTGATCGCCGCGGGCCTCGGCGTCGCCGTCGCGTTCCGGGCCGGCCTGTTCAACATCGGCGGGCAGGGGCAGATGCTGCTGGCCGCGGCAGCCGCGGGCTGGATCGGCTTCGGTGTGAAGGGCCTGCCGTTCCCGCTGCACCTGCTGCTGGCGCTCGTCGCCGGCATCGCCGCGGGCGCCCTCTGGGCCGGTATCGCCGGCCTCCTCAAGGCGCGCACCGGCGCCCACGAAGTGATCGTCACGATCATGCTCAACTACGTGGGCTTCTACCTCGTCTTCTACCTGCTGTCGACGCCCGGCCTGCTGCAGGCCCCCGGCTCGGCCAACCCGAAGACGCCGCCGACGGCGGAGTCGGCGCAGCTGCCGGGCCTCCTGGGGGAGCGGTTCAACCTGCACTGGGGCTTCGTCCTCGCGCTGCTCGCCGTCGTGGGCGTGTGGTGGCTGCTCAACCGGTCCAGCATGGGCTTCGAGTTCCGGGCGGTGGGCGAGAACCCGCGGGCGGCCCGCGTCGCCGGCATCGACGTGCCGCGTGCGACCACCACAGCCATGCTGCTCGCGGGCGGGCTCGTCGGCCTGGCCGGTGCGAGCCAGGTGCTCGGCTCGGTGACCACGGGCTTCAGCTCCGACATCGACGCCGGCATCGGCTTCGACGCCATCACCGTGGCGCTCCTGGGCGGCTCCGGCCCCTGGGGTGTCCTCGCGGCCGGCATCCTGTTCGGCGCGTTCAAGGCCGGCGGTTCCACCATGCAGGTCTCGGAGGGCGTCCCGGACGAGATCGTGCTCGTCGTCCAGTCGCTCATCGTGCTGTTCATCGCCGCCCCGCCCCTCGTCCGTGCCATCTTCCGGCTCCCCGTCCCGGGCGCGCGGAAGCGCCCGGGTGCGGCAGACCGTCGTCGGGCAGCGAAGAAGAAGGAGGTGACGGCGTGACCGCCGCGACCGTGGAGGCGCCGCAGGCGCCCGAGACCGAGGCGCGCCAGGTCGCCCAGGTCTCCTGGAAGACCGCCGTGACGCTCGGCGTCGTGACGGTGCTGTTCGCCGTGCTGCTGCTCCTCGCGCCGCACGCGGGGGACGCTCGGTTCGCGCTGTCGACGTCGGGCGACTTCTTCACCATCCCCGTGATCGTGGTGCCCGCCGCGGCCACCGCCTGGGTGTGCTTCGTGGTGGCCGCGCTCGCGTCGGCCGGGTCTGCGCTCCTCACCGCCCGCGGCCGCCGCACGCCGGCCTGGCTCCCGGGAGCGGCCGCGTTCGCGATCCTGCTCGGCTTCCTCGCCTGGGCCGCCGCGGGCAGCCCGCGCGACCTGTCGATCGTGGGCCTGCTCAGCGGTGCCGTGCTCCTCTCCGTGCCGCTCGTCTACGGCGCCCTCGGCGGCGTGCTGAGCGAGCGCGTCGGCATCGTCAACATCGCCATCGAGGGCCAGCTGCTCGCGGGGGCGTTCACCGCCGCGATCGTGGGCTCGCTGACCGACTCGCCCTACGCGGGCGCGCTCGCCGCGGTGCTGGCCGGAATGCTCGTCTCGCTGGTGCTCGGCCTGTTCACCATCACGTACCACGTCAACCAGGTCATCGTCGGCGTGGTGCTCAACGTGCTGGTCATCGGCCTCACGAGCTTCCTGTACTCGCAGGTGCTCCAGCCGGCCACCGAGACGCTCAATGCGACCACGCGCTTCCCGCGGGTCGGCATCCCGCTGCTGGAGCGCATCCCCGTGATCGGCCCGGTGCTGTTCGACCAGACGATCATCGTGTACCTCATGTTCCTGGCCGTCGGCCTCGTGTGGTTCGCGCTGTTCCGCACACGCTGGGGTCTGCGCGTCCGTGCCGTGGGGGAGCACCCCCTCGCCGCCGACACCGTGGGCATCGACGTGGTCCGCACGCGCTACAACGCGCTGCTCTGGGCCGGTGCCGTCGCGGGCCTGGGCGGCTCCTTCTACACGGTGGTGTCGCTCAGCCAGTTCAACCGCGAGATGACGGCGGGCGCGGGCTTCATCGCGCTCGCGGCGGTCATCTTCGGCAAGTGGCACCCGGTGCGTGCCGCCCTGGCCGGCCTGCTCTTCGGCTTCGCGTCGAACCTGCAGAGCGTGCTGTCCGTCGTGGGCTCGCCCGTGCCGAGCCAGTTCATGCTCATGGTGCCGTACGTCGTCACCATCCTCGCCGTCGCGGGGCTCGTGGGCCGGTCCCGCCCGCCGGCCGCCGAGGGCATCCCCTACGTGAAGGGATGACCGTGACCATCGACTGGGAGTCTCTGCGGGAGGCCGCCCGGGACGTCATGCTGCGTGCCTACGCCCCCTACTCCGGTTTCCCCGTGGGGGCCGCGGCCTACGCGGACGACGGGCGGCTCCTGGTGGGCTGCAACGTCGAGAACGCCGCCTACGGCGTGACGCTGTGTGCCGAGTGCTCGCTCGTCTCCGCCCTGATCACGGGCGGGGGCGGCCGGCTCGTCGCCTTCGCCTGCGTGAACCGCGACGGCACGGCGATCATGCCGTGCGGCCGCTGCCGCCAGCTGCTCTGGGAGCACGGCGGCCCCGAGCTGCTCGTGGACACGCCGCGCGGCGTCCTGCCGATGTCCGAGGTGCTGCCGCAGGCGTTCGGACCGGAGGACCTCGCGGTCCGTGAGGGAGAGTAAGGCTATGGGTACCGAGCAGTTCGACGCCGTCGACGTCATCCGCACCAAGCGCGACGGGGGCGTCCTCGCCCCGGAGCAGATCGACTGGGTGGTGGACGCCTACACCCGGGGCGTGGTGGCCGAGGAGCAGATGAGCGCCCTCGCGATGGCGATCCTCCTCAACGGGATGACGCGTGCCGAGGTGGCCGGCTGGACGGCCGCGATGATCGCGACCGGCGAGCGGATGTCGTTCGCCGGGCTCTCGCGCCCCACGGCCGACAAGCACTCCACCGGCGGCGTGGGCGACAAGATCACGCTGCCGCTCGCGCCGCTCGTCGCGGCGTTCGACGTGGCGGTGCCGCAGCTCTCCGGCCGCGGGCTCGGCCACACGGGTGGCACGCTCGACAAGCTCGAGTCCATCCCGGGCTGGCGGGCGGCGCTGTCGAACGACGAGCTCATGGCGCAGCTCGACTCCGTGGGCGCGGTCATCTGCGCCGCGGGCTCGGGCCTCGCCCCCGCCGACCGCAAGCTGTACGCCCTGCGCGACGTGACCGGGACTGTCGAGGCGATCCCGCTCATCGCGTCGTCGATCATGTCGAAGAAGATCGCCGAGGGCACGGGCGCGCTCGTGCTCGACGTCAAGGTGGGCTCCGGCGCCTTCATGAAGACCGTGGAGGACGCGCGCGAGCTCGCCCGCACCATGGTCGACCTCGGCACGGACGCCGGCGTGCGCACCGTCGCCCTGCTCACCGACATGTCGGTGCCGCTGGGCCTCACCGCGGGGAACGCCCTCGAGGTGCGCGAGTCGGTCGAGGTGCTCGCCGGGGGAGGCCCGGCCGACGTGGTCGAGCTGACCGTCGCCCTCGCCGTCGAGATGCTCGCGGCCGCCGGCCGGCCCGCGGGGGCCGACGACGTCCGCGCCGCCCTCTCCGACGGGCGCGCCATGGACGCGTGGCGGGCCATGATCGCGGCCCAGGGTGGCGACGTCGACGCTCCGCTCCCCGTCGCGAAGGAGACCGAGACGGTCGTGGCGCCGTCGTCGGGCGTGCTCGCCACCCTCGACGCCTACGGGGTCGGCGTGGCGGCCTGGCGTCTCGGCGCGGGCCGCGCCCGCAAGGAGGACCCGGTGCAGGCGGGGGCCGGCGTGGAGTGGCACGCCCGCCCGGGTGACGCCGTCGTGGCCGGGCAGCCGCTGCTGACCCTGCACACCGACACCCCCGAGCGCTTCGGCCGCGCCCTCGAGGCGCTCGACGGTGCGTGGTCGGTGGTTCCGGAGGGCACCGCCGTCGAGACCTCGCCGCTGATCCTGGACCGGATCGCCTGACCGGGCGCACTCCCTCGGCGACGGATATGGTCTCGCCGTGAAGTCCAGCCTGCGCCTTTCGTCCGTCCTGCGCGCCCTCGGCGCCTTCTCGGGCGCGCTGCCCGCGATCCCGCCCGTGGCGGCCCTCGCGGAGGGCCTCGCGGGCGTCGTCGGCCGTGCGCTGCCCGACGACGTCGCTCCCCTCCACGACGGCGTGCCGCCCGCGCGGCGCAAGGCCGTCCTGGACCCGCTCGCGCGGGAGCGGGGGGCCGGCGTGGTCGGGAAGCCGCGCCGCCTGACCCTGCCCTCGTTCGAGGGGACCAGCGTCCCCGCGCGGCAGGTCGACGGGACCACGTGCGGTTCCGCCGTGCTCTCGATGCTGGCGCTCGCGGGCGACCCGCGGCTGGCCGCGCGCCTCGCCGCCGGGGACGTGGAGGAGGGCTGGGCCGCGCTCCAGCGGGCGACCAGGAGGGCCACCAACCGGCGAGGGCTTCTCGTGACCAGCTGGCCCGAGAGGTTCGGCACGCCGCCCTGGGGCGCCGCGGCCACGGCCCGGTTCGGCGACGTCCGGTACACGCACCGCGTGGTCGGGCGGCCGGAGCCGGGGCCTGCACCGCGTCCGGTCCGGGACGAGCCGGCGCGCCGGGGCCGCCGTCGGCCGTCGAGCCGGGAGGTCCTCGCGACGGCGGTGGACTCGGCCCGGGCGGGCGTGCCCGTCCCGCTGTTCACCGGCGGCGACGTCGGACGCGGCCTCGACACGGCGATCCCGCGCCACGTGGTGCTGCTGACGTGGGCCGACGGCGCGGGCGAGGAGGGCGACGCGGTGGTCTACGAGCCGGGGAGCGCCGCGCTGCACACCGTGCCCGTCCGGGCGCTGCTCGACCCGCCCGAGGCGGGCGAGGTCCGGGACGCGCTGACCGCCGCGCTGGGCGGCTGGCCGCACGTGGCGTGGGCGCTGCTGCCGACTGCGCCGACGGGGCGCTGAGCCGGGGCGGCCGGCGGGTGGCGAACCCGCGGGGGGCGGGACACGATGGGGACGCACCCCACCGACCTGCGAGGAGGCACCATGAGCACGGTCCCCGGACACGACGCCTGGCGCGACGCGGGCCTGGACGCTCCCGAGGAGACGCCCGGCGCGCTGGACGAGACCCTCGGCGAGACGGTCGAGGAGCCCGACGAGCACGAGGCCGACGAGTACAAGCCGCCCGTCCCGCGCCCGGACCGCACGGGCGCGGCCGACGAGGCGGACGTCGTCGAGCAGGCGCTGGAGGTCCCCGACGACGACGAGGGGCGCTCCGACCCGGAACAGGCCTGACCGTCGGTGTGACGCCGGTCGCCCGAGCCCCGAGCCGGGGGCGCGGGCGACCGGCGCCGGGTAGGTTGGTCGCATGACCA